>NZ_JBICYZ010000035.1:0-86636 GCF_043201465.1 Kitasatospora sp. NPDC048298
TGATCAGAACGACAAGAGCCGTGTAACGGGAGACTGTTAAGCACGGTTCTGTGAGGGCCGGGGGGTGAGATTCCCCCCGGCTACTCGGCGATGGGTCGATGACCGGCCGCTGGCGGTTCATCTCCGATCATCGTGACCTGTACGGAGTACAGCGGCTGTGCCGAGTGCTGAGCGTGTCGGCCTCCTGCGTCAGTACTTCCCGAAGGGAACCGACCTCAGCAGGCACACTCGTGGCGACCTCGATGCTGTCGCCACAGCACTCAACAGCCGCCCTCGTAAGACCCTGGGATGGAGGACACCCGCCGAAGTCTTCAACGAGCAGCTACTGTTGATCCAGCAGGGTGCTGTTGTTGCAACGACTGGTTGAACCTGGGCAGTACACGGACGCGGCGTTCGCCGAGGTCTGCCGGGCGCACGGGATTCGGCGCTCGATGGGCCGGGTCGGCTCCAGCTACGACAACGCCCTCGCCGAGTCGTTCTTCGCCACTCTCAAGCGCGAACTGCTCTACGGTTCACGCTGGCTGAGCCGACCCCAGGCCCGAACCGCGGTCTTCTCCTGGATGGCCTGGTACAACCGAAGGCGACGCCACTCCGCCCTCGGCTACCGAAGCCCTGTCGACTACGAACGACAGCACGCCACCAGCGTCGATAGCCTGGACCTGGTGGCATAGCAGGCAAGTGTCTACGAAATAGGGCAAAGCCCGGACCATCGGCGGGCCGGCCCCGTACTGGCAGAGCTACCAGTACAACCTGCTCGGCGACCGCACCCAGACGGTCCGGCACGACGTCGGTGGCGACACCTACCGCGACGTGACCCAGACCAGCGTCTACCCGGGCAACGGCACCGCCCAGGCCGCGAAGCCGAACGCGGTCACCAGCGTCACCTCCCGCACCGGGCAGCCCACCACCACGATCACGTCGGCCATGGCCGGTGCCGGCGGCGTGAAGCTGTGCCTGGACGTCCGCAACGGCCTGACGGCCGACGGCACCGCCGTCGAGACGACCAACTGCAACGGCAGCCCGGCCCAGCGCTGGACCCGGCCCGGCGACGGCACCGTGCGGGCGCTCGGCAAGTGCATGCGACCCGCCGCCGGTCTCGTCGGCTGGGGCATCGAGCTCGCCACCTGCGACGGCAGCGACAACCAGAAGTGGCAGGACGGAGCCGACGGTGCCCTCGTGCAGAGCGCCTCCTCGCTCTGCCTGGACATCCCGGGGTGGAACGGCAACCTCGGCGTCCAGCTGGCGCTGTACTACTGCAACGGCGCCAACGCGGCCAACCAGCACTGGTCCTCCAGCGCCAATGCGCCCAGCGGCCCGTCCTACACCAGCACCCTGACCCCGCAGTACGACGCGCAGGGGAACACCACCAGCCGCACCACCACCGCCACCACCACCCTTCCGTCCGCCGTCGCGACCGGGTCCACCCCGCTCTGCCTCGACGCCGTGGGTGGCCGCAGTGACAACGGCACCGCGGTGCAGACCTGGGCCTGCCACGATGGAGCAGCGCAGCAGTGGACGGTCGGACAGGATGGCACGCTGCGGGTGCTCGGGGCCTGCCTGCGTCCGGCCGGGGGCAACATCGGGTCCGGCTCACAGCTCGAACTGTGGGCATGCAACGGGGCCGATGCCAGCCAGCAGTGGCGCACCGGTACCGACGGTGCACTGATCAACGTGGCGTCCAGCCTGTGCGTGGACATCCCGTGGGCCAACAGCAGCCCCGGAACCCGGGTGATGCTCTTCACATGCAACCAGGGCCCTAACCAGAAGTGGGGTCCAGCGGGCACCCAGTCCACCGCCGGCGCGACCCAGACCTTCACCTACAACGACGAAGGCCGCACCGAGACCGTCACCAACCCCATGAGGGCGGGCAGCAGCACCTCGCGGTACCTGTACGACTCGAACGGTGAACTGCTCATCCAGCGTGGCCCCGAGGGCACCATCCTCTACCTGTTCGGCGGCACCGAACAACTCACCCTCTCGCCCGACGGCACCATCGTCACCGGAAAGCGCTACTACTCCAACCCTGACGGCACCACCGCTGTCCGTGACAGTAACGGGAGCCTCACCTACGAGCTGACCAACCCCCAGAACACCTCGACCCTGTAGATCGACAGCGCCACCAAGAGCGTCACCCGGCGAGCCTTCGATCCCTACGGCAGCGCCCGAGGAACCGTCCCCACCTCGTGGGCCGACAACCGGGGCTACCTCGGCAAGCCTGTCGACAGCGGCAGCGGGTTGAACTTGCTGGGCGCACGCAACTACGACCCGTCCCTGGGGCGCTTCCTCACCGTCGATCCGATCTTCCAGGCCGGTGACCCCAACGAGATGGGGGGGCTACACCTACAGCGGAAACAACCCCGTCACAAGGAGCGATCCGTCGGGCCTGTGTGACTGGTGCGATGCGATAGCCGGGGGAATCGACTCGATTCTCTGCTTGGAGGGTTGCGCAACCGGCTACCTTCCGCCGAAGGGCCAGGGAGAATCCGCTCTACGGTGGCGGCCGATGAACGAGCGCGTCGAAGTGGTCATGCAGGATGGGGCAGCCGAGACCTGGACTCTCGGTGCCTCGGAAGATCCGCCGTGGACCGTCACGCTGACAACGGAATCCGGTGTCACGTACACGGGTGAGGGCGATGACCTGTTCCAGGCGCTACAGGAGGTGCGACGCCCGCTTGACGACCAGATGATCCGGTTGTGCTGCAATGGCGCTCGACGTAACGCCCATACCTCCGGCGCGACCAGTCGGCAAGGCGGATTCATGGTGTACCTGAACCACCGTTGGCGGCCGGCAACGATCCGTGACCTGGTGTACGTGTTCGGGCCTGCACAGCCCGAGGATGTCGCTACTGTCGAGGAGCAGGAACACTTCTGGAGGGATTTCATTGAGCGACGGTCGCCGGCTTGGCTGGTCGTACTCAACCCGGTCCGATGGTTCTACTACGCCACTCGCTCCTGGCAAGGGTTCGGCCGCCGGGGGCGCATGCCCATGGGCTGACGCTCCCGCTCGCGGTGTCGCTGACCGGCGGCAACCGAAACGACGTCGCGGAGTCGTTGGCGTTCACGGTCTGCACGCCGGGCCACCTCTCGAGCCTGGTGGACGAGATCGGAACTGTCCCCGGACACGGGCTGGTCATCGCCAAGTCGTGTGACATCGACGAGATCATCGCCACCGTCGACAGGATGGTGCTGCGGCAGACCGGGGAGGACTGGCGCGCTGTCGCCAAGAACCTCGGGGGAATCGGCATCATGGAGTTCGACGATCCGATCTTCTGATGACCTGATAGATACCTGGATTCGTCTCCGTGCCTTCGGAACATGACCGGTCACCATCGAGCGGGGCCGCCACCACCAAGGTGGCGGCCCCGCTGTCCTGCCGGCGCACTGCGGGAACTTCGGTAACAGCCACCGCCATACCCCTTCCGCACAAGGAGAAAGCATGCCCAAGGACATCGCCACGGTCTGCCTGGACGCGACGGCCGCCGACGATGTGACGGCCGCCCTCACCGAGGCCCTCGCCCCCTTCGCGCACGACGCCCAGCCGGTGGACGGCCGCTGGCAGGGTGAATGGGACTGGTGGCATGTCTACGGGGGCGACGGTGAGCGGGGCCTGGCCGTCCGCCCGGGCCATGAGAACGACCCGCGACTGATCCGCAGCCCCATCTGGTTGGACGGCTCCCCGCGCCCGGCGCAGCCCGCGCACCGGTGCGACGGCGGACCCCGAGGAGTCCTCGACCTCGACACCGAGCGCACGGCCGCCGCCGTTGCCGCTGCCCGGGAGTGGGACACCTGGTCCGAGTTCGCCGCGCGGTTCCCGCCCGCCCAGCCCCTCCAGGCGAAGTCCGAACGCAGCCCGTCCGGCGCCCCCGCGATCGGCTTGCCCTATCAGGAGTTCAGGGAACAACCGCTCATGCGGGCTCTGGCCGCCTGGCGGCAGTCCGACCCGAACGTCCCCGCATGGGCGAAGCACTCGGATCCCGTCGAGTACTTCGGCGAGAGCCGCGAACAGTACGCGCACCGAGCCGCCGTACGGGCCGAGACCACGAACGTCCTGGTCACCCTCGACGGCCGGTGGACCGATTGCTTCGAGTACGCCCCCACGCCGGAGGAACCGAACGCGGCCTACGCGTACTTCGACTTCGCGGACCGGTACCTCCGCGAACTGCCGGACGACGCCTTTATTGTCCGCGTCCGATTCCATTCGTGACACCGAGCGCCACCTGAGCGGGGCCGTCACCACCATGGTGGCGGCCCCGCTGTCATGCCGGCGCGTCGACGGTGTCCTGTCGGCGGTGACAGCGGTCTGTTCGTGCGCTGTCCGCGCGCTGTCCGTGTGTTGCAAGTGGCTTGCCGCAGGCTGGGGTTGAGACAGAGCAACCCATGGGAGGTCACCATGTCGAACAGCATCCGATCGCACTCCGCGGCGCGCACCACCTCCGTCCTGGTCTCCGGGGCCGGGATCGCCGGCACGGCCCTGGCGTACTGGCTGAACCGGTACGGGTTCCGCGTCACCGTCGTGGAGCGGGCGCCCTCGCTGCGGGGTGGCGGGCAGGCGGTGGACGTCCGGGGCAGTGCGCTGGCGGTGGTCGAGCGGATGGGGCTGCTGGGGGAGGCGAGGGCCCGCCGGACCGGGCTGCTCGGGATGTCCGCGGTGGACGCGGAGGGCCGGGAGCTGCGCCGCAGCACGGAGTGGACGGCCACCGGCGGGCCGATCGGCGGTCCGGAGGTGGAGATCCTGCGCGACGAGCTCGCCGAGCTGATCGCCGGAGCGGAGAGGAGCGGCACGGCAGCAGCCGGGCCCGGGGTCGAGTACCGCTTCGACGACTCGATCGACACCCTGGTGCAGCACCCGGAGGGCGTCGACGTCCGGTTCCGCAGCGGCGTCGAGCGGTCCTTCGACCTGGTGGTCGGCGCCGACGGCCTGCACTCGAACACCCGCCGGCTGGTCTTCGGCCCCGAGGCGGACTACCTGCACCCCATCGGTACCTACCTGGCCGGCTGGAGCGCGCCCAACCACCTCGGGCTCGACCGCTGGGAGATCGCCCACCGGAGCGACGACGACCCGAACTGGTTCAGCCTGGTGATGACCGTCCGCGACAACAGCGAACTGCGGGTCTTCGTCGGCTTCCACAGCGACGAGCCGCTCGACGACATGCTGCCGCGCGACCCGGCCCGGCAGCGCCGGCTGGTGGCCGAGCGCTCCGCCCACGCGCGCTGGGAGCTGCCGCGCCTCCTCCGGGCGTTGGAGGAGACCGACGCCTTCCACTACGACGTCATCGCCCAGATCCGGATGGCGAGTTGGTCCAAGGGCCGGGTCGTGCTGCTCGGCGACGCCGGGTACTGCTGCTCCCCGGCCACCGGCCAGGGCACCAGTGTGGCGCTGACCGCCGCCTACGTCCTGGCGGGTGAGCTGCACGCGGCCGACGGCGACCACCGCACGGCCTACCCCGCCTACGAGCGGCGGCTGCGCGACCACGTGGCCGCCAACCAGGCGATCCTCGAACTGACCGGGGACCGGAAGGCCCGGTCCGAGACCGCCGAGAACCTCGGACAGGTCGACCCGGCGCTGGAGGCGGCCTTCCGGGCGGCCCTCGACTTCGACCTGCCGGACTACTGACCGGCGAGGCGGGCCTCGCCGGTCAGGGCCTGGGGCGAGCGCGCCCCGGGCCCTACCGGGCGGCCGCCGGGGAGAGCTCCGCGGCGAGCCGGCGCAGCTCGGGCCCGTACTCGGGGTTGGCCAGCGCGGCGGCGAACTGGGCGCGCAGGTAAGCGGCGGGGTTGCCGGTGTCGTACCAGGTGCCGGCGATGACCTGCCCGTACACCGCCCGCCGGGCCGCGTAGGCGTTGATGGCGTCGGTCAGGTAGACCTCGTCCTCGGGCTTCTCGTGCCACCGGAGGGTGAGTTCGCGCAGTTCGTCGACGATGCCGGGGGTGATCACGTAGCCGCCGATCGCCGCGTACGAGGAGGGCGCGTCGGCCGGCTTCGGCTTCTCGACCAGGCCGGTGATCCGCAGCGAGCCGCCGCCCAGGTCCTCCTTCACCACCGGCACGCCGTAGCGGTAGGAGTCCTCGGGAGCCATCGGCATCAGCGCGAGCACCGGCGCGTTGGTCTGTTCGTACGCCCGGATCAGCTGCTGTGCGCGGGGGATCTCCGCCACGAAGACGTCGTCGGGCCAGAGCACCAGGCAGGGCTCGTCGCCGAAGTGGCGGGCGGCGTTCAGCACCGGGGTGCCGTTGCCGTACGGACCGTGCTGGTAGAGGTAGCTGATGTGGCCCTTGCGGGACAGCTCGCCGACCTCCTCGACCGCCGCGGCGAAGGCCGCCTTGCCGTCCCGGCGCAGCTGCTCGACCAGGACGGGGTTGGGGCGGAAGTGCTCCTGGATCAGGCCCTTGTCGCCGTTCACGACGATGGTGATGTCGGTGATGCCGCTCTCGACCAGCTCACGCACGGTGTGCTCGATCACCGGCTTGTCGCCGACCGGCAGCATCTCCTTCGGCGTGGCCTTGGTCAGCGGCAGGAGGCGGGAGCCGAGGCCCGCGGCGGGGATGACGGCTCGGCGGATCGTCCTGGGGGCCATGTGACGCCCTCTCGTTCGGCGGTGGAGCTGCGCCGGGGTGACGCGGCGGCACCGCCGACGCTACCAAGATCCGACGTGGCGTCGAGTGGATCGGCGGCGTACGGGAGTTGGCCCCGCGGCGGCCGTAGGGCGTCGCGCCGCACCGGAGTCCCGTCGTCCGCGTTGCGCTGCCCCCGCCCCAGGGTGTAAATACCCGTTACTTTGTAACGGTCCATCATGGGAGCCGGAGGGGAAGTTGACACTGGATCTGCGGCGACAGGGGTCGGTCGAGGAGGACATGGTCTTCTTCGCGATGCCGTACGAGGACAAGGAGTTGCCGAACGGCAGGACGGAGAACTTCGACGACCTGTACGAGGGCCACTTCGAGGACTGGATCAGGAATTGGGAGCTGCGCGCCGAGCGTGCCGACAAGGTCCCCGGCACCACCGAGAGCGCGATGGACGTCGCCTGGTCCGGGATCGACCGGGCCGGGATCGTGGTCGCCGACCTCTCCGTCCCGTCGACGTCCGTGGCCATGGAGCTGGCCTGGGCGCTGTGCCTGCGCAAGCGGCTGGTGGTGATCGCGCACAAGGGCGCCCAGGTGCCCAGCAACGCCCTGGGGCAGTTCCGGGTGGTGTGGTACGAGTGGAGCGTGCGGGGCCTGTTCGAGCTGCGCAAGAGCCTGCGGGCGGAGATCGAGGCCCTGCGCCGGCAGCCCCGCGCGCCGGAGATGGACCTGCGGCCGTACACGCCGGAGGACCGCCAGCGCGCCAGGGCCAGGGTGGAGGAGGTCAGCGAGGACCACATCCGGGTCCGTGACCTCCGCAACCCGCGCCGGATCGCCGAGATGCACAAGCGGGACATCGGCTACCACGAGACCATCCCGGACCACATGTCGCAGCGCTTCCACGTCGGTCGGGACTACCCCGGCTTCTTCGTGTACCGGGACAACGTGCTGGTCTTCACCCAGCAGGAGGGCGAGGACCCCTGGGACGGCTGGGAGCGGACCTACCAGCGCGGCGCCGTGTTCACCGCGCGGGTCTACCAGGTGAACAACGCGGGCGTCTGGGTCGAGCTGCCCGGGGGCGGCCGCTCCCGGATGCGGGCGCACGAGGCGGCGGGGCTGAAGGAGAACGACGAGGTGCAGGTGGCGATCCGGTGGATCGACCGGATGCGCCAGCGGATCGAGATCGGTGCCGCGAACCCGCCGGCCGGAACCTCCGTCGCCGCCCCGGCCGTTCCGCTGCCGGCCCTGTCGCTGGACGACTACCCGCGGCCGGGGGAGCGGCAGGGGGCCACCGTCGCCGTCGTCAACGAGTCCTTCGTCCTGGTGAGGCTGGACGACCACCCCGAGGTGCCCACGCTGGCGCTGCTGCACGCGCGGCGCATGCTGCCCGCGCTCCGCGAGGAGCTGGAGGCGGGCCGGCTGACGGAGGGCCGGCGGGTCCTGGTCGACGTCGAGGAGGTCGGCCCCTCGCGGACCAAGCCGGGCCGGGTCGACATCCGGGTGCGCGAGGTCGAGGGCGAACTGCCGCCGGAGGGCGGGTCGGTGGCGGAGGTGCCCGCGTGGTGAGCCCCGGCCAGGCACCGCCCGTCCCGCCGCCCGTCCCGCCGACCACCCCGTCGGCCGTCCCGCCGACCACCTCGTCGGCCGTCCCGCCGCCCGTCCCGACGACCACCCCGCCGCCCGTCCCGCCGACCACCCCGTCGGCCGCCCCGCAGACCGCCCCGCCGAACCCACCGACCCCGCTCGACGCGCGACTGTGGAACGGCCTGGTCGGCGCGCGGGAGTACGAGGCGGGCGAGAAGTACCAGGCGGCCGTCCTGGAGCAGTACAAGCTGTACGTGGAGATGGCGGACCGGGTCAGCGCCCGCCGCAGCCTGACCAACACCTTCTTCCTGACCGTCAACGCCGCCCTGCTGGCCGGGGTCGGCGCGGTCCGGGGCGGCGCGCTGGAGGGGCTGCCGACCTGGGGGCTGGTGGTGGCCGGCCTGGTGGCGGTGGGGCAGTGCGCGGCCTGGTTCCTGCTGATCGCGTCCTACCGGCAGCTCAACCGGGCCAAGTACCGGGTGATCAACGCACTGGAGCAGCGGCTTCCGGCGCGCGCGTACGATGCCGAGTGGGTGGAGCTCGGGGACGGCAAGACGATCCGGCGGTACCTCCCGCTCACGCTGGTCGAGCTGTGGATCCCGGTGCTGTTCCTGCTCTTCTACCTCACCGCCGGTGCCGTGGCGGTGAGCCTGGCCTGACGGCGGGACAGGGGCCGGGCAGGGGCCGGGCAGGGCCGCGACATGCCCGGCCCCGACATCGGTACCGCCCCGACGCCGGGTCAGATCCGGTGGTCGGTAGGATACGACGCATTCGAACGTGCGATCGTCGGGGCCTGGGAAGAGCGGGAAGATGAACACGCTGACGCGACGCGACCGACTCCGTCTCCAGATGTCGGAGGACGTGCGGGCCGTCGCACGGGACATCATCGCGGTGCGCGGGGTGGAGGCCCTGAGTCTCGCCGAGATCGCCCGGCGGGTGCAGGTGACCCCCGCGGCGCTCTACCGGCACTTCGAGAACCTGGCGGACATCGTCCGGCACGCCGCCCGCGACATCGTCGCCGACCTCGCACTGGAACTCCAGGCGGCGGTCGACGCGCAGGCCGAGAGCGACTTCGCGGCCCGGCTGATCGCCCCCACCCGGGTCTTCCGCCACTGGGCGCTCGCCCACCGCGAGGAGTTCAACCTGCTGTTCGGCACGCCGACGGCCACGGCGGCGGACGCCCAGACGGACATGAGCAGCGACTGGGTCCGCCGGCTCTCCGAGGTCTGGGGCCCGGTGTTCGTGCAGCTCTGGAACGCCCGCCCCTACCCGGTGCCGGCCGACGACGAACTGGAGCCGCTGCTGCGGCAGCAGATGGCGGCGTACCGCGCGGCGACCGGAGTGGAGATGCCGCTCGGCGCGGTGGTCGTGATGCTCTCCAGCTGGCGTTCGATCTACGGACAGGTGGCGCTGGAGGTGTTCGCGCACTTCGCGCCCCTGATCGTCGACCAGGAGCCGATGTTCGAGATGCTGATGCGGGACCTGATGGACCGGATGGGCCTGGGGGCGGACTACCGGCCGCCGACCCTCGCCGGAGCGTAGGTCGACGGCCGGCCCGGGTGAGGGATCGGCCGGCCCGCCCGGGAAGGCGCGGCCGCGGGCCGTCAGCCCTTGTTGCCCGCCTTCAGCACCTGCGCCGCCGCCACTCCCGCCGCGCTGAAGCCGTGCCCGCCGCCCTCGACCTCGGCCGCGACGGCGAGGTCGCCGCGGTAGGCGATGAACCAGCTGTTGTTCGCCTGGCCGCCGGCCTCGACGGTGCCGGTCTTGGCGCCGATCTGCCCGGACAGCCCGGCCATCGGGGTGCGGGCGGTGCCCTGGGTGGCGGTCTTGGCCATCATGGCGCGCAGGTCCCGGGCGACGTCGGCGGGGAGCTTGCCGGGCGCCGTCACCCGCTTCACGTCCTCGCGCAGCACGGGCTGGCGGAACGTCCCGCTCTGCACGGTGGCGGCGACCGAGGCCATCGCCAGCGAGTTGGCCTGGATCCGGCCCTGGCCGATGTACTCGGCCGCGGCCTCGTCCTTGTTCCCCGGCGGCGGGATGGTGACGTCCCGGCTCGGGACGCCGATGTGCCACTCCAGACCGAGCCCGAACTGCTCGCGGGCCACCGAGCCCAGCGCGCCGGGCTGGAGCTTCTCCAGACCCTTGTCGATGAAGCCGGTGTTGCAGGAGTGGGAGAAGTCGTCGGCGAGCGTGTAGGACGGGAAGTCGCCGGGCTCGTCGTTGTGCCAGGCGCGCGGGGAGTTGGTGGTGGCCTTGCACGGCACCACGGTGTCCGGGCTCACCCCGGCCTCCAGCAGGGCGGCCGAGGTGATCACCTTCATCGTCGAGCCAGGCGCCTGGCCGCCGGCGATCGCGCGGTTGAAGCCGCCCTGCGGGGCGTACGCCATCGCCAGGATGAAGCCGGTACTCGGCTCGATGGCCACCAGCGAGGCCGGATTGCCGTTCGCCGACTGCTGCTTGACCGCCTCCTCGGCCGCCTGCTGGAGGTCGGCGTCCAGGGTGAGCCTGACCTTCGGGGCGGTCGGCGGGGTCAGCACGAACAGCTGCTCCGGCTCCGCGCCGCCGCCCGCGCCCGAGAGCACCACGGCCCGGCCGGGCGCGGCGGTGCCGCCCTCCGGCGGGGTGATCTGGGGGAGGACGGCGCGCAGCGAGGGGAAGGCGTCGAGCGGCCGGCCCTTGCGGTCGGTGGGCTTGGACACGGCGTTGGGCAGCGCCTTCACCGCGATGGTCCGGCCCGGGGCGAGCTGGGGGTGGATCACCGAGGGCTTCCAGCGCACCACGGGCCGCCCGTCCTGGGACCGGACGAAGCTCAGCACGCTGTCGTACTCCCAGGCGTCCGGGATGCCCTCGAACTCCGCCTTCACCCGGAAGCCGAGGGCCGGCTCGCTCGGGGTGTCGGCCGGCGCGCGGCCCGTCCCGGTCAGCGCGAGCGAGTGGGCGCCCACCTGCTCGTTGAACGTGGCCAGCGCGGCGCGGGCGGTCTCCGGATGGTCCGTCAGGCCGGCTGCGGCGGCGATGTCGCCGCGGCTCCAGGCCGCCAGGAACTCCCTGGCCGCCGCCTCGGCCTGCTCTGCGGTCGGCGGGTCCTGCGGGGCCTTCGCCACGGTGGCGGAGCCCTGGTGGCCGCCGCCGGAGGGGTCGTTGTCCGTCACGGCGTTCAGCACGTTGTAGGCGCCGTAGCCGCCGACCGCCAGCAGGGCGGCGAACACCCCGCCGGCCGTCACCATCACGACCCGGCGCGCGGTCGAGCCGCGCCGGCCCCCACTGCCACCGTCCTCGCCGCGGTCCGGGTCGTCGAGGTTGTCGAGGTCGTACTCGACGTCGTCGTCGGCGAGTTGGTCGTACTCCTGATGACCTTCGTGCCTGTTGTCCCTGTGCTCCTCGAACACGCTTCCGTCCCCCCTGCGATCCTTCGTCTGCTGCGGGCCTGTCCCGTTCGGCGGATCGGCCCGCGGGCCCGAGGCCGGACGAGAGTCCGTTCGGGCGCGGATCAGCCTATGTCGAGACGGGTGGTCGGTCGACAGCCGGGCCGGTCCACCCCATCAATGCGGCGCGGGCCCGGAAGGTTGCACACGTCTTCGGGCCCGTCTCAGCCCAGCACCGCCGGCGTCGGCCCGTCCGGTCGCACCGTGATGCTGTACGCCGCCCCCGCCGGCCGCGAGCAGAACGCCAGGGGCCCCATCGGCAGCAGGAGTTCCAGCAGCGCCGTGGTCTCGCGCAGCGCGAACTGGATGCCCAGGCAGGCGCGGGCGCCCAGGCCGAACGGGAAGTACGCGCCGAGCTGCCCGGGACGGTCCGCGCCGGGGGCGAAGCGGGCCGGGTCGAAGCGCTCCGGGTCGGGCCACAGCGCCGGGTCGCGGTGGGTGAGGTACGGGCAGACCAGCACGTCCGTCCCGGCGGCGACGCGGTGCCCGGCGATGACGTCGTCCTCGACGGCGTGCCGGGGGAGCAGCCAGGCGGAGGGGTAGAGCCGCAGCGTCTCGCTCACCAGCGCCTGCGGATCGGCCGTCCGGGCCCCGGGGTGGCGGTCGAGCAGCAGGAAGAGCCAGGTGAGCGTGGTGGCGGTGGTCTCGTGGCCGGCGACGAGCAGGGTGACCAGCTCGTCGCGGATCAGCCGGTCGGTGTACTCGGGGTACCGCTCGCCCGCCTCGACCAGCACCCGGAGCACTCCGGGCTCCTCGGACGGGCCGGCCGAGCGCGCCGCGTCGATCGCCGCGTGGGCCACCGCGTCGATCCGGGCGAGGTCCCCGGCGACGGCGTCCCGGGCGTCCGCCGCGTCGGTCGGCAGTTTCGGCATCGCGGCCACCACCCGCTCCACCGACCGGAGTTCGTGGTCCGTCCGGTCGTCCAGCGGCAGCCCGGTGAGCGCCCGCCAGACGGTGTCCAGGGCGAAGCGGCGCATCTCCTCGCCGAGGTCGAAGGTCTCCCCGGTGCGCCGGTACCCCTCCCAGCGCTCGGCGGTGCGCTGAGCCGCCGCGGCGATCCGCTGCTCGTAGCGGCGCATCCCGGTGCCGGTGAACTGCGACTGCAGCAGCCGCCGTTGACGCTTCCAGGCGTCCCCGGAGGCGGACAGCACGCCGTCCCCGACCAGCATCCGGGCGCGGTGCGAGCGCTTGACGTACCGGTCCGGATGGCGGCCCAGGACGTGCTGCACGGCGGCCGGGTCCGTGACCAGGACGGTCGGCGTCGGGCCGAGCCGGAAGGCGGCGACGCCACCGACGCCGCGCTGGGTGCGGGCCAGCAGGTCGACGAGCTCGGCCTCTTCGGCCCGCCACTGCTCGACGACCTCGGCGGCCAGTTCCGGTACCGGGCGGGTGTCCGTGCTCACGGGGTGTTTCCTTCCGGTCTGCTGACGGTGCGTCCGTGCCGGACCGACTCTATGTCAGGGCGCCCCGGCCCGGGTTGCGCCGACCGGGCGGCGGGCGGCGGCCCGGGCAGCGCGGCACCCCGCCGCACGGCACCCGCCCGAGTACCGTGCGGCGGGGCCGACCGGCCCTGATCGCTGCGCGGATGGGAGAACGCATGCCCGGGACCCGGCACTTCGGAGGCGGCCCGACCGGCCGAGCGGCCCGGTGGCTGGTGGCCGCCCTGCTCGTACCGGTCCTCGCGGCCTGTGGCGGCGGCTCCGGCAACAACGGCCAGAACGGCAACAGCCAGAACGGCAGCGGGCAGGCCACGAGCCCGCAGCCCGACGACCAGCGGACCAAGGCCCGCGAGACCGAGGCGAGCTTCCAGGAAGCCGGCTCGGTGTCCGCCAGTGCACGGGGCTGGGGCACGAGGGCCGTCGTCACGCTGAAGAGCTCCTCGCCCACCCCGGTCCAGGCCCTCGTCAGCGACGTCACCGACTGCGCGAACAAAGCCGAGCACGCCACCCCGAGCCAGGCCACGACGACCGTGACCTCCGGCGGCAGCGAACCGCTGGTGTTCGCCCTCCCGACGTCGAGCGAGAAGAGTCGACCGATCTGCTACATGGTGGCCATCGGCGGGGAGAGCCGGGAGCTCAAGGCCGAGGGGGAGATCACCGGCACGTCCTCTCCCAGCCCGAGCACGCCCGCCACCGGTGCGACCGGTTCGGGCGGCGAGTCGAAGAGCCCCGGCGGGGTCGAAACCCCGACCCACGGCAACGGGGGGACCGGCACCGGGACCGGGGGCACCCCCTGAGCCCTGGCGGGGAGGACCGGCCCGCCGACGCGGAGGACCGGGCCGCCGAAGCGGGGGAGCGGTCGTCCGATGCCGAGGAGCGGCTGTCCGAAGCCGAGGAGCGGCCGGCCGCGAGCCCGTGGAGCGGCTGGATCAGCACGCTCGCGGGCTGGATCGCCCCGACCACCTTCGTCACCGCGCTGCTCTTCTTCTTCGGCTACGCCTACACCGACGCGCTCTACGGCTACTTCGGCATCGACGCCGCGACGATCGGCTTCTCCACCCAGGAACTGCTCCTGCGCAGTTCCCCGGCGCTCTACCTGCCCGCCGGGGTCGCGCTCAGCGGGGCGCTGGTGGCCGCCCTGGCGTTCCCGCTGGTGTCCGGCGCCGCCCGCCGCGGTGCGGGCGGTTCCCGGGTGCTGCGCCGGGTGTGCGTCGCCGCCGTCCTGCCGGTGGTCGCGCTGCTGACGCTCGGCCTGGCGGCGGGGTTCGAGGTCGTCGCCGCCGGTCCGATGGGCACCCCACTGCTGATCGGCGGCGCCCTGCTGCTCGCCCTCCTGGCGCGGCTGCTGTACGTGCGGGGCACCGACGCACCGTTCCCCGTGGCGGGCGAGCGGGTGGCGCTGGGCGTCACGGTGGCGATCCTCGCGCTGTGCGCGTACTGGGCGGTCGGCAGCTACGCCCAGCAGAAGGGGCAGGCCGACGCCGAAACGCTCTCCCACAACCTCCAGGTGCGGCCGGCCGTCCTGCTCGACACCTCGGAGCGGCTCGCACTGGACTGGCCCGGGGTGCGGGAGACGCCGCTGCCGGACGCGGGGGCCGGGTCGCACTTCCACTACCGCTACGAGGGTCTGCGGCTGCTGGCGCAGTCCGACAACCGGATGTTCCTGATCCCGCGGCGATGGCTCTGGGAGACCGGCAACGTGCTGGTCCTCCCGGTCGACGCCAGTGTCCGGGTGGCCTTCCACGCCGGCTGAGCACGCCCGCTGAGCATGTCGGCTGAGCATGTCGGCTGAGCACGCCGGCCCCCGGACACACGGCTGCGCCGCGGCCCGTCCCCTCGACGGACCGCGGCGCAGCGGCTTCACCGGGTGTCAGAACACCGTGGTCACACCTGCTGCCAGAGCGCGGGCACGATCGGCGGCTCCCAGCCGACCTGGGCGGTGTGGCCCTGGAGGCAGCGATAGCTGACCCCGTTGTAGGTCACCACGTCACCCGCCTGGTAGGTGGTGCCGGGGGTCCAGGTACCGCCCGGGTCGGTCGGGCCGTTGCCCACCACCAGGGAGAAGCTGGTGCTGTGGGTGGCCGAGCCGGTCCCGGTCAGGGTGATGCTGTAGGTACCGGCGGCGGTCGAGGCGGAGGTGGCGACGGTGAGCGTCGCCGAGCCGCCGGACTGCACCGAGGACGGGTTGAAGGAGACCGTCACGCCGGCCGGGGCGCCCGAGGCGGTCAGGTTGACCGTCTGGGCCGAGCCGGAGGTGGTCGCGGTGGCGACCGTCGCGGTGGCGGTCTCACCGGGCTTGACGGTGGCGGTGGTCGGGTTCACCGAGACGGAGAAGTCGTTGGTGGGCGTGCTGCCGCCGACCGAGGTCTTCCAGATGGTGTACGCCACGCCGTCGGCGTTGCGGTTGAGCACCGTCGCGTCGATGTTGGCGGTGGTGTCGCAGGACGAGTGGTAGCAGGAGTCGTAGGAACGGCCCGCGGTGCCGCCCCACTTGGCCGCCTGCGCCGAGGTCTTGGTGTCGCTGGCGCCGGCCGCGTAGCCCGAGGTCGGGATGCCGGCCTGCTGGAAGGAGTAGTCGTCCGAGCGGCCCTGGCCCTCGACGTTCTCCTCCGGCTTGAGGTTCAGCGAGTCCCAGTAGGCCTTCATCGGGGCGGCGGCGGTGGAGTTGAGGTTGTTGATGAAGTAGCCGGCGTTGGTCGAGGCGATCATGTCGAAGTTGTAGTACGCCTTGATCGCGGAGCGCTGGGCGGAGCTCAGCTGGCCGACGTAGGACTGCGAGCCCTGCATGCCCTGCTCCTCGCCGGTCCACCAGGCGAACCGGACGTGCCGGGTCAGGCTGGGGTTCTGCTGGGCGAGCACGAGCGCGTTCTCCAGCAGGGTCGCCGAGCCGGAGCCGTTGTCGTTGATGCCGGGCCCGGCCGAGACGCTGTCCAGGTGGGCGCCGAACATGGTGACCTGGTCGGACGGGCCGCCGGGCCAGTCGGCGATCAGGTTGTTGGACTGGTAGGTGCAGGAGGTGCAGGTCTGCTCGGTGACGCTGTAGCCGGCGGCCTGGAGCTTGCCCTTGATGTACGCCAGCGACTGGCTGTGTCCGGCGCTGCCCGCCCGGCGGTGGCCGCCGTTCTGGTTGGCGATGCTGTTCAGCTGGGACAGGTGGGCCTGGACCTTGGCGACGTCGATGTCGGGCGCGGGCCCGCCGGGGTTGCCCCCGCCGCCGACGGTCAGGCCGTACTGGGCGGTGTGGGTGGTGGCGCCGGCGGTGCCGGTGACGGTGATCTGGTACGTCCCGGCCACGGCGGCCGCGGAGGCGGACAGGGTCAGCGTCGAGGACGAACCGGCCTGCACCGACGACGGGTTGAAGCTCGCGGTGACGCCCGAGGGCAGGCCGGAGGCGGTCAGGCCGACGGTCTGGGCGGTGCCGGAGGTGACGGCGGTGCTCACGGTCGACGAGGTCGAGGCGCCGGGCTGGACGGAGCCGGAGGCCGGGCCGAGCGAGAGCGAGAAGTCGTTGGTGCCGGACGGCGTGCAGGTCGGGTCGCCGCTCTGCGCGGGGACGCTGACGGCGTCCCAGGCGGCCTTGGCCCGGTTGAAGAAGGTGCAGCTCGCGTCCAGGCTCTTCGCCGCCGTCAGGGTGGCGGTGCGGTAGCGCTTGTAGGTCATGCCGCTGGTCTTGAGCAGCATGCCGCCGTAGAAGACCCGGCCGGCGTCCTTGATCCCGATGCCGGTGACGGAGGAGTTGTTGCAGGTGGGGCTGGTGGGCTTGCCGCCGCCGGGGTTGGAGCCCTCGGCGAGCAGGTAGAACCAGTGGTTCAGCGGGCCGGCCGCCGCGTGCTCCTCGGTCTGCGGGATGGACGCCGAGTAGCAGTTGGGGTTGTTGCTCACCAGGGAGGGGTTGTACATGTTGCGGATCGGGCCGTTGCCGACCAGGTTGATCATCTCGCCGACGGTGTAGTCCGGGGAGTCGTAGGGGGCGGGCTCGTTGGCGTAGGCCTCGGTGAGCGCGCCCATGATGTCGCCGGTGGCCTCGCCCAGGCCGGCCTCGTTGTTGGCGCCGCCGGGGGTGTACTGGTCGATGCCGTGGCCGAACTCGTGGCCGACGACGTCGATGGCGGCGATCCACTTGTTGGCCTGGCTGTGGCCGATGGATATCGTCGAGCCGTCCCAGTAGGCGTTGACGTCGCTGAGGCCGACCTTGACCGGCCAGCTGCCGCCGTTGCCGTTGTGCCCGTTGCGACCCAGCCAGTCGCGGAGCATGTCCCATTCCTTCTGGGCCGCGAACATGGCGTCCCCGCAGCCGGTCTCCTTGCTGGAGGCGCTGCCGGTGCCCCAGGAGTCGCTCGACTTGGAGAACACCTGGCCGGTGCCGTAGTCGGAGCAGGACAGGCCGGGCCGGTTGGGGTCGCGCAGCGAGTACGAGCCGCCGGAGCCGGTGGTGCTGATGGTGACCGGGGAGGGCCCGTTCCACTCGCTGTTGACGGTGCCCGCGCGCACGTCGTCGTAGCTGTCGACGACCTCGCCGGTCGCCGCGTCGACGAAGACGTGCAGGCGGCTGGGCGCGGTTTCGGTGCGGCCGGTGAGGACGGTCTCCCAGGCGAGGCGACTGCTGCCGTCCTTGACCCGGACGACCAGGCGGCGGGATTCCACCGAGTCCACGGCGGCCAGCTCGGTGCGGGCGGTCCGCTCCGCCTGGTCGGCGCCGACCTGCGGGGTGACCGAGCCGCCGACGGGGCCGGGGGCGGCCGACTGCAGGGCGCGGACCTTGCCCTGCCCGTCGGCCAGGACCACCGCGTCACCGCCGACCACCGGCAGGCCGCGGTAGCTGCGCTCGTACGCCACCGAGTACAGGCCGCCCACCCACGGGGTGACGGCCTTGCGCTCGTAGGTCTCGTCGGGGCCCTTGGCCAGGGCGTCCAGGCCGGCCGCGGCCGCGGCGTCGGCCGCGTTCACCGCGGCGGCCAGGGCGCTGGGCGGCGTCGGGGAGGGGGCGGGTGCGGCGCCGGCCGGGCCCGCGGTGGCGGCGATCATGCCGGCCAGTACGGTCAGGGTGGTCGCCGTGGTCAGCAACCGGCCTGCGGAAACTCTGCGTTGCATCGAGGCTCCTCGCATGTGGGGGTCCTCGACCGCGGACGACCAGGGCTGGTGGCGCACCGCAGGGCCGCGTCTGGGGGACGGCCGTGCGGGCCGTCCGCGCTCGGGTGCCCGAACCCTCACACGGCGTCATGCCCAGGTCAATGCCTGGTGCGCTCGAGGCAAGGAGTTGGCAAATTCCGTCAAGGCGGCAGGCCCTCCTTCGCGTCAAGCTGGGGTTTTCCTCAAGTGGTTGAGACCACGTCATGTACGGGGCGGGTGTCGATCGAGTACCGTCCTCGTCATCGGAGTCGTCGGAACCACTGGAATCGTCGGCGGGCCGTGCGAGCGGCCGGGGACGACGGGCCCGGGGAGGCAGCCGTGCAGCGCAACCGTGTGGCCCCCGCGGCGGCGGTGCCGGCACCGCCGACCGGCCGGGGCCAGGAGGCCTGGCGGGAGTTCGGCGCCCGGCTTCGGCACTGGCGGCGCCGGGCCGGCCTCACCCAGGCGCAACTCGGCGCCGGGATCGGCTACGACCACACCGCGGTCAGCAAGATCGAGCACGGTGCCCGCCGGGTCACCCCCAGGACCGCCGACCGGATCGACGACCTCCTCGGTGCCGCCGGTGAGTTGAGCGCCGCCTGCCAGCGCGCCGAGAGCGCCGAACTCTGCCACGTCAACGCCTTCTCGCCCGCCCTGCTCCGGCCCCCGCTGCCGGGCGGGGCCCTGTCCGGCCCGCCCGCCCCGCTCCCGGCCCCCGCGCCGTTGCGGCTGCCCGACTACGGTCTGCTCTGCCCGCTGCACGGCGCCGAGGGTTGTCCCGTCCCGGAACCCGGGGAACTCGCCGACCTGCACGCCGAGTTCTGCGCCCCCGAGACGCTCGGCGGCCGGGCCGCCGTCCGCCCGCTGGACGCCGTCACCGTGCACGCCCTGACCGGGCTGCTCGCCGCCCACCTGCGCTCCGGCGAGACCGGCGACCGGCCGGGCCTGGCCGCCGCCGTCGAGCGCACCCTGCGCGCCGTGCTCGCCCGGCTCGCCACCGCCCCCGCCGCGCAGCGCGGCCCGCTGGTCCGGCTGGCCGCCGAGCACGCCCACGCGGCCGGTGCGCTGCGGATGCAGGACGGCCGCAACGCCACCGCGATGGCCAGCTACGACCGCGCCCTCACCTGGGCCGGACTGGCCGCGGACCAGGCCACCCAGGTCGGCACGCTGAGCGACATGAGCATCCTGGCCCGGCTGGACGGGGACCCGGTCGCCGCCCTCGGCTACGCCCGCGAGATCGAGCAGGTCGCGCCGGGCCGGCACTGGGCCGGGGCGATGGGACGGATCAGCCGGGCCCGGGCGTACGCGCTCACCGGTGACGTGCGGGCGACCGTCCGGCAGATCGGCCTGGCCCGGGCGCACCTGGACCACATCGGCGCGCAAGACGAGGTCGACGTGCCCTGGCTCTCCATCGCCTCGATGCGGATGCGGGTCGAGTCCGCCGCGGCCGCCGCGCTGCGCGACCTCGCCGCGGCCACCGACGACCCCCGGCTGGCCCGCCGGGCGCTGGACGCCACCGAGACCGCACTCGGTCTGCTCGGTCCGGACCAACTTCCGTCCAGCCGCCTCCTCTTCATCGTCCGGGCGGCGGACTGCCACGTCTGCGCGCACGACCCGACGACGGCCGTCGACCTGCTCGGCCCGGCCCTGGAGGCGACCGGCGCGACGGCTCTGCCCGCGCTGGTCGAGTACGAACTGCGCGGTCTGCGCGATCGTCTCGCGGCGCACGCGCCCCGTGCCGCACACCGGTTGGCGGAGCCGGCCCGCTCCTGACCCGGCGGCGCTCCGTGGGCCCCCGGCGGCGACCGTCGTCCGATATGGCCGGATCGGGCGCCGCGCGCGGCGGCGCGAGAGGGGGCGCACCAGCGCCCGGCATCCTGCACAGCGGTCCTGTCACACCGTCAACTCCCGCTCGTTCTCGAAAATGAGCCCCTTTCGCGCCGTACAAACGTCAACTTCGTGAGCGTATAGTCCGCCGATCGGGTCATTCATGGAGTTAACACGTCGAATGACTGTCACGGCGCGTGTCTGCCGCTAGAGTCTCTGACGTTTCCAGTCGTTAGTCCGCGAAGAACGGGGGGCGCGTGGTGTCAGCCATTGCCCGCCGGCTCGCCCATCCGCTACTGCTCCTGGGTGTGCTGTGCACGGCCGTCGCAACCCTGCACTTCCACTGGGCGCCGGACCGGGTCTCCCCGCTCTTCCTGGTCGCCGTCCTCGGATATCTGGCGGTCCTGGAGCGGGTGATCCCGTACCGGACCGACTGGCACCCGAGTCGACGTGAACTCGGCTGGTACAGCGTCTACTTCGTGCTGAGCATGGTCGGCGGGGCGCTGGCCCAGGGGCTGGTGGCGACGCTGGTGGAGATGCTCGGCCCGGCCCATCCGGCGCTGCCGTTCGCGATGGAGATCCCACTCGCGCTGCTGGTCGGCTCGCTCGGCGACTACCTCGTGCACCGCTGGTCCCACCGCAACCGGTGGCTCTGGCGGCTGCACGGGGTGCACCACGTCCCGGACAAGGTGAACGTCGCTAACAACGGCGTGAATCATTTCCTGGACGTGTTCGTCGCGCAGTCCGTGGTCCAACTTTCGCTGGCGCTGATCGGATTCTCGCCGGATTCAGTGTTCGTGGTCGGAATATTCGTCCTGGCTCAGGGGTATTTCGTCCACGCCAACATCGAAGTCCGCATCGGCCCGCTCGGCCACGTCCTGGCCGGGCCGGAACTCCACCGCCTGCACCACAGCACCGACCTCGCCGAAGCCGGCCACTACGCCTCCGACCTCTCGCTCTGGGACCACGTGTTCGGGAGCTTCACCTGGCGGCCCGGCAGAGTGCCGAAGGCCGTCGGCCTCACCGACCCGGCCGCCTTCCCCACCACCGGTGAACTCGGCGCCACCATGCTGCACCCCTGGCGCCGGGCGAAGACCACCGAGCAGTCCGTCTGAACCCGGCCCCCGAGAGGCCGCTCCCACTTGCCCGTGTCCCCGGCGCCACGCCGTCACCCCCGGATTGGATCATGACCTCCTCGCCCTTCGCCGCGCCCCGCGAACGCATCGCGATCACCGGTATCGGCTGCCGCCTGCCGGGACACGCCAACGACCACCGCTCCTACTGGCGCAACCTGATCGAGGGCCGGGACTGTCTCGCCGAGACGCCCGCCGACCGCTACGACACCGGAACACTGGGCAGTCGGGACCGGGCCAAGCCGGGACGGCTGATCGGCGGCCGGGGCGGCTACATCGACGGCTTCGACACCTTCGACCCCGACTTCTTCGGGATCAGCCCGCGCGAGGCCGAACACATGGACCCGCAGCAGCGCAAGCTCCTGGAGGTCAGCTGGGAGGCCCTGGAGGACGGCGGGCTGCGCCCCGGCGAGCTGGCCGGCCGGGAAGTCGGCGTCTACATGGGCGCCTTCACCCTCGACTGGAAGATCCTCCAGTTCGCCGACCTCGACTTCGCCACCATCGCGGCGCACACCGCCACCGGCACCATGATGACGATGGTGTCCAACCGGATCTCGCACTGCTTCGACTTCCGCGGGCCCAGCGTCTCGATCGACACCGCCTGCAGCTCCTCGCTGGTCGCGGTCCACCTCGCCTGCCAGAGCCTGCTCCGCGGCGAGACCGAACTCGCCCTGGCCGGCGGGGCGTTGCTGCATATGGCGCCGCAGTACACGATCGCCGAGACCAAGGGCGGCTTCCTCTCCGCGGACGGCCGCTCGCGCGCCTTCGACGCCTCCGCCGACGGCTACGTCCGGGCCGAGGGCGTCGGCGTGGTCGTGCTCAAGCGGCTCTCCGACGCGCTGCGCGACGGGGACCCTGTGCACGCCGTCATCCTCGGCACCGGCGTCAACCAGGACGGCCGCACCAACGGCATCACCGTCCCCAGCGCCGACGCCCAGGTCACCCTGATCGAGCGGGTCTGCGCCGAGGCCGGGGTGGAACCCGGCAGCCTCCAGTACGTCGAGGCCCACGGCACCTCCACCCCGGTCGGCGACCCGATCGAGGCCGCTGCCCTCGGCCGGGTGCTCGGCATCGGCCGGCGCGCCGGGGACCGCTGCTACGTCGGCTCGGTCAAGACCAACATCGGGCACACCGAGGCGGCGGCCGGCGTCGCCGGGCTGATCAAGACCGCGCTCGCGATCAAGCACCGCCGCATCCCGCCGCACCTCAACCTGGAGCGGCCCAACCCCGGCATCGACCTGGACGCGCTGCCGTTCGAGATCCCGACCGCCCCGACGGACTGGCCCGAGCACCGCGGCCCGGCCCGCGCCGGCGTCAACTCCTTCGGCTTCGGCGGCACCAACGCCCACGTCCTGCTGGAGGAGCCGCCGCGGCCCGCCCCCGCCGCGCCGACGGCCGATCCGGCCCGCACGGTCCTGCCGCTGAGCACCAAGGACACCGCCGGACTGCCCGAACTGGCCGCCGCCGTACGGCAGGAGCTCGCCGACGGGGCGCCCCTGGCCGACCTCGGCCACACCCTGGCGCACCGCCGCCAGCACCTCCCCGAGCGGCTCGGGGTGGTCTACTCCACCCGGGAGGACCTGGACGAGGCACTGGCCGCGTACGGGCGCGGCGAGGAGCACCCCCGGGTGGTCCAGGGCCGCGCCCGGGAGCGCGGGCAGCGCCGACTGGCCTGGGTGTTCACCGGCATGGGCCCGCAGTGGTGGGGGATGGGCCGGGGGCTGTACGAGCACGAGCCGGTCTACCGGGAGGCCGTGCAGGCCGTCGACCGGGAGATCCGCGCGCAGGCCGACTGGTCGCTGCTGACCGAGCTGGGCCGTGACGAGGCGGACTCCCGGATGGCCGAGACCTGGCTGGCCCAGCCCGCCAACTTCGCCGTCCAGGTGGGACTTTCGGCGCTCTGGCGGAGCCACGGCCTGCGCCCCGACGCGGTGGTCGGGCACAGCACCGGCGAGGTCGCCGCGTTCCACGAGGCCGGGGTGTACGACCTGGCCGACGCCGTGCGGGTGGTGCTCGCCCGCAGCCGGCTCCAGCAGCGCCTGGCCGGCACCGGCACCATGCTCGCGGTCGGCCTGCCGGAGGCCGAGGCGGAGCGCCGGATCCGCCCGTACCGCTCCGAGGTCTCGCTCGGCGCGGTCAACAGCCCCTCCGCGGTGACCCTGGCCGGGGACGCCGAGGCGCTGGGCGCACTGGCCGAGGAACTGCGGCAGCAGGGCGTCTTCGCCCGCCTGCTGGACGTCGAAGTCCCGTACCACAGCGTGCGGATGGACCCGATCCGGGACGAGCTGGTGGCCGCGCTCGCCGCCATCAAGCCGCAGGAGGCGCGGCTGCCGCTCTACCTGACCGCCCGCGAGGGCCTCGCCCGCGGGCCGGAGCTGGACGGCGAGTACTGGTGGCAGAACGTCCGCAACCCGGTCCGCTTCCGGGCCGCCGTCGAGCGGATGGCCGAGGACGGGCACCGGCTGTTCCTGGAGCTCGGCCCGCACCCGGTGCTCGGCCACGCGATCCGCGAGTGCGCGGAGCAGGCGCACACCGTGCCGTCGATCCGCCGGCAGCAGGACGAGCCCGAGCGCCTCGCCCGCAGCCTCGCCGAACTGCACACCCTCGGCGTCGAGTTGAGCTGGGACGCGCTGCACCCGGCCGGCCGCCCGGTGCCGCTGCCGGCCTACCCGTGGCGGCGCGACCGCTACTGGGTGGAGCCCAAGCCGGTCGAGCAGGTCCGGCTCGGGCAGCTCGACCACCCGCTGCTCGGCCGCCGCACCGCGAGCGCCCAGCCCGGCTGGACCAGCGCGCTCGACCCCGAGCGGTTGCCCTACCTGACCGACCACCGGATCGAGGGCCAGGTGGTCTTCCCGGCCGCCGGATACCTGGAGATGGCCGCCCAGGCCGTCCGCACCCTGACCGGCGGCACCGAGGTGACGCTGGCCGAGGTCGAGCTGAACCGGGCCCTGTTCCTCTCCGAGAGCGAGCCCGTCCCCGTCCAGCTCGGCTACGCACCGGAGGACGCCCGCTTCACCGTCGCCTCCACCCCGGCCGGCGGCGAGCCGAGCGTGCACGCGAGCGGCCGGGTGCGCACCGGCCAGCGCCGCTCCTACGGGCCCGCGCTGGACGTGGACGCCCTGCGCACCCGGGGTCGGCACCTCGACGGCCCGGACTGCTACCGGCGGCTGGCCGGGCGCGGCTACGACTACGGGCCCGCGTTCCAGGCCATCGCCGAGGTGTGGACGGGCCCCGGCGAGGCGCTGGCCCGGGTCAGGCCTCCGGCGCAGCTCGGTGCGGACGCGGCCGACCACCACCTGCACCCGGTGCTGCTGGACGGCTGCTTCCAGACCCTGCTGGCCACCCGGCTGGAGACGCCCGAGGACGGCAGCGTCCGGCTCCCGGTCTCGATCGAGGAGGTCCGGCTCGACGAGATCGGCGACCGCCCGCTCTGGGTGCACGCCACCGTCACCCGGGACAGCGGCGAGGAGCTCGTCGGCGACCTCGCGTTGTACACCGAGGACGGCACCCCGGTCGGCAGGGTCACCGGCTTCCGGGTGGCCGACGTCGCCCAGGCCCCGGCCTCCGTCGGGCTCGCCACGATCGACGGCTGGCTCACCGAGGTCGGCTGGGTCGAAGCCGCCCGCCCGGCCGCCGACGAGGCCCCCGGAGACCTGCTGCTCTTCGCCGACGAGGGCGGCCTCGGCGAGCGGCTCGCCGCACTGGCCGCCGCTCGCGGCGCCCGCTGCCACCTGGTCCGGCCCGGCGACGAGTACCGGCACGGCGAGGGGCACTCGACCGTCCGGCCCGACTCCGCCGAGGACGTCCGGCGGCTGTTCGCCGACCTCGACCCAGGCTTCGGCACCGTCGTCCACCTCTGGAACCTCGACCAGCCCGCCCTGGCCACCGCCGGCGCCGACCGGCTCGGCCCGCTCGCCACCCTCGGCGCCTACTCCCTGATCACCCTCGCCCAGGCCCTGCCCGCCGCCCGCCCCGAGGGCCGGCTGCACATCGTCACCCGGGGCACCCAGCCCGCCGCCCCCGGCGACCGGGTCGAGCCGCTCGGCGCCCCCGCCTGGGGCATCGGCCGGGTGCTGTGGCAGCAGGAGCTGGTCGCCCAGCGCGGCACCCTGATCGACCTCGACCCGGCCGTCGACGCCGCCGACCAGGCCGAGGTGCTGCTCACCGAACTCGCCGCCCGGGACGAGCAGGAGATCGCCCTGCGGGCCGGCGCCCGGCTCACCAGCAGGCTGCGGCAGGCCGAGGGCCTCACCCGCCCGCTGCCGCCCGTCCTGCGCCCCGACGGCAGCTACCTGGTCACCGGCGCCTTCGGTGCCCTCGGCCGGCTGCTCTGCCGCACCCTCGTGCGGCGCGGCGCCCGGCGGCTGATCCTGGTCGGCCGCACCGCCCTGCCCGAGCGCTCCGCGTGGGCCTACACCGACCCGGACACCCCCGCCGGCGAGCGGATCGCCTTCCTGCGCGAACTCCAGGCGCTCGGCGCCGAACCCCTGCTCGCCCAGGTCGACGTCACCGACGAGACCGCCCTCGCGGACTGGCTCGCCGACTACCGGCAGCGCCAACTCCCGCCCATCCGAGGCGTGTTCCACCTCGCCGGGCAGGTCAAGGACACCCTGCTCGCCCAGATGGACCGGCCGGCCTTCGACGCCGGCTACGCCCCCAAGGTGATCGGCGGCCACCTGCTGCACCGGCTGCTGCGCGACGAACCGCTCGACCACTTCGTGCTGTTCGCCTCCGTCGCCTCGCTGCTCACCACCGCGGGGCAGACCAACTACGCGGCCGGCAACGCCTTCCTGGACGCCCTGGCCCACCACCGCAGGGCCGAGGGGCTGCCAGGGCTCAGCCTGGACTGGGGTCCGTGGGCCACCGGCATGATCGAGGAGCTGGGCCTGGTCGCCCACTACCGCGACGCCCGCGGCATGAGCTCCCTGCCGCCGGACGCCGGAACGGCCGTCCTGGAGCGCGTCCTCGGCCAGGACCGCGCCCAGCTGCTGGTCGCCACCGTGGTCGACTGGCCGACCTTCCTCGCCTGGTACCCGGCGCCGCCGCCACTGGTCGCCGACCTGGCGGCGAGCGCCGCCGAGCAGGCCCCGGCCGAGACCGGCGGCTTCCTCGACGCCTACCGCGCGGCCGGCCCCCAGGCCCGCCGGGAACTGGCCACCGAACGGTTCACCGCCGCCGCGGCGGCCGTGCTGCGGATCGGCGCCGAGCGGATCGACGAGGAGACCAGGCCCGGCGCGCACGGCCTGGACTCGCTGCTCGCGATGGAGCTGCGCGCCCGGGTGCACGGCGAACTGGGCGTCGCCCTGCCGGTGGTGGCCCTGCTCAGCAACGGAACCGTCGGCGACCTGGTGGACCTGCTCACCGAAGGGCTGGCCGAGCGGCTCGCCGCCGACGGCGGCCCGGCCGAGGCCGAGGTGGAGCTGTACACCGACGAGTCCCGCTTCCCGCTCACCCACAACCAGCAGGCGCTCTGGTTCCTGCGGCTGCTGCACCCGGACGGCTTCGCGTACAACATCGGCGGCGCCGTCGAGGTCCGCGCCGAACTCGACCCGGAGCTGATGTTCGAGGCCTTCCGCCACCTCGTGGCCCGGCACCCCGAGCTGCGCGCGGCCTTCACCGCGGAGCAGGGCCGGCCGGTCCAGCGCATCCGGGCGGAGGTCGGGGCCGACACCGGGCTGTTCGACGTCGAGGGCCGGCCGTGGGAGGAGATCCACGACCTGATCGTCCGCGAGTACCGGCGGCCGTACGACCTCGCCGAGGACCCGCTGGTGCGGCTGCGGCTGTTCCGGCGCGGCCCGGACCGCTGGGTGCTGATGAAGGCCGTCCACCACATCGTCTCGGACGCGATCTCCACCTTCACCTTCATCGAGGAGCTGTTCGAGGTCTACGAGGCGCTGCGGCAGGGCCGCACCCCGGACCTGCCCCCGGTGCCCGCCCGCTACCTGGACTTCCTCAACCGCCAGAACCGCTTCCTGGCCGGCCCCGAGGCCCGGCGGATGCTCGACTACTGGCGCGGCCACCTGCCGGCCGAGATGCCGGTGCTGGCACTGCCCACCGACCGGCCGCGCCCGCCCGTCCAGACCCACAACGGCGCCTCCGAGTTCTTCCGACTGGACGCCGAACTCACCGCCCGGGTCCACGAGTTGGCCCGCGCCAACGGCGCCACCCCGTTCATGGTGCTGCTCGGCGCCTACTACCTGCTGCTGAACCGGTGGTCCGGGCAGCAGGACATCGTGGTCGGCAGCCCGGTCACCGGCCGCACCCAGGAGGAGTTCGCCTCCGTCTACGGCTACTTCGTCAACCCGCTGCCGCTGCACGTGAGCCTGGCCGGGGAGCCGACCGTGGCCGAGCTGCTGGCCCGGGTGCGGGAGAGTGTGCTCGGCGGGCTGGACAACCAGGAGTACCCCTTCCCGCTGCTGGTCGAGCAGCTGGGCCTCCAGCACGACCCGAGCCGTTCCGCGGTGTTCCAGGCGATGTTCATCCTGCTCACCCACAAGGTCGCCGTGGAGCGCTTCGGCTACCGCCTGAACTACATCGAACTCCCCGAGGAAGAGGGCCAGTTCGATCTCACACTGTCCGCCTACGAGGACCGTGCGGACGGCTGCTTCCACTGCGTCTTCAAGTACAACTCCGACCTCTTCGACCCCGCCACCGTCCAGCGGCTGGCCGAGCACTACCGCAACCTGCTGGACGCCATGACCCGCGCCGCCGAGAGCGAGCCGGTCGGTCGGCTGCGGATGCTGGGGCAGGCGGAACGGCGGCGGATCCTCACCGCCTTCAGCGGCGCCGAGCGCCGGATCGAGCACGGCACCCCGGTTCCGGAGCTGATCGCCAAGGCCGCCGCCGAGCGGCCGGGGGCCGTCGCGGTGGTCGCGCCCGGCCGGGACGGCGTCCGCAGGCTGACCTACGCCGAACTGGAACGGCAGGCCCAGCGCACCGCCGTACGGCTGCGCGAACTCGGCGTCGGCGAGGGCTCGGTGGTCGCGGTCTGCCTGGACAAGTCACCCGAGCTGATCACCACCCTGCTGGGGATCTGGCGGGCCGGCGCCGCCTACCTCCCGCTCGACCCCGGGCACCCGGGCGACCGGCTCGCCCACCAGGTGGCGGACGCCGGAGCGGCGCTGGTGGTGGTCGACCAGCGGCGCCCGCTCGCGGCCGAACTGCCCGCCGAACCGGTCACCCTGGAGGCCCTGGACCGGCCCGTGCTGGGGGGCGCCGTGCCGCTGCCCGCCGCCGACCCGGACCGGGCCGCCTACCTGATCCACACCTCGGGCTCCACCGGCCGCCCGAAGGGGGTCCGGGTCGACCACCGCAACCTGGCCGCCGTCACCGCCGGCTGGCGTGCCGAGTACCGGCTCGACACCGACGTGCGGGTGCACCTCCAGATGGCCGGCACCGCCTTCGACGTCTTCTCCGGCGACTTCGCCCGGGCGCTCAGCACCGGCGGCACCCTCGTCCTGGTCGACCGCGAGCTGCTCTTCGACACCGCCCGGCTCTACCGGGTTATGCGCGAGGAGGCCGTGGACGGCGGCGAGTTCGTGCCCGCCGTGGCCCGCGCGCTGCTGGCCCACTGCGAGCGCGAGGGCCTGACGCTGGACTTCCTGCGGCTGCTGATCGTCGGCTCCGACTCCTGGAAGGCCGCCGAGCACCAGCGGGTGCGCGCCCTCTGCGGTCCGCACACCCGGCTGGTCAACTCCTACGGGCTGACCGAGGCCAGCGTCGACAGCACCTACTACGAGGGCGCGACCGACGGGCTGGAGCCCGGCCGGATGGTGCCGATCGGCCGGCCGTTCCCGAACAGCGCGGTGTACGTCCTGGACCCGTACGGCGAGCCCGTCCCGGTGGGCGTGCCCGGCGAGCTGTGGATCGGCGGCGCGGGCGTCGCGGTCGGCTACCCCAACGACCCGGAGCAGACCGCCCGGCGCTTCCGCACCCTGGACTTCGACGGAACGCCCGTACGGCTCTACCGCACCGGTGACCTCGGCCACTGGGACACCGCCGGCACCGTGCACCTGCTCGGCCGGATCGACAACCAGGTCAAGGTCCGCGGCCACCGGATCGAGCTGGGCGAGATCGAGGCCCACCTCACCGCCCGCCCGGAGCTCGCCCAGGCCTGCGTGGCGGTCCGCCAGGACGCCAGGGGCGAGGCCGTTCTCGCCGCCTACGTGGTGCCCGCCGAGGGCACCGTGCTGGACCGCCGCGAACTGCGCCGCCACCTGGCCGAGCACCTGCCCACCGTGATGATCCCCTCCTACCTCACCGAGCTGCCCGCCCTGCCGCTCACCCCGAACGGCAAGGTGGACCTCGCGGCCCTGCCCGAGCCGAAGGCCGACACCGCGGGCGCCCAGCACGAACCGCCCGTCACGCTCTACGAGACGAGGGTCGCCGAGCACTGGCAGAACCTGCTCGGACTGGACGAGGTCGGCCTCCAGCACGACTTCTTCGAACTCGGCGGCAGCTCGATCCGGCTCATCGAGCTGATCCACCACCTCCAGAGCGAGTTCAACATCAGCATCCCGGTGGGCCAGCTGTTCAAGGTCACCACCCTGCACGGAATGGCCCGCACCGTGGAGCAGATCATCACCGGCGAGCTGGCCGGCGGCGAGGCCTACCTCTGGTTCAACGCCGGGGCGCCCGAGGACCGTACGGTCTTCTGCTTCCCGCCGGCCGGCGGCCACGGGCTGGTCTACCGGCAGCTCGCCGCGCACCTGCCGGAGCACCGGATCGCCTCCTTCAACTACCTGACCGGCGACGACAAGACCGCCCGCTACGCGGACCTGGTCGAGCAACTGCACGCCGACGGGCCGTACGTCCTGCTCGGCTACTCGCTCGGCGGCAACCTCGCCTTCGAGGTCGCCAAGGAGCTGGAGCGGCGTGGACGCACCGTGGCCTCGGTGCTGCTGCTGGACGCCTACCGGGTCACCGAGGCCTTCGACCTCGGCGAGGAGCACTTGGCCGTCTTCGAACGCGAACTCCACGAGCACCTGCACCGGCACACCGGCTCCCGGATCGTCGCCCAGGAGACCCTCGAACAGGCCAGGGACTACCTGGAGTTCAGCAGCCGAACCCCCAACGCCGGGACGGTGAAGGCCCAGTTGGACGTGGTCTGCGAGCAGGAACGGCTCTCCGTGCACCTGGGCGGCGAACCGGGCTCCTGGCACGGCGCCTCCACCACGGGCACCGCGGTGTACGTCGGGCACGGCGTCCACGCCGAGATGCTCGACGGGGAGTTCGCCGCCCGCAACGCCGAACTGGCGGGCGCCATCCTGGCCGGAGGCAGCACCGATGGCCTCGGCTGACCGCGGACCGGACTGGTCCGACCGGGAGCGGGCCGACGGCGGCCCGCCCAGGGTCATCGTGATCGGGGCCGGCCTGGCCGGCCTCGCCACCGGCTGCTACGCGCAGATGAGCGGCCTGGAGACCCGGATCTTCGAGAAACACGTGCTGCCCGGCGGCTGCTGCACCGCGTGGTCCCGGCACGGCTACCTGTTCGACTACTGCATCGACTGGCTGATCGGCACCGCCGAGGGCACCGGAGCCTACCAGGTCTGGAGCGAACTCGGCGCCCTGGACGGCAAGTCGGTGACCCTCTTCGACACCTTCAACCGCGTCGTCGACGAACACGGCCGGGCCGTCACCTTCTACGGCGATCCGGACCGGCTGGAGGCCCACCTGCTGGACCTCGCGCCCGGCGACGCCAAGCCGATCCGGGAGTTCTGCCGGGACCTGCGCCGCTACGCCGCGATCGAGCTGCCCTGGGACCTCACCCCGCCGCAGCTGCGCACCACGGCGGAACGGCTGCGCACCCTGCGCACCGTGCTGCCCGCCTTCCGCCTGTTCTGGCGCACCGCGACCACCCCGATGAGCGGCTTCGCGGAGCGCTTCCAGGACCCGCTGCTGCGGCGGGCCTTCCCCAACATGTTCCTCCAGGAGCCCGCCGGCTTCCCGCTGCTGCCGTACCTCTACACCCTGGCGGCCGCCCACAACGGCAACGCCGGCTTCCCGCAGGGCGGTTCGCTCGGCCTGGCCCGATCGGTGGAGGAGCGCTACACCTCGCTCGGCGGGGTGATCGGCTACCGCCGCCGGGTGGAGCGCGTCCTGGTCGAGGACGGGCGCGCGATCGGGGTGGAACTCAAGGACGGATCACGGCACTTCGCCGACCACGTGGTGGCCGCCTGCGACGGCCCGACGGTGCTCGACCGGCTGCTGGAGGGCCGCTACTCCAGCCCCGCCACCGAGAAGCTGTACGGCGAACTGCTGGACAAGCCGGGCAACCTGTACCCGTCCGTGGTCTCCGCCTTCGTCGGCATCGACGGCCCGCTGCCCGAGGGCGAGCCGCACAGCACCACCTACCTGCTGACGCCCGAGGACGGCGAGCGGCTGCCCGGCTCGCTCCAGCGCAGCCTGGTGGTGCAACTGCGCTCCTCCTACGCGGACGGCTTCGCGCCGCCGGGCAAGTCGGTGCTGCACTGCACCTACTTCAGCGACTACCGCTCCTGGAAGGACCTGCGGACCGGCGACCGCCGGGCCTATCGGGCGCGCAAGCAGGAAGTCGCCGCGTTCGTCCGGGAGTTCCTGGAGCGGACGTACCCCGAGCTCGGCCGGCGGATCGAACTCGTGGACGTGGCATCGCCGGTGACCACCGAGCGGTTCACCGGGAACACCTACGGCAGCATCCTCGCCTGGCAGGCGTTCTCCGAGGCCGAGGACGCCGCCAACCGGCTGGTCAACCGGGACCGGATGCGGCTGCCCGGGCTGAGCGGCTTCTCCATGGCGGGCCAGTGGACCTCGCTCGGGGGGCTGATCCGGGCGGCCACCAGCGGGCGGTTCGCCGCGCAGTACCTGTGCGAGGAGCTCGGCCGGCCGTTCCGGGCCTGGCCGAGCGACAACCGGGAACCCTGGCACCCGGGCAAGTGGGGCCGCCTGCCGCAACTCGGCCGGGCCACCGTGGGACTGCCGGGCCGGGGAGCGGCGGACGCGGGAGCGGCGGGGGCCGAAGTGGCGGAAGTGGGAGTTGCGGAGTGAGCGGGACGACGACCGACGGCCGGCGGAGCGTGGTCATCATCGGCGGAGGACTCGGCGGCCTGTCCACCGGCTGCTACGCGCAGATGAACGGCTACCGCACCCGGATCCTGGAGATGCACGAGATCCCCGGCGGCTGCTGCACCGGCTGGGACCGCGGCGAGTTCACCTTCGACTGCTGCGTCAGCTGGCTGCTGGGCAGCGGCCCGGGCAACGAGATGCACCAGATCTGGCTCGAACTCGGCGCACTGCAGGGCAAGCGGATGCGCAACTTCGACGTCTTCAACGTGGTGCGCACCCGGGACGGCCGGGCGGTCTACTTCTACTCCGACCCGGACCGGCTGGAGGCCCACCTGCTGGACCTCGCCCCCGAGGACGCCCGGCAGATCCGGCAGTTCTGCGCCGGACTGCGCAAGTTCCGCCTGGCCCTGGCCCGTTACCCCTTCCTCAAGCCGGTCGGGCTGATGGGCCGGTGGGAGCGGATGCGGATGCTGGCCTCCTTCCTGCCGTACTTCAACGTGATCCGGCGCTCGATCACGGTGCTGATGAGCGACTACTCGGCGCGGTTCAGGAGCCCGCTGCTGCGGGAGGCGTTCAACTTCATCCTGTACGAGAAGCACCCCAACTTCCCGGTGCTGCCCAACTACTTCCAACTCGCCTGCCACGCCGGGCAGTCGGCCGGGGTGCCGGAGGGCGGCTCGCTGGGGCTGGCCAACTCGATCGAGCAGCGCTACCGGCGGCTGGGCGGCGAGATCACGTACAACACCAAGGTGGCGGAGGTCCTGGTCGAGGACGACCGCGCGGTGGGGGTGCGGCTGAGCGACGGCCGGGAGGTGCGGGCGGACATCGTGGTGGCCGCCTGCGACGGCCGGACCACCATGATGGACCTGCTCAAGGGCCGCTACCTGAGCGACACCTACCGCCGGCTGTACACCCAGACCATCACCGAACCGGGCATGGTCTTCCCCGGCTACGTGACCGTCTTCCTCGGCCTGCGCAGACCCTTCCCGGCGGGGGACCCGTGCACCACCTACCTGTTGGAGGACGAGGTCGCCGAGCGGCTCACCGGCATCCGGCACCCGAGCATCAACGTCCAGTTCCGCAGCCGCCACTACCCGGAGCTGTCGCCGGCCGACACCACCGTGGTGTACGCCAGCTACTTCTGCGACATCGAGCCCTGGCGGGAGCTGAGCACCGGGCCGGAGCAGGAGCCCAGGGTGCGGCGCGGCGAGGAGTTGCACACCCTGCCGGTCGGCCGGGGGCGGGAGTACCAGCGGGAGAAGCGCCGGGTGCGCGACGCCATCGTCGAGTTCCTGGACGGCCACCACCCCGGGCTCCGGCAGGCGGTGGCCGTCAAGGACGTCTCCACCCCGCTCACCCAGGTCCGCTACACCGGCAACTACAACGGCACGGTGCTGGGTTGGCAGCCCTTCGTGGAGAGCGGCGAGACCCTGGAGGAGGAGATCAAGCGCAACGGACCGGGGCTGCCCGGCCTGGCGAACTTCTACCTCTCCGGGGTCTGGGCGACCACCGGCGGGCTGATCCGGGCGGCGGCGGCCGGCCGGCACGTCGTCCAGTTCATCTGCCGCGACGACGGCAGGCCCTTCACCGCCGAGGTGGACGACAGCGCCCCGCTGCCCACCCTGCTCATCGAACCGGTCGGCCCCGCCGACCGGCAGTTTGGAGTCACCTCGTGAGATTCGAGAAGTGGGTCGTCCAGGAGCACGAGGACGGCGTGCCGGACGTCGAGCGGGTGTACCGGAAGGTCGTGGAGGAGGTGGACGTCCGGCTCGCCGCGGACGAGATGCTGCTGCGCACCCGGTACGTGTCGGTCGACCCGTACCTCCAGGGCATCGCGCTGGACACGCCGATCGGCGACCACATGGGCGCGGACTCGATCATGGAGGTGCTGGAGGCCGGGCCGGCCGCGCGCTTCGCGGTCGGCGACCTGGTGCAGGGCTTCGGCGGCTGGCGCAGCCACCTGATCAGCGACGGGGAGCCCCGGCTCTGGCAGACCGGGACCTTCCCGATGGTCTTCCCGGCCTTCCGCCGGCTGGACCCGGCCGACTACGACGAGGCCCTGCCGCTGTCCACCGCGCTCGGCGTGCTGGGCGGGCCGGGGATGACGGCCTGGGGGACGGTCGAGAAGTTCCTCGATGTGCGGCCCGGGTCCACGGTGCTGGTCAGCGGGGCGTCCGGGGCGGTCGGTTCGCTGGTCGGGCAGTTGGCCAAGCACCGGGGCGCGCGGGTGATCGGTACCACGGCGACGCCGGAGAAGGTCGAGTGGCTGTGGCAGCTGGGCTTCGACGGGGTGCTGCTGTACCACGACGGTGACGCGCCGGAGCAGGTGGAGAAGGAGCTGGCGGCGCTCGCGCCGGACGGCATCGACCGCTACTTCGACAGCCTCGGCGGGACGCTGACCGACGTGGTCTTCGGCATGCTCGCGGTGGAGAGCAGGGTCGCCGTCTGCTGGCAGTGGGGATGCCAGGTCGGCGGGGACTGGTCGGGACCCCGGCTGCTGCCGATGATCATGTTCCCGCGCGCCACGATCCGCGGCATCTTCTCGCTGGAGTGGTTCACCGAGGAGAACTGGGCCGCGCTGCGGCGGGACCTCGGGCCGCTGGTCCGCAGCGGTCGGCTGACGTACCGGCAGACCGTGCACCAGGGGTTCGACAGCATCCCGGGGGCCTACCGCGGCCTCTACCTCGACCGTTCGGCCAACCGGGGGAAGGTGCTGGTCGAGCTCTGAGCGGAGCGGACGCGCGTTCGGGCCCTTCGGCGGATCCGCCGAAGGGCCCTGGCACGTGGTCAGTTCAGGGTGAACCAGGTGCTGCGGGACTTCTTCCACTCGGGGTGGGTGAGGTCCTTGGCGGCGGTGGCGTCGCCGTAGAGGTCGGCGGAGCCGTCGTCGGTGATCAGCTGGGCGCGGGCGCCCGGGGCGTCCAGGTCCGGCACGTCCGCGATCGCCTCCCAGGCGCCGTAGTCGCTGGTCGGCAGGTCGATCAGCTTGGTCGGCTGCGAGCCCGGCTGCCCGTTCCAGCGGTAGAGCGCGTACGGGGCGGAGTTGTCCTCGGCGGCCCAGGAGCCGGCCGCGATCAGGTACTGGCCGAGGTCGTTGCGGCGGATGTCGCGGACGGACAGCCCGCCGAGGTCCAGCTCGATCGCGTCGCCGAAGGTCGCGTGCGCGGCCGAACCGTTCAGCAGGGACGGGAGGTTGGTGACCGGGACGAGCAGCGCCCGGCCGCCGGTGACGGCCGGGGTGAGCGGCGCGCGGAAGCCGACGTAGGCGGTGCTGGTGCTGCCGGGGGCGAACTCCAGGCCCTCGACGTTGAACCCGTCGATCTGCTTGGGCACCTGGCCGTCGGCGGCGCCGGCCGCGAAGCCGTAGCGCTTGCCGTGGGCGTTGTCCCAGGTGATCAGGTCGTCGCGCAGGCCGTGGTACGAACCGGCCAGGGAGAGCTGGGTGTCGGCGCCGGAGCCGGTGATGGTGGTGGCGAAGACGGTGTGCCGGTCGGGCTTGACCACGCCGTCCTTGTTGTTGCCGAGCGAGCCCGTCCAGTAGATGGTGTTGCCGACCCGGGTGGCGGCCTCGATGTCGATCTCCTTGGAGACGCCGAGGGCCGAGCTGAAGTCCCAGGTGCGGATCGGCGCACCGGAGTTGTCGCGGTCGTACAGGCGCAGGGTGTTGGACTCGTCGTCGCCGACCACGAGGTAGCCGCCGCCCGCGTCCACGGCGGCCGAGGCGTCGCTGGAGCCGGTCAGGTAGCGGCTGGTGGCGGAGAACTGGACGGCGGGGGAGGCGGCGTAGTGCAGGGTGCGGGTGGCGCTCTTGCCGCCGAGGCCGGTGACCTTGATGGTGAGGTCGGCGTAGCCGATGCCCTGGGCGGCCACCGCCAGGGTGCGGGTGCCGCCGGTGCCGCTCACCGTGACGTCTCCGGTGCGGGCCACGGCGCTGCGGGTGGTGGCGGAGGCGGCGACGGTCAGTGCCGAGGCGGAGGCGCCGGACTGGGCGACCGTCACCGTCACGGTCGGGTCGCCGGTGGCGCCGACCGCGCCGGACAGGTACCCGGCCGAGAAGGTGATCGTCGGGGTGCCGTACGTGACCGCGCCGGCCGGGAGGGCGGGCAGGGCGAGCACGGGCACCGCCGCGACGGCGACGGCGAGCGGCAGCAGACGGCGGAGGGAACGCGACACGGTGGCTACCCTTCGGCAGGTGGGGGGGAGTTGACGGAGGGTGCAAGCCTGGTGGCGTTCGGCGAACACCGACCCTACGGCGACCCTACGAGTGTGGGCGGGCGGACGAACAGCAGGCCTCGCGGCGGTGGAGGGCCGGGCCTCAGCCGGTGAGGCCGGCCGCGCGCAGACGGCGGCCGACCGCGTCCCAGTCGGGGGCGACCGGCTCGGTGCGGTGGGTGCCGACGCCCAGGTCCTTGAAGCCGCTGGAGGTCGACACGCAGACCACCGGGCCCTCGGAGAGGTCCGGTGCGCCGAGGCTGCGCAGCCCGGCCAGGCCGGCGGCCGAGGACAGCTCGGTCCACAGTCCGGCCCTGGTCAACTCCCCCTGGGCTGCGGTGAGTTGCGCGTCGTCGAGGGTCAGCGCCCGGCCGCCGCTCGCCCGGACGGCGAGCACTCCCCGGTAGCCGCTGACCGGGGAGGTGATCGAGTACGCGGCGCTCGGACCGACCGTCACATGGGCGGCCGGCAGGCCCTCGGCGATCGCCCGGGCCAGCGGCCCGGAGGCCGCCGTCTCGCAGGAGTGGACGCGCGGCACCCGGTCGGTCAGGCCCAGCCGCCGCAGCTCGGCGAAGCCCTTCCAGACGCCGAACAGCAGCTCGCCGTAGCCGGTCGGGACGAACACCGCGCTCGGCACGCCGACATCCTGGAAGATCTCGTAGGCCACCGTCTTGTAGCCCTCGGGCCCGTACGCGTGACCGGTGTGGGTGGTGGTCAGGTTGCTGACCGGGTGCAGGCCCAGCCGCTCGACCGTCTGGCGCAGCAGCGGCCAGCGGGCCTCCCACGGCACCGGGAGCACCACCGCGCCGTACGCGTTGAGGAAGGCGTCGACGTTCGGCGGCAGGTCCGGGCCGGTGAACACCACGCAGGGCAGTCCGGCGCGGGCGGCGTAGGCGGCCGCCGAGGCGCCGTGGTTGCCGGAGGAGGCGACCGCGATGCCCGGCGCGCCGACGCCCACGGCAGCGCTGGTGGTGCAGCGGTTCAGCCGGTCCTTGTGGCTCCAGGTGGGGTTGCGGGACTCGTCCTTGACGTACACCCCGGGTTCGAGCTCCACCAGCGGGGTGGAGCCCTCGCCCAGGCCCGGGGCGAGCAGCGGTGGCAGCAGCGGGGCCCAGCGCTCCAGGCCGCGGCGCGCCGGGGTGCCGTTCGTCGGGGCGCTGTTCGGCGGGGCGCTGTTCGGCGGGGCGGTGTCGAACAGGGCGGCGGGGTCGGCCTTCTCGTAGGCGTAGTCGACCTCGACGGGGTAGGAGACGTCCTTGGTGCCGGTGCGCGGACAGCCGGCGGTGAGCGGGGGCCAGAGCGGGTAGTCGAGGGCGGGGTCGCCGAGGGAACGCTGGCCGGTCGCGAGGGAGTCTTCTGTCGGCATGCCAGGAGACTAGCCGGGCGGCCGTGGTGCGGTCCGGCGGTTCCGCGGTTCGATGGTGCGCGGTTCGGTGGTTCAGGCGCCCTGGCGGATCGCCGAGATGTCGAACTCCAGGACGACCTTGTCACCGACCAGGACGCCGCCGCCCTCCAGGGCCGCGTTCCAGGTGACGCCGTAGTCCTTGCGGCTGATGGTGACCGAGCCCTCCAGGCCCACCCGGAGGTTGCCGTACGGGTCGACGGCGTTGCCGGTGTACTCGAAGTCGATGGTGACCGGGCGGGTGGTGTCCTTGATGGTGAGGTCGCCGGTGACCCGGTAGTCGCTGTCGGAGCGGGCCTCGACCGCGGTGGAGCGGAAGGTGATGTCGGGGTAGGTCGGCGCGTCCAGGAAGTCGTTGGTGCGCAGGTGCTGGTCGCGCTGCTCCACGCCGGTGTCGATGCTCTCGGTCTTGATCACCACCTGGACGGAGGAGCGGGACGGCTCCTTCCCGTCGAGGTGGGCCGTGCCCTCGAACTGGTGGAACGCGCCGCGGACCTTGGTCACCATGGCGTGCCGGGCGACGAAGCCGATCCGGGTGTGGGTGGGGTCGAGGACGTAGTCGCCGGTGAGCTCGGAGAGGGGGGTGGTCATGGTCGGCATGCCTCCTGGTGCGGAGCCCGGGTCTCGGCTCGGGGGTGGTCGGGGCGGTCCCCGGACCACGCTAGGGGCAGTTCCGGCGGCCCGCGCGCCGGGCTGGGCCTAAGCGGGGGACGGGGTGGGAAGGCTCGCGGGGTACGTCGGAGGGCGGAAGGGCGAGGGGGCCTGGATGGACAGCGGGATACGGGCGATCGTCGACGCGGTCGAGGAGGCGCGGCGGCAGCTGAGGGAGAACGCGCTGCCGAAGGCGCGGGACAGCAGCCGGGAGAAGGTGCCGGAGAAGGAGGAGGCGGCGCTGATGGGGGCGGTCGCCGGGTTGATGGAGGCCGCCGTCGATCTGATCGCCGCCGCCTCGGACCGGATGACCACGGGCGACAGCCGCAAGGCCTATGTCCGGGTGGTCGACCGGTTGCGGGACCATCCCAGGTACTTGCGGGAGGACACGGCGACGATCGAGAAGCGGGTGGGCGGACCGGAGTGACCGGTGGCCGATGCCCCGGAGCGGGGCACCGGCCGCGGCGGTTCAGCGGTGGCTGGGGAACTGCACCACCTGCTGGTAGGTGGGGCGGTTCTGCCAGGTGGTCTTGGCGTCCGTCACGCCGCCCAGCGGGCGCTGGATGATCGTGTCGGCGCACCACTGGTCGCCGGCCGCGCAGTCCGCGTCGCCCGGGTAGACCTGGGCGGCGGTCCGGGCGGCGGCCTGCTTCAGGGTGTTCAGCAGGACGGTCCGGCAGGCCGCGAGGTCGCCCCCGCCGCAGAACGGGCGGGCGAGCGGGCCGGACACCCGGTCGCCGAGGACGGCGCGCAGGTCCTTGTCCAGGTAGCTCCACCAGCCGTACTGGAAGGCCGAACCCTTGTGCGGAATGGCCTCGTTGGCGCTCACCGGGCCGCCGGCGGCGCCGGTCTGGCCGCCCGAGGGGGACTCGTTGATCTGGAGGGCGCCGGTCAGTGCGCCGAACAGCGGGTCGCCGAGGCCCGGTCGCATGACGCCGTCGGCGACCAGCGGCCACCAGGCGTCCATCACCCGGATCGCGGTGGCGTCCGCGTAGCTGTGGCTGCCCGGTGAAGTCTCCTTCCGCTGGGCGCCGTTGGCGAGCCAGGCCTCCAGCTGCTGCAGGGCGGTGAGGGCGGCCTGGTCGGTGACGGGCGCGCCGCGCAGCACGCGGATCAGGTCGGGCAGCACGTCCTCGGCCCGCAGGTCGGCCAGGGCGGCGCTCTCCATGGCCTGGGTGAGCGAGACCCGGCTCGCCTTGCCGCCGTTGCCGAGCAGGGACTTGACCCGGTCGTCCAGCAGGTTGCCGCGGTGCACCGAGCCGTTGCCGAAGCCGGCCGAGGTGTAGCCGTTCGCCTGCTTGTTGTTCCAGGAGATGTAGTAGTCCTGGTTGACGGACTGCGGGTGCTCGGCCGCCGGGGTGTACCGGGCGGTGTTGGCGGCGGGGTCGAAGTCGGCCCACTCGTAGGCCGGTTGGGCCTGGACGGGGAGTCCCGGGTCCACCCCGGGGGCGCGGACCGGGTTGCTGCCGGAGTTGTAGTAGGCGATGTCCCGCGAGTCGGCGTAGAACCAGTTGAAGGTGTAGTTGATGTCCTGCGCCGCCTGCTGGAAGCCCGCGGCGTCGCGCACCGCGGCGGGGTCGTTCAGCTCCTGGAAGCCGATGATGGAGTCGGCCTCGTGCCGGTAGGTGGAGCGCAGCGAGGTGAAGGCGACGGGTGCGCCGCCGACCGTGCCGCGGGCGCTCACCAGGCCGTACCTGGAGCGGTACATCACCAGGGTGTAGGAGCCGGCGGGGGTGGAGTCGGCGGTCGTCGGGTTCCAGGCGTTCTTGCGTTCCAGCCGGTCGAAGGGCAGGCACTGGCCGTGCCAGAGGTAGGAGTTGGCGGCGGTGGTGACCGGCGAGCCGTCGGTGGTGCAGAGCGGGACGGCGTAGGTGTCGGTGATGTCCTGCCCGGCGGAGGTCGCGCTCCAGGCGTAGTCCTGGCCGCGGCCGAGCTGGACGTAGAAGCTCAGGCCGGCGAAGGCGGCGCCGCGGGCGCTGATCCCGGGGCCCTGGATCTCCTCCAGCATCAGCAGCTGCGGGGCGAAGTAGCCGGTCTGGGGGCCGAACACGGCCACCGGGTGGCCGTCGTCGGTGCGGGCGCCGGAGACCAGCAGGGCGTTGGACATGCCGTGCTTGGCGGTCAGCAGGTTCCCGGGCAGGACGCCGTTCGCCCTGGTGGTGAGCGAGTTCGCGGATCCGGTGGCGTCGTAGACCACCCGCTCGGGCACCACCGAGCCGGGGTCGGGCAGTGCCGCGCCCTGCGGCTGGTCCGGGACGGTCGCGTACGGGAAGCTCTGGCCGTCGTGCAGGGTCTGGACGGCCTCCGGGTCGTCCGCCTCGCGCAGTGACTTCCAGACCGCGTCCCCGGCGTCCTTGCCGTAGCGGGCCTCGGCAGCCGACTTGACCTGGGCGGAGGCCAGTTCGCCCCCGCCGCCGGAGCCGAACAGCGCGCCGACCACGGAGGCGAGGGCGACCAGGTCGGTCAGCTTGAAGGGCTCGATCGAACCGGCGTTGGTGATCGGGTCGATGTGCCCGGTGAGGTCGTACTCGCCCGGGAAGGTGCGGGCGTTGTAGGACTCCTTGGCGTACTGGTTGATGCCGTCGAGGTAGGCGTTGGCGTCGGTGAGCGCCTGGGTGGCCCGGCCGCCGCGGGCGGCGATGGCGTCGATCTGCTGCTGGAGCTCCGCCTCGGTGTACGGCGCGGCCTGCCAGAAGGTCTGCTCCAGTTGGCGGTTGGCGGCGGCGCCGCCCGCGAAGCCGGACAGCTGGCCGCGGCCGACGTGCCGGAAGAGGTCCATCACCCAGAGCCGGTCCTGGGCGGCGGCGTAGCCCGCGCCGAACTCGGTGCCGTAGCGGGTGGTGCCGGTGATGTGCGGGACGCCGGTGGCCTTGTCGCGCACGATGGTGACGTCCGGTCGCGGACTGGTGGAACTGGCCACCTGGTCGGCGGGGACGCCGAAGGAGGCGTCGTTGAAGAAGTCGCGCAGCTTGGCCTCGGTCAGGCCGGGGTAGCCGGAGGCCAGGGCGGCGTACGGACCGAGCTGGTCGTCGGTGTGCGCGGGGCGGGTGCCGAAGGCCCGGTTGAGCAGGATGTCGGCGAGGGTGGCGTTGCCGTTCTCGCCGGGCGGCAGGATGTCGGAGCAGCGGCCGCCGCAGTAGTCGTTGGCGGCGGCCGTCGTCGCGGAGGTGGGTGCGGCGGTGGCGGTGGGGGTGGTGGTCAGGGCGGCGGTGACGAGCAGGGCCGAGGCGAGGGCGGCGGCCGGGAGTCGGAGGGAGCGGGCGTGGGGGCGTTGGCGTTGGCGTGAACGCAAGGCGGACTCCTCCGTCGAAGTCTCACGGAACAGTCGACGGTAGGGGCGCTACTGGCCGGTTGGCTAGTGGCGTGCATGCCATTTCCGGTGCGGGGAGGCGAAGTTGAGGGGTGCGGTGGTCCGCGGGGCGTGCGACCCGGGTCGGGATCGGGCTGCCGCCGGGCAGTAGCCTGGCCGCTTCGTTGACGTGGGAAGCAGGGCGGGGCGTTGGGCGAGAGTGGGTCCGTGCGGGCATTGGCGCGGGTGGTGTGGCGGCGCAAGGAGCTGGTGCTGCTGCCCGGGATCGCGACCGCGGTGGTGGGCGGGCTGGTGTGGGGGCTGGTCCGGGCGGAGCTATGGACCGGCGGGAGCGTGGCGCTGGGAGCGGCGGGGGCGGTGGTGATCGCCGCGGCCGCCACTTTCGGCAGCGCCGTGACGCTCCTCGCGGCGGACGACGCGCTGTGCGGGCGGCCGGCGGGGATCGGTTCCTGCTGGACCCGGGCGGCGCGGCGGTTGCCGGCGATCGCGGGCTGGATGCCGGTCGGGGCCCTGGGGGTCGTCGGGGCGCTGCTGCTGGTGGGGATGGGGTGGTCGTCGGCGAACTACCTGGTGCTGCCGGCGCTCGTGCTCGACGGGGCGGGGATGCGGGAGGCGCGGCGGAACTCGCGGGCGGCCTACCGGCGGGACCGCGGGAGGTTCGTCCGGGGGTCGAGCCGGATGACGATGCCCGTCCAGGTGGCGCTGGTGCCGTGCCTGGTGGCCTTCGGCATGGGGCTCACCGTGAGGGACCGGGGACTCGGGGCGCTGCTGACGGCCGGGGCGGCGCTGTGCCTGGGCGCGGCCGTGACGGTGACGGCGAGTCTGTACGGGGTCTTCCGGGCCGCGTTGTACCGCGATTCGGTCGTCGAGGCGGCGACCGAGGCGGTGCGCCCGGCGCTGCGGGTCACGGAGGTGCGGTAGCCGCGGGAAGAAGGCGGCGCCGCACCTGCCGGGCTCAGTCCGGAGGTGCGGCGCCGGGTCGGTGGCGCGCCGGGGCAGGGCTTGCGTCAGGGTCAGGGCTTGAGCACCAGGCGGATCGGGTTGCCCTCCTTGCGCTCCAGCGCCTCGACCGCGCGGGCGGCCTCGGCCAGCGGGAAGGTGCCGCTCACCGAGCGGGAGAACTCCAGCCGGCCGCCGCGGACCAGGTTGACCAGGTCGACGACGTCCTGGCCGTCCGAGCCGTAGTGGCCGCGGATCTGCTGGCGCAGGTAGCTGACCCGGGTGCCGTTGGTGACGGTCAGCGGCTTGTCGGTGAGGCCGACCAGCACCAGGCGGCCGTGCTCGCCGAGGGTGGCCATGGCCTGCTCGCGCACCGGGGCGACCCCGGCGAAGTCGAAGGCGGCGGTCAGCGGGCGGCCGCCGGTGGCCTCGCGGAGCAGTCCGGCGAACCCGGGGTCGGCCGGGTCGAGGGCGGCGTCGGCGCCGAAGGCCAGGGCGCGTTCGCGGGCGGCCGGCAGCGGGTCGACGGCGACGATCGGGAAGGCGCCGATGGACCGCAGCAGCTGCACGCCGTGGGCGCCCAGCCCGCCGACGCCCCAGACGCCGACCGCCTCGGCCGGGCGCACGGCGCCGGTGGTGGTGATGGCGGCCCAGGGGGTGGAGACCGCGTCGGGGATGAAGCAGGCCTGCTCGAAGGGGAGTTCGTCCGGGATCGGCACCAGGGTGGTGGCGGTGGCGAGCGCGTACTCGGCCCAGCCGCCGTCGTAGTCCACGCCGCGGGTGTGCACGGCGCCGTCGCGGGTCTCGCCGGCCTGCAGCAGCACCCGGTCGCCGACGGCCGCGGTCGTCACGCCCTCGCCGAGGGCGTGCACGGTGCCCGCGACCTCGTGGCCGAGGGTGACCTTGTCGCCCTTGAGGTAGAGCGGCTTGAGCATGCCCTCGATCAGGTGGACGTCCGAGAGGCAGACGCCGGCGGCCTCCACCTTGATCAGCACCTCGCCCGGACCCGGGACCGGGACGGGGACCTCCTCCACGGCGAAGGCGCCCTTCGCGACGTCGAGCCGGCCGGCGAGCATCGTGGCGGTCATCGGGACTTCCCTTCTCGCGGGGGCGGCGGATCGGGGGAGTGCCCGCCACCCCGGAAGTTACTTGTTATCCGACAAGCAAGTTCACACTAGCATGGTGTTATGTCTACGCACGATGAGGACGGAAGCGGCCGGACCGGGACGCTTCGGGAGGCGCCGGCCCGCCGCACCCAGGCCGAACGGCGGGCCCGGGCCGAGTCCGCGCTGATCGCCGCCGCCGCCCGACTGATCGCCGAGCACGGCAGCACCGGGGTCACGCTCGCCAGGGTGGGGGAGGAGGCGGGCTTCAGTCGTGGGCTGGCCACCCACTACTTCGGCTCCAAGGCCGCGCTGCTCGCCCGGCTCCAGGAGGCGGCGCTGGCCGAGGCGGTGGCGGCGGCCGCGCCGGAGCGAAGCGGGGCGGGGGCGGTGGACGAGCTGTGCGGATTCGCGCGCGGCTGCCTGGAGGGCGTGCGCAATCCGACCGACCTGGGCCGGGCCTTCGTGGTGCTGGGGGCCGAGGCGCTCGCCGGGGCCTCGGAGCTGACCGCCGCGGTGGCCGAGCTGGACGCCAGGACCCGGGCGTGGACGGCCGAGGTGGTCGGACAGGGGCAGCGGGACGGGGAGCTGAGCCCCGTGGTGGACCCGGGGGCCTTCGCACTGGCCTTCGTCGGGCTGCTGAAGGGGCTGGTGGTGCAGGCCGCGGCCGCCCCGGCGGCCTTCGACGTGGGGGTGGCGGTCGCGGAGTCCGAGCGGTGGATCCGGCTCGCGCTCACGGCGGGCTGACGGAGTGTCGTCGGGTCGTGGGCCGTCGGGCGGCGGACCCGGGGCCCGCGGCCGGCCGGGGTGACGTCAGGCCCGCCGGGCGGTCGAACTCCGGCGCGCGGGAGGCGATATGCGCACCCGCTCGGTGACGGGCGCCTGCTCGAGGTCGTCCAGCTGGGCGAGGACGGTGGCGCGCAGGTCGTCGTCGTCCTCGAAGTGGTGGTCGTTGAAGAGGGTGTGGCCGGACCACATCAGATTGGCGCAGACCCGGGGCGGCACCTTGCCGGTCTGGGCGCCCATGCCGACCAGGGCGACGGAGCGGATGGAGCCCGGCCGCAGCCGGTTCTGCCGGTGGACGGCCTGGAAGGCGGCGGCGCAGGCCAGGGCCACGTTCAACGTCTCGCTGACGTTCTGCGAGGAGGCCTGCATCGTCGGGGCCGAGATCAGGAACCCGGGGTTGACGGCGCCGGACGGGACGCAGACCGCGCTGCCGACCGGGAGGTGGCCGGCGTACCGCTCGCGGATCGCCTTCTGGACCCGCAGCTGGATGCCCGCGCCGAGGTGGCGCTTGATCGCCGCGTCCGTCCCGCCGTCCATCCGGCCTTGGGAGTTGGTGGGGCTGACCCAGGCGTCGACCTTCGCGGTGAGGATGGAGGCGTGCCGGATCTCGACCCCGGGGACGTCGGCGAAGGCCGCCCGCCAGGACTCCACGACCGACGCGTTGAGGTCGGTCAGCACCACCTTGAGCGGCGACTGGGTGCGGTCGGTGGCCATGCGGGGCTCCTGTCGGTCGGGTGTGGCCTGCGGGCCGGTTCCTTGATGACACCGACGACGCTAGCGCCCGGGACTGACAATCCGTCCGGTCCCGTCCGCGCCGGTCGGGGGCCGGCCGGTGGGCCGGTCGGGGCGGCCGGGATTGTCAGACCCTGCTGGTAGGACTGTGCTGTCCGCCAGGGAAGCTGACGGGCCATCACCTGCCGTTCGTCTGTCATTCGTACGGTCCCGACCAGCCGGAGTCGCACCACCATGAGCGCCGTCGACACCCCCGCCACCCAGCCCGACCCGAACGACCCGCTCGCCCTCGCGGAGCTCTTCACCGGCGGCGGCGAGCCGTGGCTGCCGCTGCTGAAGCCGGTCATCGAGGCGCAGCCGGGCGCGGCCTCGTTCATCGGCCCCGGTCGCGGTCCGGAGGTCGTCCCGGTCCGCGAGCTGACCTTCCAGGCGCTCAAGCCGCACGCGCCGCACAAGTGGAAGGTCGTCGTCTTCGGCCAGAACCCGTACCCGAGGCCGGAGAGCGCCACCGGCATCGCGATGTTCGACAACACCTTCCACGACTGGAAGGACAGCCAGTTCGGCCGGGTGATCAGCATCCGCTGCCTCATCAAGGCCGCGGCGATGTGGAAGTACGGCATTCCCAAGAAGACGCCGATCGCCGACATACGGGCGCTGCTGAAGAAGCGGGAGACGGTCCAGCCGCCGGAGTGGTTCCAGGCCATGCTCACCCAGGGCGTGCTGCTGCTGAACGCGGCGCTCACCGCGAGCAGCGACGGCGCGATGGGGCCGGACCAGCACACCGCGTTCTGGCGGCCGGTCGCCGAGCGGATCGTGGAGGAGATCCTCCGTGCCAAGCAGCAGGCCGCCGAGGAGGACCGCTACGTGGTCTTCGCCTGGTGGGGCGCGCACGCGCGCAGCCTGAAGAACGTCGTGCTGCGGCTGCAGGAGAAGTACCCCGAGGTCGAGGTCCGGCACATCGACCACGCCAACCCGGCGGCCCAGGGCGACATCTTCTGCGACGGCGAGCACTTCGCCACGGTGAACGCCGCGCTCGCCTCGCTCGGCGCCGACGAGGTCGACTGGCTGCCCAGCACCGGGTGGAACGCCGCGGCGGCGCAGGGCGGCGGGGCGGACGACGGGGTCGCCGAGCGGATGGGCGCCTTCATCGCCTCCACCATGGAGCTGCACCAGCTCTACCTGGACCGGCTCGCCGGAGTGAAGGACGAGGGCCTCGTCCTGCCCGCCATCACCGGGGTGTTCGACGCTCCGCCGGCGGGCTTCCGGGAGGCGGTGTCGCCGGTCGCCGAGCTGCTGCGCGGCCTGGACCGGCACGTCTCGCTGTCGCACGACTTCGGCAAGCGGCGGGCGGACGAGGGGGTCGCCGGCCTGTCCGCCGACGAGATCGCCGCGCTCTACCTCTACACCTGCGAGTCCGCGTTCTACCGGGAGATCAACGCGGTGCTGCGCTCGCCGGACCGCGGCCGGCTGGTGCCGTACCTGCCGTACCTGCGGCTGCTGTTCGCGGCGGTGTCGCGGCTGCCCGTCCGGACGGCGCCACTGTGGCGAGGGGTGTCGCTGGACCTGCGGCGGCAGTACCCGCTCGGGAAGACGGTGACGTGGTGGGGCGTGTCCTCCTGCACCTCCAAGCTCGGGGTGGCGCAGTCCTTCCTGGGGAGCCGGGGCAAGCGGACGCTCTTCGAGGTGCGCCCGGTGCGGGCCGCCGGCATCCAGAACTTCTCGGCGTTCACCGGCGAGGAGGAGTTCATCCTGCTGCCCGGCACGCAGCTGGAGGTCACGGACGTCCGGGTCGAGCGCGGCGGTCTGTGCACGGTGACGCTGACCGAGCTGGAGGAGGCGCCCCTGGTGTCCTGAGGTGTCAGGGCCGGACCCGCTCCCGTCCAGTGACCAAGTCAGTATCTTTACTTGGTTAAGTTATGCTGGACGTCGAGCGGCGGATGGGCCCGTGGTGCAGGAAGGGACGCGAACGATGACCTCGGAAACCGGGAACCTCGGCGGCGAACTGGAACGGGAGCGGGCCTACGTCGAGGTCTGCCGGGAGGCGACGGCCCGGCAGGTCGAGGACGCGGACTTCCAGGTCGTCGCCGCGGAGGACGTCTCCGGCGACGGCGCCAGCGCGGAGGCGCTCGGCCGGTACCTGCGCACCCGCGCCAAGCGGATGAAGGAGCTGCCGCAGAGCCCGTCGTTCTTCGGCCGCCTGGACTTCGCCGACACCGCGGAGGCCGGGGACCACCGGCGGCAGCGCTACTACGTCGGCCGTCGGAGGATCTCCGAGGACCCGACGGTGCCGCCGTTGGTGGTCGACTGGCGGGCCCCGGTCTCCCGGGCGTTCTACCAGGCGAGCGCCCACACCCCGCTCGGGCTCGCGCGGCGCCGCCGGTTCGGCTGGGCGCCCTGGAGCCTGGGCGCGCCGGAGGAGCTGACCGGGCTGGAGGACGAACCCCTCGGCGGGCCCGGCGGGCCCGGCGGAGTCGGCTCGGCGGACGGCGGTGCGCCGGGGATCCGGGAGGGCGGCGCGGACGGCATCCTGGCCACCGAGATCGAACGGCCCCGCACCGGCCCGATGCGGGACATCGTCGCCACCATCCAGCCCGAGCAGGACGCGCTGGTGCGGGGCGGCCTGGGCGAGTCGGTGTGCGTGCAGGGCGCGCCCGGCAGCGGCAAGACCGCCGTCGGGCTGCACCGCGCCGCGTACCTGCTCTACACCTTCCCGCAGCGGATCCAGCGCGGCGGCCTGCTGGTCATCGGCCCCAACCGGACCTTCCTGCGCTACATCGCCGAGGTGCTCCCCGCGCTCGGCGAGATCGACGTGGGCCAGTGCACCGTGGAGGACCTGGTCGCCACCCGGCCGGTCACCTCGGTGGACGACGAGCGGGCCGCCGCCGTCAAACAGGACGGGCGGATGGCGACGGTGCTGCGCCGGGCGCTGTACGGCCGGATCCGGGCGGCGGCCGCGGAGCCGCTGGTCGTCCCGGACGGCTCCTACCGGTGGCGGGTGCCCCCGGAGCAGCTCGACCGGGCCGTCGCCGAACTGCGCGAGCAGGCGCCGCCGTACGCCGTCGGCCGGGAGAGCCTGCGCACCCGGGTGGTGGCGATGCTCCAGGACCAGGCCGAGCGCCGGACGGGCGTGCGGTCCGGCGCCTGGACGCGGAAGGTCGGCCGCTGCAAGCCGGTCGCGGCCTTCCTGGAGACCGCCTGGCCCCGGCTGCGGCCGGAGACCGTGGTCGCCGCCCTGCTGGGCGACCCGGCGGTGCTGGCCGAGGCCGCCGACGGGGTGCTCGGCCCCGGGGAGCAGGTGGCGATCCTGTGGCGCCGGCCGCCGCGTTCGGAGCGGAGCGCCGCGTGGTCCGAGCACGACCTGATGCTCCTGGACGAGGTGGCCGGTCTGATCGAGCGCCCGGCCGGCTTCGGCCACGTCGTGGTGGACGAGGCCCAGGACCTCTCCCCGATGCAGTGCCGGGCGATCGCCCGCAGGAGCGCCTTCGGCTCCCTGACCGTCCTCGGCGACCTCGCCCAGGCGACCGCCCCGTGGGCCGCCCGCAGCTGGTCCGAGCAGCTCGCCCACCTGGGCAAGCCGCAGGCCGCGGTGGTGCCGCTGACCACCGGCTTCCGCGTCCCCGCCGCCGTGACGGAGCTCGCCAACACCCTGCTGGGCGCGCTGGACGTGGACGTGCCGCCGGCCGTGTCGCTGCGCCGGGACGGTGAGCTGACGGTGCGGCGGGTGTCCGACGGCGGCCTGGACGCGGCGGCCGTCGCGGCGGTGCGGGCCGCGCTGGAGCGCGAGGGCTCGATCGCGGTGATCGCGGCCGACGGCGCGGCGGCGCGGACCGCCGAGGCGCTGCTCGCCGCGGGCATCCCGACCGGGGCGGCCGAACAGGTCGGCACCACGGCGCGGGTGACGGTGCTGCCGGCCTCCCTGGTGAAGGGGCTGGAGTACGACCACGTGGTGGTGCTGGAGCCGGCCGCCATCGTGGAGGCCGAGCCGCGCGGTCTGCACCGGCTGTACGTGGTGGTGACCAGGGCGGTCTCCCGGCTGGACGTCCTGCATGCCCGGCCGCTGCCCGCGCCGTTGGGCGGGTGACGGCAGGGCGGGTGACGGCAGGGCCGGGAGCGCGGGTGGGTGCGGGATCGCGCCAAATGCGGTGCCGCTCCGGGCAATTCGGAAAAGCGGCCGCCGAACTGCCGGGCGCCCGGGAGGATTTCCGTATGCCTACGATCATCAGACTGGCGGGAGCCGGTTTTGCCGCAGCCCTGTCCCTGACCGCCGCCGCGACTCCGGCGGGGGCGACCGACCTCCCGGGCGAAGCGCGCACCGCCACCGTCATCAGCCAGCGGGTGGTCCTCACCCAGGCCGGGAACTACCCCACCGAGCAGAACCGGTACGGCGTCTTCTCGGTGTCCTGGCGCGCGTTCGGCACCGAGGACCTCGCCGGGCCGACCCACTTCACCGTCGACCTGCCGCCGGGCGTGACCACCGGCGGCGCGATGTTCTACTCCACGCCGAACGACTACACCTTCACGGAGACCGTCTCGCCCGACGGCCGTCACCTGGAGGCCGTCCTGTCCGGCAACCGCCGCTCCGGGACCGAGGAGTTCATGAAGATCCCGGTCGTCGCTGAGGGGGCCGGACCGGTCACCGGCGCGGTCACCGCGCGGGTGGCCAACGCCAACGACACGATCCCGACCGGGCACGTCTCCACCTACCTGCTCGGCATCGGCCTGCTGCCGCCGCTGATCGGCTCGCAGCCGCGGATCGACGACGTCAGCGCCACCACGGGACCGGGCGCGGGCGGTACCCCCGTGACCGTCACCGGCGTCGGCATGGAGGGCGCGATGGTGCTGGTCGGCGGCGTCCCGGCGCCCGGCACCTGCACCGACACCGCCTGCACGGTGACCACGCCCGGCGGCTCGGGCAGCGTCGCCGTCACGGTGGTCGGACCGGGTGGGAAGGTCACGGCCCCGGCGGCCTTCGACTACACCGGCGCCCCGCCGCCGCCCCCGCCGGCTCCCTCGCTCTCCGGCCTGAACACGCCCTCGGGTCCGGTCGGCGGCGGCACCGCGGTCATCGTGACCGGCGACGACCTGGCCGGCGGCACGGTCTCCTTCGGCGGCCGGCCCGCCACCCGGCACTCCTGCGGCCCGCGGCTGTGCACCGCCACCGCACCGGCGGCCGACCAGCCGGGGCCGGTGGACGTCACGGTGACCACGGCGGGCGGCACCAGCGGCCCGGTGGCGTTCACCTACGCGCCGTAGCGCGGCTCACCGCCGCCGGGCCGGATCCGGAGACCGGACCGGACCCGGCGGCCGGACCGGCCCCGGAAGCCAGGGCGAGCAGCGCCCCGGCAACCGGGGCCGGCCGTTTCCGTGACCACCATCGACCGCAGGACGCCACTACTGTCGGAATCCATCACATGCGAAACAAGTGATTTGAAAAATTCTTCAAGTTCATACATGCTGTCGTGCCGTTGAACCGGTGGAAGGCGCGTCCGGGCGCCGTCGGACGCAGGAAGGGGCGGTCGTGAGCGCGGCAATCGGCGAACAGCGGCCGCCCGCCCGGCGGTCGGAGGCGGGCGCGGAATGAGTCTCGCCACCGTCGTGGGCGACCGGGTGCGGGCCGTCCTGCCCACCCGGGCGATCCTCGCCACCATGGGCCGCGCCCCGCGCAGGGACCTGCTCGCCGGCCTCACGGTGGCGATCGTGGCGCTGCCGCTGGCCCTGGGCTTCGGCATCTCCTCCGGTGCCGGCGCCGAGGCCGGACTGGCCACCGCCGTCGTGGCCGGGGCGCTGGCCGCCGTCTTCGGCGGCTCCGACCTCCAGGTGTCCGGGCCGACCGGCGCCATGACCGTGGTCCTCGTCCCGATCGTCGCCCGCTACGGCACCGACGGCGTGCTGACCGTCGGCCTGCTCGCCGGGGTGCTCCTGGTGGTCCTCGCCCTGGTCCGGGCCGGGCGCTGGATGGTGTACGTGCCGGTGCCCGTGGTGGAGGGCTTCACCGTCGGCATCGCCGGGGTCATCGCCCTCCAGCAGGTGCCCGGCGCGCTCGGGGTGCGCAAGCCCGAGGGCGACAACCCGGCCGTGGTCGCGGCCCGGGCGGTGCGCGACTTCGCCGCCGCGCCCCACTGGGCCTCCGTCGGCGTGGCGCTCGCCGTCGCCGCCGTGATGCTGGTCGGCGTACGGCTGCGGCCCGCGCTGCCGTTCTCGCTGATCGCCGTCGTCGCCGCGACCGTCACCGCCGAACTGGCCGGCCTGCCCGTCGCCACCATCGGCCACCTGCCCGGCGGGCTGCCGGCGCCCTCGCTCGGCTTCGTGGACCTCTCCGCCGTCCCCGCGCTGCTGCCCTCCGCGTTCGCCGTCGCCGCGCTGGCCGCGCTGGAGTCCCTGATGTCCGCGACGGCCGCCGACGCGATGAGCGTGTCGGGCCGGCACGACAGCGACCGCGAGCTGTTCGGCCAAGGGCTGGCGAACCTGGCGGCCCCGCTGTTCGGCGGCGTCGCCGCGACCGGCGCGATCGCCCGTACCGCCGTCAACGTGCGGTCGGGTGCCGCCTCCCGGCTCGCCGCCCTGGTGCACGCCGGGGTGCTCGCCGTGATCGTCTTCGCCGCCGCGCCGCTGGTCGCGGGGATCCCGCTGGCGGCGCTGGCCGGGGTGCTGATCGCCACCGCCGTCCGGATGGTCGAGGTCGGCTCGCTGCGGGCGCTGGCCCGCACCGGGCGCGGCGAGGCCGCCGTGCTGGCCCTGACGGCCGTCGCCACCCTGGCCTTCGACCTGGTCACCGCCGTGGTGGTCGGTGTGCTGGTCTCCGGCGCCCTGGCGCTCGCCGCCGTCGCCCGGGCGGCCCGGGTGGAACAGGTCCCGCTGCTCGCCGAGCCTCCCGAGGCCTCAGAACGGGAGGTGCCCGGGCCCCGGCCCGACCGCGGCGACCACGGCGAGGAGGAGCGGGCGCTGCTCGCCGAGCACATCGTCGCCTACCGGATCGACGGGCCGCTGCTGTTCGCGGCCGCCCACCGCTTCCTGCTCGAACTCACCGAGTCCGCCGAGGTCGAGGTCGCGATCCTGCGGATGTCGCGGGTCAGCGCGATCGACGCCAGCGGCGCGACCGTCCTCGGCGACGCCATCTCCGCGCTCCGACGGCGCGGCACCCTGGTGCTGGTCTCCGGCGTGCGGGACGAACACCACCGCCCGCTGGACGCCCTCGGCGTGCTGGACGGGCTGCGCGCCGACGGGCACGTCTTCGCCACGACCCCCGAGGCCATCGCCCACGCCCGCACCCACCTGCGCGAGCGGTCGGCCGCCGCCGACCACGACCGCACGGCCCCCGCCGACCGCGACCGCGCGGCCGCCGGTGCCGGTGCCCACCGGCGCCGGAACCCCCGCTGACCTCCTCACCCGTCCCGCAGGCCACCCCCGAACACCCTGGATAATCTGAACTCATGAGCGACAACCTCCCCCCGTGCCCGCAGTGCTCCAGCGAGTACACCTATGAGATGAACGCCCTCATGGTCTGCCCCGAGTGCGCCCACGAGTGGGTGCCCGGCGGTGGCGACCAGGCCGGAGCGCCGGCCGGCGAGCGTGTGATCAAGGACGCCGTCGGCAACGTGCTGAACGACGGCGACACCGTCACGGTGGTCAAGGCGCTCAAGGTCAAGGGCAGCGTCTCCGGCATCAAGGCCGGCACCAAGGTGCGCAACATCCGGCTGGTGGACGGTGTCGACGGGCATGACATCGACTGCCGGATCGAGGGCTTCGGTGCGATGCAGCTCAAGTCCAGCGTGGTCAAGAAGGCCTGACCCGCGCGCCTGAACGGCCGCGCCCCGCCGAGGAGATCGGCGGGGCGCGGCCGTTTCGTCGTCCGGGGGCCTCCGCAAGGGGCGGGGGTGGAGCCGTCGCCCGATTTAGTTATATGCTCACAATGATTACAACAACACAAATAATCAGGGAGCGTTCGTCATGCCCGATGCCGCTCGACCGCGGCCCTGGCTCGTGCTCGCCATCTGCTGCATGAGCCTGCTGATCGTCAGCCTCGACAACACCATCCTGAACGTGGCCCTGCCCGCCATCCGGCGCGACCTGGACACCTCGGTGTCCGGACTGCAATGGACGATCGACGCCTACACCCTGGTACTGGCGAGCCTGCTGATGCTCTCCGGCTCCACCGCCGACCGGATCGGCCGCCGCCGGGTGTTCCGGATCGGGCTGGTGGTGTTCACCGGGGCCTCCCTGCTGTGCAGCCTCGCCCCCGGGCTCGGCTGGCTGATCGCCGCCCGGATGCTGCAGGCGGTCGGCGGCTCGATGCTGAACCCCGTCGCCATGTCGATCATCAGCAACACCTTCACCGACTCCCGGCAGCGCGCCCGCGCCATCGGCGTCTGGAGCGCCGTGGTGGGCATCAGCATGGCCGCCGGGCCGATCATCGGCGGCGCGCTGGTCGAGTCGGCCGGCTGGCGGGCGATCTTCTGGATCAACGTCCCGATCGGCCTGGCCGCACTCTTCCTCACCACCCGCTACGTGCCGGAGTCGCGGGCGGCCCGCACCCGCCGGGTGGACCCGATCGGCCAGCTGCTGGTCATCGTGCTGCTCGCCGCCCTCACCTACGCGATCATCGAGTCGCCGGAGCGCGGCTGGACCTCACCCCTGGTGCTCGGCTGCGCCGCGGCCGCGCTGGCCGCCCTGCTGGGCCTGCTCTGGTACGAACCCCGGCGCACCGACCCGCTGATCGACCTGCGGTTCTTCCGCTCCGCACCGTTCTCCGGCGCCACCGTGATCGCGGTCGCCGCCTTCGCCGGCCTCGGCGGCTTCCTGTTCCTCAGCTCCCTGTACCTCCAGGACGTCCGGGGTGTCGACCCGCTGCACGCCGGGCTGTTCATGCTGCCGATGGCCGTCATGTCGCTGCTCACCGCGCCGCTGTCCGGCCGGATGGTGGCCACCCGGGGGCCGCGCACGCCGCTGCTGCTGGCCGGGACGACGCTCACCGCGAGCGCCGTGCTCCAGGCGGTCGGCTACTCCGAGCACCTGCCGACCGGGCTGCTGGTCGTCGCCTTCCTGCTCTTCGGCACCGGCTTCGGCCTGGTCAACGCGCCCATCACCAACACCGCCGTCTCCGGGATGCCCCGCTCGCAGGCCGGGGTGGCGGCGGCCGTGGCCTCCACCAGCCGGCAGGTCGGCCAGTCCCTGGGCGTCGCGGTGACCGGCGCCCTGATGGCCGGGACCGCCCTGGCGGACCCGGCGGCCTTCACCGGGGCCGCGCGGACGGCCTGGTGGATCATCGCCGGCTGCGGGGCGGCCGTGCTGGTCACCGGTACGCTCACTTCCGGCCGCTGGGCCCGGGCGACGGCCGAGCGCGCGGCGCGACGGCTCGCCGAGCAGGAGCCGGCCGAGGGAACCGAGGAGACGAAGGAGACGGTGGACGCCTGATGGAGCGCCTTGACACCGGCGGGCACCCCAAGGGGAGCGGGGCCGACGCCGCCACGGCGGCCCGGGTCTGGCAGGGGATGTACGCGCTCGTGCTGGAGCGCCACGACCGCCGCAAGACCGTCGCCGACGCCCTGGGCATGAGCTTCAGCCGGGTCAGGGCGCTGCGCCGGCTCGCCGCCGGCCCGATCACCCTGCGGGAGCTGGCCGAGCGGCTGACCGCCGACCCGCCGTACACCACCGTCATCGTGGACGACCTGGTGCGGCGGGGGCTCGCCGAACGCATCACCAACCCGGCCGACCGGCGCTCCAAGCTGGTCCACCTCACCGAGGAGGGCGAGGCGAAGGCGTCGCTCGCCACCGCGATCCTCAGCACCCCGCCGGACGCGCTGCTCGGGCTGCCGCCGGAGGACCTGCGCGCGCTCGACCGGGTACTGGCGAAGCTGCTGGACTGAGGCCGCGGCCGGCTCACCTCCTGACCCGGTCATCGGTCAGCGGTGAGCCGTCAGCCGCGTGCCGCGCCTCGCGTGCCGTCAGCCGTCCGAGCGCCGGAGCAGGTAGGTGTCCATGATCCAGCCCTTGCGCTCCCGGGCCCGCTCGCGCAGTTCACGGATCCGCGGGGCCGCCTCGGCGAGCGGCCCGGAGTCGAGCACCTCGTCGGGGGTGCCGAGGTAGGCGCCGTAGTGGATCTCCAGCCCCTCGGGGTCGATCTCGGTGAAGGCGGCCCGGCCGTCGAGCATCACCACCACGTCGTCCACCCCCTCGGGGAAGCCCTCCGCCAGGCGGCGGCCGGTGGTGATCTGCACCGGGCGGCCGACCCTGGTCAGCGTGGTGCGGTGCCGGGCGGCGAGCGCGGAGACGCTGCTGATGCCAGGGACGACCTGGTACTCGAACGGCGCGCCGCCCCGGGTGGACACGTCGTCCACCACGGCGATGACGCTGTCGTAGAGGGCCGGGTCGCCCCAGACCAGGAACGCGCCGCTCTCGCCCGGGCCGAGGTGCTCGGCGAGCAGCTGCTCGACCAGGTCGGCGCGGCGGACGCGCCAGTCGTCCACGGCGGCCGCGTGCGCCGGGGTCGTGCGGTCCCGCTCGGCGTCCGGCACCTCGACCACGCGGTGCCCGGGCCGTCCGTGCTCGGCCAGCATCCGGCGGCGCAGCGCGATCAGGTCCTGCCGTTCCTCGCTCTTGTCGAGGATGAAGAAGACGTCGGTACGACCGATCGCCTTGACCGCTTGCAGGGTGAGGTGGTCCGGGTCGCCCGCACCGATGCCGATGACGAAGATGTGCCGCATGGGGGACATTCTGCCGTCCGCCCCGGCGTACGGGCCCGGGGGCCGTACGTGGCCGACCGAAGCGGTGGGCGGTGGCTGTGAGCTGCGCGGATGGACGTAAGCTGGCGGGGCAGCTGGTTCGCCCCGCCCGCCGGGCGGGGTGTCGTCACGAGGGAACCCGGCGGGAGTCCGGGACCGCCCGCAGCGGCGAGCGGCAACGACCGCCGTCCTGTGCGCCGGGCCCGGCAACGGGTCCGGGGAGCGACGACCGGTGGGTGTCCGTCCCGGTTCGGCCGGGAGGGCGCGCCCACGAGTCCGAAGACCTGCCGCTGCCCGCGTGCCGTGGTGGCTCGCGGCCCACCACGACCCCGAGGGCGGGCCGATGGTGCGGGTGGGCCGTATACGGACGGCTGCCCGCTCCTCGGCGTGCCCGAGGTGCGCGACCTCACGAAGGAGAGTTCCGTGCAGCGGAACGCCGACCACGATTTCCACGGCGCCATGACGGGCGGGCCGTCGCTGTGACCAGTCCCGCTGTCCTCTCCCGCACCCCGGCCGACTCGGCGGTCACCCTCGCCCACATTATGAGCGACCACGACACCAACCTCTACGGTTCGGTGCACGGCGGCGTGATGATGAAGCTGATCGACGACGCGGCTGCCGCCGCCGCGGGTCGGCACGCCGGTGTTCCCGCGGTCACGGTCTCGGTCCGGGGGATGTCGTTCCTCGCGCCCGTCCGGGCGGGAGACCTCCTCACCGTCCGCGCCCGGGTCGGCCGCGTCGGGCGGACCTCGATGGACGTGTCGGTGGAGGTGACCTCGGAGCGGTGGAACCTCGCCGGGCCGGTGACCCGGGTGGCGACGGCGGAGCTGGTCTTCGTGGCGGTCGACTCGGACGGCAGGCCGCACCCGGTACCGGAGCTGGTCTCGGAGGGCGCCCGCGACGAGCAGCGCGCCGACCGCAACGGGCCGGAGCGCGAGTCGGTCGAGTAGCCGCCGCAGCCGCGGCGTCTCACCATGCAGACGGCTTTCGAGATTTCCGCCTCGACGGCGACGCTTTGCCCCTAAGCTGGCGACGCAGCTGGTTCGCCCCGTCCGCCAGGCGGGGTGTCGCAAGAGGGAACCCGGTGGGAATCCGGGACTGCCCCGCAGCGGTGAGTGGGAACGACCGCCGTCATACGCACTGGACCCGGGACGGGTCTGGGAAGCGACGGCCAGTAGGTGTCCGTCCCGGTTTCGGCCGGGTGGGCGTGCCCGCGAGTCCGAAGACCTGCCACTGCCCGTACGCGACCGTTCGCGTGCGGCCATCCGGTGACCTCGTGGGCGGGTCGGCGACCATACCAGGCGGAGCCGTGCACGGGTGCGGGTGTCCGTCCGGTTCGTCATCCCTTCGCGTCCTCGTGCCACCACCGGTGCACTTGAGGATTCAGGCTCGCGAAGGAGAGTCCCTTGACAGCGAAGTCCGCAGCCGCGGCGTCCGTGGCCACCGCGTACGGCTACCCCCGGCAGGGTCGTAACCGTGAACTGAAGAAGGCGATCGAGGGCTACTGGAAGGGCGCGGTCACGGCCGAGGCGCTGCTGTCGACCGCGGCCGACCTGCGCCGGACCAACTGGGCCCAGCTCGCCGAGGCGGGGGTCGGGGAGGTCCCGACCGGTGACTTCTCGTTCTACGACCACGTGCTGGACGCCAGCGTGGCGGTCGGCGCGATCCCGCCGCGGCACCGGGAGGCGGTCGACGCCGACCCGCTGGACGGGTACTTCGCGATGGCGCGCGGCAACCAGGACGTCGCGCCGCTGGAGATGACCAAGTGGTTCGACACCAACTACCACTACCTGGTACCGGAGTTGGGGCCGGACACGGTGTTCGCCGCGAACCCGGCCAAGGCGGTCGGCGAGTTCGAGGAGGCCCTCGCGCTCGGCCACACCGCCCGTCCGGTGCTGGTCGGCCCGGTGACCTACCTGCTGCTGGCCAAGCCGGCCCCCGGGGTGGCCGAGGACTTCCAGCCGATCACCCTGCTGGACCGGCTGCTGCCGGTCTACGCGGAGCTGCTCGCGGCGCTCAGGGCCGCGGGGGCCGAGTGGGTCCAGCTGGACGAGCCCGCGCTGGTCCAGGACCGGACCCCGGCCGAGCTGAACGCCGCCGCCCGGGCCTACCGCGAGCTCGGCGCCCTCACCGAGCGGCCCAAGCTGCTGGTCGCGAGCTACTTCGACCGGCTCGGTGAGGCGCTGTCGGTGCTGGCCAAGGCCCCGGTGGAGGGCCTGGCGCTGGACTTCACCGGCCCGGCCGCCGCCAACCTGGAGGACCTCGCCGCCGTCGGCGGCCTGCCCGGCAAGCGGCTGGTCGCCGGGGTGATCGACGGGCGCAACATCTGGATCAACGACCTGGAGAAGTCGCTGGCCACCCTGGCGACCCTGCTCGGGCTCGCCGGCACCGTCGACGTCGCACCGTCCTGCTCACTGCTGCACGTCCCGCTCGACGCCGCCGCCGAACGGGAGTTGGACCCGCAGATCGCCCGCTGGCTGGCCTTCGCCAAGCAGAAGGCCGGCGAGGCGGCGCTGCTCGCCCGCGGCCTGCGCGAGGGCACCGGCGCGATCACCGCCGAGCTCGCCGCCAACCGCGCCGACCTCGCCTCCCGCGCCAACTCCCCGATCACCCACGACCCGGCGGTGCGCGCCCGGGCCGCCGCCGTCACCGCCGACGACACCCGCCGGGCCCAGCCCTACCCGCGGCGGGCCGAGGCCCAGCGCGCCCGGCTCGGCCTGCCGCTGCTGCCGACCACCACCATCGGCTCCTTCCCGCAGACCACCGAACTACGCACCGCGCGCGCCGATCTGACGGCGGGTCGGATCGACGCGACCGCCTACCGGGAGCGGATGGAGGCCGAGGTCCGCGAGGTCATCGCCTACCAGGAGAAGGCCGGCCTGGACGTCCTGGTGCACGGCGAGCCCGAACGCAACGACATGGTCCAGTACTTCGCCGAGCAGCTCACCGGCTACCTCGCCACCCGGCACGGCTGGGTCCAGTCGTACGGCACCCGGTACGTACGCCCGCCGGTGCTGGCCGGGGACATCTCCCGCCCGCACCCGATGACCACCGACTGGTTCGGCTACGCGCAGAGCCTGACCGACCGCCCGGTCAAGGGCATGCTCACCGGCCCGGTCACCATGCTCGCCTGGTCCTTCGTCCGCGACGACCAGCCGCTCGCCGACACCGCCCGCCAGGTCGCCCTCGCCCTGCGCGACGAGGTCGGTGACCTGGAGGCGGCGGGCGCGGCCGTGGTGCAGGTGGACGAGCCGGCCCTGCGCGAGACCCTCCCGCTGCGGGCCGCCGCCCGCCCGGCGTACCTGGACTGGGCCACCGAGGCCTTCCGGCTGGCCACCTCCGGGGTGCGGGCCGACACCCAGATCCACACCCACATGTGCTACGCCGAGTTCGGCGCGATCATGACCGCGATCGACGACCTCGACGCGGACGTCATCTCGCTGGAGGCCACCCGCTCCCACATGGAGGTGGCCGGCGAACTCGCCGAGGCGGGCTACCCGCGCGAGGTGGGCCCCGGCGTGTGGGACATCCACTCGCCGCGCGTCCCCAGCACCGCGGAGGCGGTCTCCCTGCTGCGCGCCGGCCTGGCGGCGATCCCGGCGGAGCGGCTCTGGGTCAACCCGGACTGCGGGCTGAAGACCCGCGGCTGGCCGGAGACCCGGGCCTCGCTGGAGAGCCTGGTCGGCGCCGCCCGGACGCTGCGCGAGGAACTGGCCGGCTGACGGAGCAGTACGGCGGCGGGGTGGGCACGGCGACCCGTGGCGCTCACCCCCGGACCCGGGCCGCTACCTCCACCTCGTGGGCCCCGCGGCCCGGGTGATCACGGGTTGACCCAGCCGGCGGTCAGCGTCTGCACGGCCGAGCCGTCGAGGTCCTTGAGCTTCACCCCGGCGAAGGCCCGGGCGGCGTCGGAGGTGAGCAGCCGGAAGGCGGGGCGCTCGGCGTCGAGCAGGCCGAGGATCCGCTCGGCCGCGTCCTCGGCCGTCTGCGCGTTGGCGAAGGCGTTGCGGGTGCGGTCCAGGTAGTTGGCCAGGGCCGGCGCGTACGGGCCGGCCTGCTCGGCGGCGTCGTCCGTGAGGCCCACGTTGCTGACGAACTCGCTGGCCACCGCGCCCGGCTCGACCACGCTGACGGACACCCCGGCGGTGGCCGCGACCGGGGCGAGGGACTCCATGAAGCCCTCCACCGCGAACTTGGCGGCGCAGTACGCCTCGTTGAAGGGCTGGCCGACCACGCCGCCGACGCTGGTCACGGTCAGCACCCGGCCCCTGCTCGCCCGCAGCAGGGGCAGGGCGGCCTTGGTGACGTGCAGTACGCCGAAGAAGTTGACCTCCATGACGGCGCGGACGTCGTCGACGCTCTCCTGCTCCAGGGTGCCGACGTGGCCGGCGCCGGCGTTGTTGACCAGGGCGTCCAGCCGGTCGACGCCGGACAGGCAGGCCTCGACCGAGGCCGGGTCGGTGACGTCCAGCGCCCGGACGTCGACGGTGACCCCGGCCTGCTCGGCGGCGGCCAGCAGCGCGCCGGCCTTCGCGGTGTTCCGCATGGTGGCGATCACGTGCCAGCCGCCGCGGGCTGCGGCGACGGCGGTGGCCAGGCCGATGCCGGAGGAGGTACCGGTGATCAGGACGGTCTTGTTGCTCATCGCGCTGGACTCCATATGCTTATGGTTCATAACCAATATGATCCATAACTATGTGGCCCGATATTTCACTTTGTCAAGCACCTCGATACCCTGGTGGTCATGCCCCACCCATCGGATGACCTCACCCCGGAGATCGTCGGACTCTTCGCGGCCATCAACCGCCGCTACGGCCGGGAGTCCGAGGCGGCCGCGGCGGTCCACGAGCTGACCGCGCTGCAGGCCAAGGCGCTGCTCGCGGCCGAAGCGCCGGTCCCGACCCGCCGGATCGCCGAGAAGCTGCACGCGGAGCCGTCCAACGTGACGGTGATCATCGACCGGCTGGAGTCCCGCGGTCTGGTCGAGCGCAGCGTCGACCCCGCCGACCGCCGCGTGAAGCGGGTCGCCGCCACCGCCGCCGGGCGCGAGGTCGCCGCCGACCTGCGGGCCCGGATGCCCTTCACCGGAGACCCGCTGGCCCGGCTCGGCGCCGAGCAGCGGGAGTCCCTGCGCGAACTCCTGCGGCTGGTCCTGGAGGCATGACGGCAGCCCCCCGGACGGTTGTCCGGGGGGCTGCGGCCCTTCCCTCGGAACTCCTTCGGAATCCCTTCGGAAAATCTCGGGGGGGGGGGGGAATTCCCCGCCGGGTGGGGCTACTTCGCGCCGAAGGCCTTCTCGATGTCCTCGACGACCTTCTCCGCCGCGATCGGGCCGGAGCTGCTGCTCCACACCTGGCCGTCGACGCCCATGAGCTGGTTGGCGCCCACCGCCTTGAGGCGGGTGAAGGCCTCCTGCTTGCGGGCGGTCTCCAGGGCCTTCTCGCCGTCGGCGTTCAGGGTGGCGACGAACACCCGGTCGGCGTCGGCCTTGTTGAGGTTCTCCAGGGACAGCGGGTCCGAGTGGGGCTGGGCGCCCAGGTCGTCGGCGATCGGCATGGTGCCGGCGCCGGCCTTCTTCAGCAGGTCGCCGGGCATGTTGGTGGTGTTCATCACGATCGGCCCGTTGGGCATCCAGCGCATCACCACGGCGCTGCCGGTCCTGCCCTCGCCGGCCTTGGCGGCGCGCTTGTCCAGGGCGTCCAGCTTGGCCGTCAGGTCGTCCTTGTGGCCGAGCGCGTCGCCGTACACGGCGAGCACCGAGCGCCAGTCGCCGGCCTTGGGGACGATGGTCGGGGCGACCGCGGAGAGCTTCTCGTACTGGGACTTCTCGATGCCCGAGGAGGCCAGGATGAGGTCGGGCGTGGCCTTGAGGATGGCCTCGATGTTGGGCTCCTTGACCGTGGCCACCAGCGGGATGGCGTCGGCCTTCAGGTAGGCGGGGGCGGTGGTGCCGCCGCGGCTGGAGCTGGTGCCGACCGGGGTGACGCCGAGTGAGAGCGCGGTGTCCAGCGAGGTGTCGTTGAGGGCGACGACCCGCTTGGCCTCGGCCGGGACCTCCACGGCGCCGAAGGCGGTGTCGATGCTGCGCTTGCCGTCCTTCGCGGCGGCGGTGGACGAGGAGCCGGAGTCACCCGCGGAGCCGTCGGACCCGGAGGAGCCGCACGCGGTCAGGCCCAGGGAGAGGGCGCCGACGACGGCCGCGCCGAGCAGGGTCTTGGTAATGCGGGTGCCAAGCATGGGTGTTCTCCGAGCAATGGTAGTTTACGGACGAACCGTTTTTCTGAGGTTAGCCTAACCATACGTAATGCCCTGACGGGGGAGGCCCGGTGTGACAACCCGATCACTCCTGCTGCGCGGACTGCTGCCCGCCGGCGGGATCCTGCTGCTCGCCGTACTGGCGAGCCTGCTGCTCGGCGCGGGCGATGTGGGGCCGTCACGGGCGTTCGCCACCCTGCTCGGTGACGGCGACTCCGACTCCCGGTTCACCGTGTTCCACCTGCGCGCCCCGCGCACCGCCGTGGCCCTCGCGGTCGGCCTCGCGCTCGGCGTGGCCGGCACCGTGCTCCAGGCCGCCGCCCGCAACCCGCTGGCCGAGCCCGGCCTGCTCGGGGTCAGCACCGGCGCCTCCTTCGCCGTGGTGATCGCGATCGTGCTCGGCGCCGGCGCGGCGAGCGTCGGCCCGTACGTCGCCGTGCTGGGCGCCGCCGCCGGCTGCCTGCTGGCGCTCGGCGCCGCCCGGCTGCGCGGCACCGGCGACGACCCCGTCCGGCTGGTGCTGGCCGGAGCGGCGCTGAGCGGGCTGATGAACGCCGGCTCCTCCGTACTGCTGCTGTCCGACGCCCGGGCCGCCGACGAGATCCGGTTCTGGACCATCGGCTCGGTCGCCGGCCGCGGCACCGACCAACTGCTGGCCGTGCTGCCGGTGCTGCTGCTCGGCCTGGTCCTGGCGCTGCTCTCCGGCCCGGCGCTGACCGCGCTCAGCCTCGGCGACGACGTCGCCACCGGCCTCGGCCACAAGCCCCGCCGGGTCCGCGCCCTCGCGGTGGCCGCCGTCGCCCTGCTGGTCGGCGCCGCCACCGCGATCGCCGGGCCGGTCTCCTTCGTCGGCCTGGTGGTGCCCTTCGCCGCCCGGGCCCTGGTCGGCCCCGACCTGCGCCGACTGCTCGTGGTCTCCGCCCTGCTCGGGCCGGCCGTCGTGCTGCTCGCCGACGTGGCCTCCCGACTGGTGGCCCGCCCGTACGAGATGCCGCTCGGCGTGATGACCGCCCTGTGCGGCGCCCCCGTCCTGGTCGCCGTCGTCCGCTCGCACAGAATGCCCGCGCTGTGACCCCCACCCTGAACGCCCCGAACCCCGACACATACTCGGCCGCGCCCCTGCCGTCGACCCCACCCGGCACCCGGCTGCTCGCCCTGGGCGGCCGCTCGGTGCTCGTCCCGGTCCGGCCGCTGCTCGGCTGCACCGCCCTGCTGCTCGTCGTGGTCGCGGTGACCGCCGTCTGCCTGGCCGTCGGCGAGACGAACCTGAACCCGGTGACCGCCCTGCGCGCCGCCTTCGGCGACGGCACCGCGCGCGACGTGCTGCTGGTGGAGAAGCTGCGGCTGCCCCGCGCCGAGGCGGCCCTGGCCGTCGGCGCGGCCCTCGGCGTCGCGGGCTGCCTGATGCAGACCCTCGCCCAGAACCGGCTGGCCACCCCGGACACCGTCGGCTTCAACGAGGGCGCCACCGCCTTCGCCGTCGCCTCCGTCACCGGCGTCGCCACCCAGCTGCTGCCCTCCGCCGCCGCCCTGGTGGGCGCCGCCACCGCCGCCTCGCTCGCCTTCGCCCTCGGCGGCGGGGCCGGCCGCAACGGCTACCGCTTCCTGGTCGTCGGCCTCGGCATCGGCGCGGTCTTCGGCGCGGTGACCAACCTGATGCTCTCCCGCGCCGCCATCGACGCCGCCAACTCCGCCTACGGCTGGACGGTCGGCACCCTCAACAGCCGGGACGCCGACACCGTCGGCCTCCTCGAACTCGGCCTGCTGGTCTGCCTGCCCGCCGCCGTGCTGCTCGGCCGGCGGCTGTCGCTGCTGCGCTTCTCCGACGCCGTCGCCACCGGACTGGGCGTCCGGGTGCGCGGCCTGCGGATCGGCGTCCTGGCGGTCGCCGTGGTCTGCGCGGGCCTGGCGGTGGCCGTCGCCGGACCGCTCGGCATGATCGCGCTCGCCGCGCCCGAGGCCGCCCGCCGGATCGCCGGGCCGCGCTGCGTGCCGGTGCTCACCTCGGCCGCCGCCGGCGCCGCCTTCACCCTGCTCGCCGACCTGATCGGCCGTACCGTCCTGTCGCCGCTGGAGGTGCCGGCCGGCCTGGTCACCGCCGTCGTGGGCGGCCCCTACCTGCTCTGGCTGCTGCTCACCACCCGTCCCCGGAGGACCGCATGACCGCCCGCACCGCGACTGCCGCGACCACCGCCGCCCCGGCCCACCGCCTGGCGACCAGTGCGCTCAGCCTCGGCCACGACCGCACCATCGTGGTCCGCGAGCTCGACCTCGAACTGCCGCGGCAGCAGGTCACCGTCATCGTCGGCCCGAACGGCTGCGGCAAGTCCACCCTGCTCGGCGGCCTCGCCCGGACCATCGCCCCGCGCTCCGGCGCCGTGCTGCTCGACGGCAAGCCGCTGACCTCGCTCTCCACCCGCGCGATCGCCCGGATCATCGGCCTGCTGCCGCAGTCCGCCACCGCCCCGGACGGGCTGACCGTCCGTGACCTGGTCCGCTACGGCCGCCAGCCGCACCAGGGCCTGCTGCGGCAGTGGTCCGCCGCCGACGCCGAGGCGGTCGAGCACGCGCTCACCGCCGCCGACCTGCACGAGCTGGCCGACCGCCCGCTGGACACCCTCTCCGGCGGCCAGCGCCAGCGCGCCTGGATCGCCATGGCCGTCGCCCAGGACACCGACATCCTGATGCTGGACGAACCCACCTCGGCGCTGGACATGGGCCACGCCCTGGAGGTGCTGGAGATGGTGCGCGGCCTGACCACGCGCGGCCGCACCGTCGTCCTCGTCCTGCACGACCTCAGCACCGCCTGCCGCTACGCCGACCACATGGTGGCCATGCGGGACGGGAAGGTCGCCGCCCAGGGCGCGCCGCGCGACATCGTCACCCCGGAGCTGGTGCGCGAGCTGTACGGGGTGGAGAGCGCGATCCTCACCGACCCGGTCCACGGCACCCCGGTCGTCTGCCCCGTCGGCCTCGCCCCCCGGACCCGCTGACCTCCCGGGCGGCGCACCCGCAACGCCCTCAGCCGTACGGGACGACCGCGACCGGGCAGTGCACGTGGTGGATCGCGGCGTGCGCGACCGGACCGATGTGGTGGTGGCGCAGCGGCAGGTGCCGGACCCTGCGGCCGACCACCAGCAGCCGGGACGACGCGGCGGCGTCCACCAGGTCCACGGCGGGCTTGCCCCGGATCAGCTCGGTGGTCACCTCGACCTCCGGGTGGTGGGCCCGCCACGGCGCCAGGGCCCGCGCCAGCCCGCTGTCCTCGGCCGCGGACGTCTCGCGCTCCAGCCCGCCGATCGCCCCGTAGGACATGTACTCGCTGCCGGCCGGCGGGGACCAGACGTGCACCACGCGCAGCGGCGCCGAACGGAGCGCGGCGGCCTCGAAGGCGAAGGCCAGCACCGGCTCCGCCGGGCGCCCGAGGTCCAGGCCGAGCGTCACCTCGCCCTCCGGCTCGTCCCCGTCGGAGCGGACCAGCACCACCGGGCAGGCCGCCCGCCGCAGCACCTCCTGGCTCACCGAGCCGACCAGGAACCCGCGCAGGGTGCTCAGGCCGCGCGAGCCGAGCACCAGCACGGAGGCGCTCCGCCCGGCGGCCTCCAGCGCCTCCACGGGATCGCCGGCCACGGAGGAGGCGGCGACCTCCACCTCGGGCGCGAGGGAGCGCAACTCGCCCTCGCGTTCGGCGAGTTGCGCCAGTGCGGGGTGGTCGCCGCGTTCGGTGCCGGGAGGGAGGTGCTTCGGGCGGGGCCAGGCCTGGAGGACGTCCAGGCGCAGGCCGCGGCGCTGCGCCTCGCGGGCGGCCCACGCGGCGGCGGCCTGGCTCTCGGGTGAGCCGTCGAATCCGACGACGACGGGTCCGGTCACGGCGTGCTCCTCGGTTCCGGTGCGGCCGGAGGTCTCTGCGTGTGCGCCCAGTATCCGCGCGGGCCCCGACCGGCGCCTCCCGGAGGCCCGGCCCCCGGTTCGGCCGTCCGGCTGGTCGGCGGGCGGGCGGCGCGGCACAGCCCGGGCCGGGCGGGGGAGCCCGGCTAGGGTCTCCCGGACCGGTCCGTCCCACTCCGGGAGAACGATGCCGAGGGTCCCCCGTCTCCGCTCGCGGTGGGCGAGCGCCGCCGCCGGACTGGCCGTGCTCGCCCCCGCTCTGGTCGGCTGCGGGGGTGGCGGGGGCGGCGGCCCGGTCGCCCTGAACTGGTACAACTTCCCGGACGACTCGGGCGCCCTCCAGCAGGCCGCCGACCGCTGCGGGCGGCGGTCCGGCGGCCGCTACACGATCCGCTACAACAAGCTGCCGCGCGGCGCCGACGGCCAGCGCCAGCAGCTGGTGCGCCGGATGGCGGCGCACGACACCGAGGTCGACATCCTCGGCCTGGACGTCACCTGGCCCGCCGAGTTCGCCGAGGCCGGCTGGATCCGCGAGTGGACCGGGGCGATGCGCGAACAGGCCACCGCCGACACCCTCGCCGCGGCGGTGCGCACCGCGACCTGGCGGGACCGGCTGTACGCGGTGCCGTACAACTCCAACACCCAGCTGCTCTGGTACCGCGACGACCTGGTGCCGACCCCGCCCGGCACCTGGGCGCAGATGCTCTCCCGGGCGCGGGAGCTGGCCGACGAGGGCAAGCCGCACTTCGTGGAGATCCAGGGCGCCCAGTACGAGGGGCTGACGGTCTGGTTCAACACGCTGGTCACCAGCGCGGGCGGCACCATCCTCACTCCCGACGCGCAGGCGCCCTCGCTCGGGGAGCCCGCCGTCACGGCCGCCGGGGTGATGCGCGACCTGGCGACGTCGGTGGCCGCCGACCCCTCGCTGCCGAACCAGATGGAGGACCAGAACCGGCTCGCGATGGAGTCCGGCACGGCCGCCTTCGAACTCAACTACCCCTTCGTCTACCCCTCGATGAAGGCCAACCGGCCGGAGCTGTTCCCGCACTTCCGCTGGGCCCCGTACCCCGCGGTGAACGCCGACCGCCCCGCCACCGTGACCATCGGCGGGATCGACCTCGCGGTGGGCGCCTACAGCCGGCACCCGGACCTCGCCGCCGAGGCCACCCTCTGCCTGCGCGACCGGGACAACCAGCTCACCAACGCGCTGAAGGGCGGCCTGCCGCCCTCGCTGCGCAGCCTGTACGAGACGGCCGAACTCACCGCCAGCTACCCGTTCGCCGCCGACGTGCTGGCCGCCCTCGACTCCGCCAGCGTGCGGCCGCAGACCCCGGCCTACCAGAACGTCTCCATCGCCGTCTCGCACACCCTCTCCCCGCCCGCCGGCATCCACCCGGAGAAGGACGTGGCCGACCTCCGCGGGCAGATCCAGGACGCCCTCGGCTCGAAGGGGCTGATCCCGTGACACCGTCCACCGAGGCCGCCGCCGCGGCCGTACCGCGACCGGCCGGGCCCTCGCTCGGCGCCCGCCAGGAGCGCCGGCTGGGCTGGCTGCTGTGCGCCCCCGCGGTGATCGTGATGCTCGCCGTCACCGCCTACCCGATCGGCTACGCCGTCTACCTGTCCCTGCAGCGCTACGACCTGCGCTTCCCCGAGCAGGCACACTGGGTCGGGCTCGCCAACTACGGCGCGGTGCTGGCCTCGCCGTACTGGTGGCAGGCGCTCGGCGTCACGGTGCTGATCACCGTGGTGTCGGTGGCCGTGGAGCTGGTGCTCGGCCTGGCGCTCGCGCTGGTGATGCACCGGACGCTCTTCGGGCGCGGCACGGTGCGCACCGCGGTGCTGGTGCCGTACGGGATCGTCACCGTGGTGGCGGCCTACTCCTGGCAGTACGCCTGGACCCCGGGCACCGGCTACCTGGCCGCCCTGCTGCCGGAGGGCAGCGCGCCGCTGACGGAGCGGTGGCCGGCCGTCGGCCTGATCATCCTCGCGGAGGTGTGGAAGACCACCCCGTTCATGGCGCTGCTGCTGCTCGCCGGGCTGGCCCTCGTCCCGGACGAGACGGTCCGGGCGGCGATGGTGGACGGCGCGGGCTTCGGGCAGCGGCTGCGGCTGGTGATCCTGCCGCTGATGAAGCCGGCGATCCTGGTCGCGCTGCTCTTCCGTACCCTGGACGCCTTCCGGATCTTCGACAACATCTACGTGCTGACCGGCGGCTCCAACGGCACCGGCTCGGTGTCGATCCTCGGCTACGACAACCTGTTCACCGCGCTCAACCTGGGCATCGGCTCGGCGATCTCGGTGCTGATCTTCGTCTGCGTGGCGCTGATCGCCGTGGTCTTCGTCAAGCTGTTCGGCACGGCGACGCCGGGCGCGGAACCGGAGCACCGATGAGCGGCCGGCACAACCGGACGCTGACCGGCTGGGGCGTCGCCAACCTGGTGGTCGTGCTCTACGCGCTCTTCCCGGTGTGGTGGATCGTGGCGCTCTCCTTCAAGGACCCGAGTACCCTCTCCGACGGCGCGTTCGTGCCCCGGACGTGGACCCTGGCCAACTACCGCGGCATCTTCGAGACTTCGGAGTTCACCCGGGCCCTGGTCAACTCGATCGGCATCGCGGTGATCGCCACCACCATCGCCGTCGTGCTGGGCACCATGGCCGCGTACGCGGTGGCCCGGCTGCGCTTCCCCGGCAAGCGGCTGCTGATCGGGGTGTCCCTGCTGATCGCGATGTTCCCGCCGATCTCGCTGGTCTCGCCGCTGTTCGACATCGAGCGGGCACTCGGCCTGTTCGACACCTGGGCCGGGCTGATCATCCCGTACACGACCTTCTCGCTGCCGCTGGCGATCTACACGCTCTCGGCGTTCTTCCGGGAGATCCCCTGGGACCTGGAGAAGGCGGCCAAGGTGGACGGCGCCACGCCGTGGCAGGCGTTCCGGCTGGTCATCGCGCCGCTGGCGGCACCGGGGGTGTTCACCACCGGCATCCTGGTCTTCATCTTCTGCTGGAACGACTTCCTGTTCGCGATCTCGCTGACCTCCACCACCTCGGCCCGGACGGTCCCGGCGGCCATCGCCTTCTTCACCGGGAGCTCCCAGTTCGAGCAGCCGACCGGCTCGATCGCGGCCGCCGCCGTGATCATCACGATCCCGATCGTGGTCTTCGTGCTGCTGTTCCAGCGCCGCATCGTCGCCGGGCTCACCGCCGGCGCAGTCAAAGGCTGAACCCGAGTCGGACCCCCGAGTCGGACCCGAGTGGACGGGCCGCCCCACCCGGCGGACCAGGAAGGCGGATCGTGGCCGAGATCGTCCTCGACGGCATCACCAAGCGCTACCCCGACGGCGCCCTCGCCGTCCGCGACATCGACCTCACCATCGCCGACGGCGAGTTCGTGATCCTGGTCGGGCCGTCCGGCTGCGGCAAGTCCACCACCCTCAACATGATCGCCGGGCTGGAGGACATCACCGAGGGCACCCTGCGGATCGCCGGGGAGGTGGTCAACGACCGCGCGCCCAAGGACCGCGACATCGCGATGGTCTTCCAGAGCTACGCCCTCTACCCGCACATGAGCGTGCGCGACAACATGGGCTTCGCGCTGCGGCTGGCCAAGGTCGACAGGGCGACCATCGCCGCCAAGGTCGAGGAGGCCGCCCGCATCCTGGACCTCACCCGGCACCTGGACCGCAAACCCGCCAACCTCTCCGGCGGGCAGCGCCAGCGGGTCGCGATGGGCCGGGCGATCGTCCGCGACCCCAAGGTCTTCCTGATGGACGAGCCGCTGTCCAACCTGGACGCCGGGCTCCGGGTGCAGATGCGCACCCAGATCGCCGCGCTCCAGCGCCGCCTGGGCACCACCACCGTCTACGTCACCCACGACCAGGTCGAGGCGATGACGCTCGGCGACCGGGTGGTGGTGATGCGTGCCGGCGTCGTCCAGCAGGTCGGCTCCCCGCAGCAGCTGTACGACGAGCCGGTGAACCTGTTCGTCGCCGGGTTCATCGGCTCGCCCGGCATGAACTTCCTCGGCGCCGCGCTGCGGCAGGACGCCGGGCGCGCCTCGCTGCGGACGTCGTTGGGCGACCTTCCGCTGGACGACCGCACCCGGCGCGCCCTGGAACGCGCGGACGCGCCGCGCGACCTGATCGTCGGCATCCGCCCCGAGGACTTCGAGGACGCCGCCCTGGTCGAGGGGCACCCCGGCGGGGTCACCGTCACGGTGACGGTGGAGGTCCGGGAGTCGGTCGGCTCGGACGTCTACGTCCACTTCGCGGAGGAGGGCGGACCGGCGGTGGCCGAGGAACTCGCCGAGCTCGCCGCCGACTCGGGCCGGGCGGACACCGGCATGCTGGAGCACCGGGTGGTCGCCCGGCTGAAGACCGCCACGCGGGCCGCCGAGGGCAGCCCGCTGGAGCTGTGGGTGGACACCGCGCGCATCCACGTCTTCGACCCCCGCGGCGGGGCCAACCTGACCCACCCGGAGCATGCGTAGCCGGGTACTGCGGAAGGCCCAACCCCTCGTCGGTGAGCGGTGTGCCTGATCGGGGTCCTGTGGAAGTCGATCTAGATTGCCCGGCTATGAGAGAAGATGTCCGAATCGGCCGCCGATCGGTGATCAAGGCCGTTCCCGCAGCCGCCGTCCTCGCGGCGGCCTCCGACGGGATCCTCGCCCGGCCCGCCGCGGCGGCGAGCTCCTTCCCGCAGCCGGTCGTACGGTGCCCGGCCCCCGGCTCGCAGAGGGTGATCCTCGACCAGACCCTCGACGTACGGTTCACCGCCACCCCCGTCCCGGGCTACGGGACGGTCACCACGCGCACCTACAACGGGACCATCCCGGGGCCGACCCTGCGGGTGCGCGGCGGGGACACGCTCTGGCTGGCCCAGATCAACGGCCTGCCGCCGAACCCGCCCGAGCCGTCGAGCCCGTCGCGCCACGGCGGCCACAACCGGCCGCACCGGCCGAACAGCTTCAACCTGCACACCCACGGCCTGCACGTCTCGCCGTCCGGCAACGCCGACAACATCCTGCGCGAGTTCCCGCCGCGCACCGCCGAGGAGGCCGCGGCCGGCGCCGCGGAGCCGCGCTACCTGACCACCGTCGAGATCCCGCGCGACCACCCGGCCGGGACCTACTGGTACCACCCGCACGCGCACGGGGCCACCGCCGAGCAGATCGCCGGAGGGATGGCCGGGGTCGTCATCGTCGAGGGCGACGTCGACGAGGTGCCGCAGATCAAGGCCGCCGCCGACCTCGTCGTCTGCGTCAACGAACTCCGGGTCAAGGACGGAAAGGTCCCCGCGTTCACCTCCAGCGAGGCCCTGGCCGCCGTCCCACCCACCTACACCGTCAACGGCGCGGTCAACCCCACCCTCGCGCTGCGCCCCGGCGAGGTCCAGCGCTGGCGCCTGGTCGCGGCCACCGCGTTCACCGTCCTCTCGCTCCAGGTCATCGGCAAGGAGCAGAAGTTGACGATGCATCAGATCGCCATGGACGGGGTGACCTTCCCCGCGCCGGTCGCCACCGAGGCGGTGACCCTGGCCGTGGGCAACCGCGCCGACGTGCTGGTCCGGGGCGGCGAACCGGGGACGTACGAACTGCGGGCCAAGGGCGTACCCGTCCCGCTGATGACGATCGAGGTGGCGGGAGCGGCCGTCCGGCCGCCGATGGCGCTGCCGTCCTCGCTGCCGCAGGGCAGACCGTTCCTCGACGAGAAGGACATCGCCAACCCCGGCGGCGACCGCACCGTGGTCTTCCACGTCGACGCCGGGGTCTTCGCCAAGCCCTTCCCCAACGCCTACCGCATCCTCGGCAGCCACCCCACCCCGGCCGCCGACCCCGCGGGCGACCTCACCCGCGACCCCGCCTACGGCCTGTTCGACCCCGAGTACGTCAACCACACCCTGGAACTCGGCACCGTCGAGCGGTGGACCCTCCGCACCGACGACAGCCTGCCGGTCATGCACCACCCCTTCCACCTGCACACCAACCACGTCCTCGTCACCCACCGCAACGGCGTCCGGCTCGACCCGCCGGTCTGGCAGGACACCGTCGACCTGGCCGGCGGCAAGCCGGGCGACACCGTCACCCTCCTGGTCAGGTACGAGAACTTCACCGGCCGCACCGTCCTGCACTGCCACCAGCTCCAGCACGAGGACCTCGGCATGATGCAGCTGATCGACTACGTCCAGCCGCAGCGGCCCCCGGGCCGCGATGGCAGGGTGGGCGGAACAGGAAAAACGGCCGGAACGGGAGTCCGGACCCGCATCCCGGGGTAGAACCCCTCATGCAGCGGCCGTGACCGTTCCGGCTGCTCCGGCACCGTTGGCGGTGCCACCGGGACCGCGCTTGAAGAAGCCGGGCACAGGTCCTGGGGGAAGAGGTCCGGGGCGCACGAGGTGCGGCTCCAGCACGCGTCGCCGGGCGTTCACCCCGATGCCCAGGAGCGAACACGTGTCCATCCACCTGGAAACCACCGACCGGGAAGCCGCGGACAGGGAAGCCGTGACCTCGGGCCTGCCGCCCGACCTGCCGCGAAGACCGACGGCGGCCGAACTGCGCCGCATGGGGAAGTCCGAGGCCCGGGAACTGAGCGACGCCCTGTTCGAGCGGCTGGCCGGGCTGGCCCGGGAGAGCCACGCCTACAGCTACGTCCGCGGCACGATCATCGAACTCAACATGCCGCTGGTGCGCTTCATCGCCGCCCGTTTCCGGCACCGCGCCGAGGACATCGAGGACATCCTCCAGGTCGGCACCATCGGCCTGATCAAGGCCGTCGACGGCTACGACCCGCGGCGCGGCGTCGAGTTCGTCACCTACGCCATCCCCACCATCACCGGCGAGATCAAGCGGTTCTTCCGCGACACCTCCTGGCCGGTGCGGGTCCCGCGCCGCATGCAGGAGCTCTACCTCTCCGTCGCCCGCGGCTCCGACCGCCTCGAGCAGGAACTCGGCCGCCTCCCACACCCCGAGGAGATCGCCGAGGACCTCCACCTCACCGTCGAACAGGCCACCGAGGGCCTCATGGCGGGCCGGGTCTACCGCCCCAACTCCCTCGACGCGCTGCGCGACCAGGACACCGACGAGACCGGCAGCGCCCTGCTCGACCGTCTCGGCGGCTGCGACCCCGGCATCGAACTCGCCGACTTCCGCATCGCCGTCCGACCGCTGCTGGCCCGGCTGCCCGCACGCGAGCAGACCGTCCTCAAGCTGCGGTTCTGGGACGGCTGGACACAGTCCCGGATCGCCGAGCGGATCGGGGTCTCCCAGATGCACGTCTCCCGGCTGCTCAGCACCACGCTGGCCTGGCTGCGGGAGGAACTGGAGGACCGCGACGCCCCCGGGTGGGTCGACGAGCCCGTGTGCGGCTGAGGGAGCGGGAAGCCCTAGCCTGGGAGGGGAGCCCGGGCGGGGGCGGTGGCCGGGCCGAGCAACGAGGACGGTCCGTGATGAAGGAATTTCCGGTCGCCAACGGCTGGACGGTGGTGCCGCTCAGCGGGGACCTCGACGACTTCTCCGCCCGCGAGGTGCGGCACCTGCTCGACGCGCTCGCGGACACGGGCACCACCCGGGTGGTCGTGGACCTCACGGCCGTCGACTTCCTCGACTCCACCGGCCTCAACGTCCTGATCGGCGCCGCCCGACGGGTGCGCGGCGAGCAGGGCACGCTGCGGCTGGCCGGGGCGGTACCGAGGGTGCGGGACCTCGTGGAGCTGAGCGGCGTCGCCACGGTGCTGCCGCTCTACCCGGACGTGGCGGCGGCCTGTGCGTGAGGACCGGAACCCCGCGGAACCCGCCCTGACCGACGAGGCGGCGGTGCTGCGGGAGGCCGTCGACCGGCTGCGCGCCGAGGCCGAGGGCCTGCGGCGGGCGATGCGCACCAGGGGCGTCATCGAGCAGGCCAAGGGCATGCTCGCGGAGCGGCTGGAGTGCACGCCGGAGGAGGCCTTCGGGTACCTCGTCCAGCTCTCGCAGGACACCAACCGCCGGCTCGCGGACATCGCCGCCGGCCTGGTCGGCCTCGCCGCCCCGCTCACGGGGACGGCGGCGCTCACCGGCGCGGGCACGGCGGCGGAGCCCGGCTCCGCGCCCGGGCCCCCGGTTCCCGTCCCCGTCCCCGTACTCGCGCCCGCACCCGTGCCCGGGCCGCCGAAGGCCGCCTCGGCCGCCGCGGCGCCCGACCTGGCCGCGCGCTACCACCTGGCGGCCTCGGCCCTGGCCAGCGCGGAGACGCCCGAGGAACTGGCCCGACTGCTGCACCAGGTGGCCCTGGCCCCGGTCGGCGTCGTCGCCGTGGTGCTGGGCCGGCTGGAGCCGGACGGCGCGCTGCTCCTGGTCGGCAGCCACGGCGTGGCGCCCCGCCGGGTCAGCCAGTGGCAGCGCATCCCGCCGGAGACCGGGGTGCCGCTGGTGGCCGCCGCCCACGGCGGCAGCCTGGTCTGGGAGTTCGAGCGCAGCCACGGCGGCCGGTCGCCGGGCAGCGGACGGATCGTCCCCGGCCGCAGCGCGTGCGCCGTACCGCTGCGCCGCGGCGAGCGGATCGTCGGGGCGATGAGCCTCGGCTGGGACGTGCCGGCCGTGCGCGCCCGCGCGGCGACCAGGTACGTCGACGCGCTGTCCGGGCTCGTCGCTGGGCACCTGCTGCGGTTCGAGGCCACCGGTGAGGACGAGCCGCCGGCGGCGGTGCCCGGCGGCGAGCACTGGTTCCGCGCCGTGCTGGACGCCGTGTTCGACCCCGTCCTGGTGCTCTCGGCCGTCCGCGGGACCACCCCCGGCGGTGCGATCACCGACCTGCGGGTCCGGTACGCCAACGCCGCCGCCGGCCTCGGCGCGGCGGTCGGCCGGCGCCTGAGCGAACTCCACCCCGGACTGGTCGCGACCGGGCACTTCGCGCGGATCCTGGAGGCCGCGACGACCGGCGCCGGGTACGAGGGGCGGACGGAGGACTTCACCGGCGCCGGACCGGACCGGACGCTGGTCCTGCGGGCGGAGCCGTTCCTCGACGGCGTGCTGCTCACCTGGCGCCCCGGGAACGGCGCCGAGCGCGCGGCCCGGCTGCACCGGGCGCAGCGGCTGGCCGGACTGGGCAGCTTCGAGTGGGCGCCCGGATCGCCGCCGGAGCTGTCCGCGCAGGCCCTGCGGCTGCTCGGCCTCGACCCCGACCGCACCGAGCCGGTCGCGCCGACCGAGCTGGTGGCCCGCGTGCACCCCGCCGACCGTCCGGCCGCCCGGCTGTTCCTGCGCCGGCTGCTGGCCGGGCGGCGGACGGCGGCCCTGGAGTTCGACACCGGGCGGCCCGGCGAGGCGCCGCGCACCCTGCGGGTCACCGCGGAGGCGGCCGGGGACCCGGACACCGGCCGCCCGCGGGTGATCCGGGGCGTGCTGCAGGACGTCAGCCGGTGGCACCGCACCGAGCGGGCCCTGGCGGGCGCCCGGGCCCGGCTCGCCGAGCAGCGCCGTCGGGCCGGGGCCGAGCACCGGACCGTCCGGGCCCTGCAGAACGCCCTGGTGGCCGGGCCCCACGAGCCCGAGCCCGACTCCGCCGTCCTCGACCACGCCGCCCGCTACCTGCCCGCCGGGGACCGCCCCAGGGTCGGCGGCGACTGGTACGACCTGGCCGCCCTCGCCGACGGCCGGGTCCTGCTCGCCGTCGGCGACGTCAGCGGCCACGGCCTGGCCGCCGCCGTCGGCATGGCGGAACTCCGGCACGCGCTGCACGGCCTCTGCTACACCGGCCAGGGGCCCGCGGAGATGCTCGGGCGGCTCAACACGATGCTCTGCCACCAGGGCGGCAGCCGGATCGCCAGCGTGCTGTGCGGCCTGCTCGACCCGGAGGCGGGGACACTCACCTGGACCGCGGCCGGGCACTCGCCGCCGGCCGTGCTGCGGGGGACGACCGCCGTCCTCGCCGAGGGCCCCACCGGGACCGTCCTCGGGGCCCTGCCGGAGACCCGCTGCCGCGACACCGTACTGCCGCTGCGGCCGGCCGAGGACACCGTGCTGTTCTGGACCGACGGCCTGCTGAACCGCCGGGACGACGGCACCATCCGCCCGGACCGGCTGCTGCGCGCGGCCGAGGAGTGCGGCGCCCGCGACCTGGCGGACTGCCTGGACCACATCGCCGCCCGCCTCGGCGGCCCCAACCCGGACGACGACAGCTGCCTGCTGGCCGTCCGGCTGCGGCGGCGCCCGGGGCGTCAGCGACCGCGCGTCCGGGGGGAGCGTACCGCTGGGGCGGTCTGAACTCGGGTGTCGTCGCCGGGAGTCGGAGTTGTCGGCGCGGCCCTCGGGCGCCGGGGGAGCCGGGCATCCAGGTGCCCGGAGAGCACCCGGGTCTGCAGGGCCCGGCCGGGGCACGGTGGCCGGGCCGTGCACCACCTCGCCGTCCCGGAGCCGGAAATTGCGCCGGGCCAGGGGCAGTGCGGACAGCCCTCCGGCAGGGGGCAGCAGAACGCCGGTGGTGTCGCAGAGGGCGTGCGCCAGGCCGGTGAGACCAGCGACCGGCGCAGCCGGCGGGACCACCGGTGGGTGGGCAGGGGAGTGGTGTCCGTACCGAGGCGGCCGGCCGGTACGGGCCCGTCGGACCCGGGCGCCGGAGTGTGTCCGGGGCGGATCGGGGTAGGCGCGCGGGGGTGGTCGGAGGCCCGGTGGCGGGGGTGGTCGGGTGCCGGTGGCGCCCGGTGCCGCAGCGGCCGCGCGCCGCCGGGGGCGGGGTGCCGTCGAGCTGTCGTCGGGCGCCGTCCGACTGCCGTCGGGCTGCCGTCCGGCCGTGAACACCTGTACTGCGATGGTCACGTCGCGGTACGGACGGTGTGGCCCCCCGGACAGCCGACCGCCCTACGACGGTGGCTGGACGACGGAAGAACGAGGCGCGGAGATGGCCGATCTGACGCGCATCGCGCAGATCGTGGCCGAGGCCGTCAACGGCCCGGGCCGCCCCTCCCTGCCCGAGCGGCTCTGCGTCGCCTGCGTCGAGGCGCTGGCCGCCGACGCCGCGGCGATCACCCTGATGGCCGACCCCGGGCACCGCGCCGGGGTCTGGGCCAGCGACGACCGGGCGCGGCGGATCGAGGAGCGGCAGTTCGGCCTCGGGGAGGGCCCGAGCGTGGACGCCTTCCGCACCCGGAGCCCGGTCGCCGTCGCCGACCTGCTGTCGCCCGAGGAGGTGCGCTGGCCGGTCCTCACCGTCGACCTGGCCGCCGGCCCGGGGACACCGGCCGCCCCCGCCGGCTCGGCGCTGCGCAGCGCCTACGCCTCACCGCTCCACCTCGGCACGACCGGGATCGGCGTCCTCAGCCTCTACGGCGCGCGGCCGGGCGTCCCGGAACGGACGCGGGCAGCCGACATCCGGGTCGCCGCGACCAGCGTGACCCTCGCGATCGTCGGCTCCTTCCTGGCCCCGTCCGGAGCGCTGCCGGAACAGCCGTGGCTGGACGAGTCGCCGCTCGACGGCGTCGAGGTGGACCAGGCGGTCGGCACGATCATGGTGCAGCTGGGCGTGCCCGCCGTGGAGGCACTCGACCGGCTGCGGGCCCACGCCTTCGCGCGCGGCCGGGAGATCGACGAGGTCGCGCACGACGTGGTGGAGCGGCGACTGCGGTTCACGGAGGAGGACCGATGACGGATGACCGATGACGGATGACCGACGCCGGACCTCCGGCGTAGCCTTGCCAGGAGGGGAGATGGAGGCCGCCATGACGCGCGAGGCCCGGGTGAACGAGGCGTTCGCCGGGCTCACCGGCACGCTCGTCGGCCCGGGTTACGACACCCCCGGGTTACGGCACCGTCGAGTTCCTGCACCGGCTCACCGAGGTCTGCACGGCGCTCAGCGGGACGGCCGGGGCCGGGCTGCTCGTCGCCGACCGCCACGGGGAGCTGCGGGACGTCGCGTACTCCGGCGACCTGGTCCGGCGCCTGGAGAGCCTCCGGATCGCCACCGGCGAAGGCCCCTGCCCGGACTGCCGGCGGACCGGCGAGCAGGTCGTGGAGCACGACCTCGACCTGGCCCGGGCCCGGTGGCCCAGGTTCGCCCCGAAGGCCGTCGCACTCGGCTTCCGGTCCGTGCGCGCGGTGCCGCTGCGCCTGGACGGCCGGGTCATGGGCACCCTCGACGTGTTCGACGTCCGGACCGGTGCCGGGCCCGACCACGAGGGGCCGGACGTCGTCCAGCCGCTCGCGGACCCGGCGGTGATCGCCCTGCTCCAGCGCCGGTACGGACGGGAACGGACGGCCGCGGAGGAGACCAGCGGGGCGCTCGCGGACCGTACCGCCATCGAGCGGGCGAAGGGCGTGCTCGCGGAAGCCGGTGGACTCGACATGGACGCCGCCTTCGAGGCGCTCCGCTCCCACGCCCGCCGCGGCGGCGGGGTGGCCGACGCGGCCCGCGCGCCGGTCGAGGGCCGGGCGGACCCGGCCGGGCTGCTGACGGGCTGACGGCCGTGACCCCGGCGGCCGTGACTCCGGCGGGTGGGCGGGCCGCTCGGGGCCGGCCCGTGCGGGCGCCTCGCCCGGCGACGTGGTTTCGCAGCGTGATCGGCGCATACTTTCCGTAAACAAACGGAGGTGCTCATGCCCATGGTGGATGTCGCTGCCCTCGGCCGACTGGTCGCGGAGTACGAGGCCCTGTCCTCGTCGGGCTCGCCGGAGGCCGGTCAACGACTGCGCGACGTCTGCTACACGATCGGCATCTACACGGGGGAGGCCGACGCGGACCGGGCCGTCGCCAGGGCCCGCATCCTGCTGGACCGTCAAGGCCCGGCCGGCCCCGGCGGAGCGGCCGCCGGGGCCCCGGCGACCGAGCGGGCCCGCGCGGCGCTGCTGACCGAACTCGGCGAACTCGCGGCCCGCGAACGGGCGCGCTCCGGGCCCGTCCCGAGCCTGCACGACGTGGTGCAGCTGACCGGCGTCACCGTCCCGGACTGCGTGGGCGCCGCCGTGAGCACATGGCACGACGACGGCTCGGTCGAGACCTTCGCGGCGACACCGTCGTACCTGCTGGCCCTCGAACGCGCCCAGGGCGGGGCGGAGGCGGGCCCGCTGCCCCGGCTCCGCCGCCAGGGCGAGGGACAGGTCGTGGTCCGGCTGGACCCGGGCCGGCCGGACCGGTTCGCCGACCGGGCCCGGCGCTGCGGCGTACGGGCCGTGGCCGGCGCCCACCTGCGCACCCACCCGCACGGCTGCACGGTGTTCAGCGCCTACCTGCGCACACCCGTCGAGCCCGGCACGCCCGCCCTCGGGCTGGTGGAGGTGCTCGCTCTCCAGGCGTCGGCCGCGCTCGACCGCTTCGCGCTGTCCAGGGCGGTGGCCGACCTGCTGGACCGCCGGCACGCCACCGGCCTGGCCATCGGCATCACCGCCGAGCGGTTCGACGTGACCCCGCACACCGCGCTGAGCCTGCTGGTCCGGGCCGCCCAACGGCTCGGCACGGACCTCGACTCGGTGGCCCGGCACCTCGCCGAGGGCGAGCGGCCGTCGTCGGTGCCTTCCGCGTCGGCCGGGCCGTCGTCGGTGCTGCCGCCGGTGCCGCCGCCGGTGCTTTCGCCGGCGCCTTCGTCGGTGCTGCCCGGCGGGCGGAGCGGCTCGTAGCGGGGCCGGAGGGTGCCGACCCCACCGTCCGAGGAGGACCTGATGAACAGAGTGAAGGAGTCCGTGGACGTGGCCGTGCCCCTGCACGCCGCCTACCACCAGTGGACGCTGTTCGAGGAGTTCCCGCGCTTCATGGAGGGCGTCGACTCGGTGACCCGGCTGGACGGCCGCCACAACCACTGGCGCACCAGCCTCGGCGGCGTCACCCGCGAGTTCGACACCGAGACCGTCGACCAGGAGCCCGACGAACGGATCGCCTGGCGGACCACCGACGGCGAGGTGGACCAGGAGGACGTGGTGACCTTCCAACGGCTCGACCCGGGCCACACCCGGGTCGCCATGGCCGTCGACCTCCGGCCCGAGGGCGCGGCGCGGGTGGCTGCCGGCGCCCCGGGCACGGTCGGCCACCGGGTGAAGGCGGACCTGAGGCGGTTCAAGGAGTTCATCGAGGAACGCGCCCGGGAGGAGGGCGACCGGCGGGGGCGGCCCGACCCGGACTGAGCCCACCGCCGGCCGGTTCCACCTCCTCCCGCGACGCCGCGACCTGGCCCCCGGCCGCCGGGGGGCGGGATCCGGTCAACTCGGCGGCGCGGCGGGTGGAGTTCACCGGGATCGCAGGCGCGGCGGGTGCGGTTGCTCCTAGGCTCGCCCGAACACCGTGGGGTGAGGGGGGTGCCATGGCCCGCAGGCGCCGGCGACGCCGGTCGACCGCTGCCCGCCGGGTGCGGCGGACGAAGCGCAACGCACCGCTGCTGGGTGCGACCGCGGTGGTCGTGCTCGTGCTGGCCACGGCGGTGGTCCGCTGGTCGGCCCAGCACCTCCTCCTGGTCACCGCCCTGCTGATCGCCGCAGCCGCGGTGGGCGTCGCCGTACTGCGCTCGCGGGTGCGCGCCCGTCAACGGGAGCTGGAGACGCGGACCGCCCGACTACGGCACATCGGGCCGTTCCTGGCGATGACACCGAAGGCCTTCGAACACGCCCTGGCGGACCTGTGCCGCCGGGACGGCTGCACGAAGGTCAGGGTCGTCGGCGGGGCCGGCGACCTCGCGGCGGACGTCCTGGCCACCACCCCCACCGGGCAGCGCATCCTCATCCAGGCCAAGCGCTACGGACCGCGGACCTTCGTCGGCTCGAACGACGTCCAGGTGGTCAACGGCACCTACCGCGACGTGCACCACTGCGACCTGGCCGCCGTGGTGACGACCAGCTCCTTCACCAAGGCCGCCGCCGCCTTCTGCACCCAGGTCGGCATCCGCGCCGTCGACCAGCGGGCGCTCGCCCTGTGGGCGGACGGCCGGGGCAGGCCCCCGTGGGCCTGACCCGGAGACTATCGCGCGACGTCGCCGGGGCCGCCGCTCCCGTCCTGCGACGGCTCCCGCTCGAACTCCTCGGGCAGCGCGACCTCGTCCGGCAACGGCATCAGCGGCTGCGCCGGCCCCCTGGCCGGCCCACGCGACCCGCGACCCCGCCGGTCGTGCCACCGGCCCTGCCGCTCACGCGGAATCCTGCCGCTCACGGCGTCCTCCTCACGGCGCCGGGCGAGGCCGGCGCAACACCCGTCACCAGCTCTTGCGTTCGCGCCGCGCTGCCGTCGGCGGCAGCGCGGCGCTGCTCACCCAGGGATGTTCCGTCGTCCACGGCGGCGGCTCCTGTCACTTGACGGCCGCTGAGCGTCAGGCCAGCGACGTGCTCCGGTCCGCCCGGTTGCGTCCGCGCGCGGAGCCGTTCGACCCCGGTCGGCACCGGGTGGGTCCGGTGCCCACAGAAGGTACACGCGCCCGACTCCGTTCAGGCAACCGCCGTGCCGGAGACGGCGATGCGCATGGGAGCCGACGCGGTGGGCGGTCATTCGGGAGCGCAGGGCAAGGTGCCGAAACAAGGTTCTGACTTATCGTCAGATGAAGGATGCGGAGCCGGTGGGCTGCGTCACGAGACCGATCAATGGGGGCAGTTGTGGATCGTGGATGGGAAGCCGATCCGTCCGCTTCGTTCGAGAAGCGCCTGGGGAGGTCCGCGGAGGAGCTCGGAGTGTCGGATGGCAGGGACGAGTGCCCGGACATCTGGCAGCTCTCGAACGGCGACATCGCCGTGATCGGTCGGGACCTCACCGAGAGCTACCGTGGCCACCTCCCGGAAGGAGTCACCCTGGGCCCGGGTGAGCGACTCGTCGTCATCCCCGGCCGCATGCTCAGTGCGGCGAAAGCGGACATCCCGGAGGCCTGATCGGCCTGTTCCTCGGCGGTCGCGTGGGGGGTGGTGCGGTCGCTGGGGGAGGGGGTGGGGGGTAGCGTCACTCTTGGTCACCGGGGTGTCGCGGTGTGTGGTAGGTGCCGGGCGGGCTCCGGGTGGACCAGTCGTTCCGTCCGTCGATCCGACAGGAGTGTTTCCATGGCCGTCCCCACCGTCTTCGACCAGCGCGTCACCGGTTACAGCCTTCCGCTCGCCTACTGGCTGGCCAGGGCGTCCGACCTGGCGTACAAGGACGAGGCCACCATCGAGGAGCAGGCCCGTGACTGGGGCTTCGACACCGTGCGTCACCATCAGACGCGGTTCACCCCGCCGTTCCCGCTGCAGGACACCCAGGCGTACACGATGGCCGGCGAGAACATGATCGTCACCGCGTTCCGGGGCACCGAGCCCGCGCAGATCCGTGACTGGCTCACCGACGCCACCACCCCGCCCTGGCCGGGGCCCGCCCGGACGGGCTTCGTGCACTACGGCTTCGCCGAGGCCCTGGAGTCGATCTACCCCGACGTCGCCAAGGCGATCTCCGACCTGCGGAGCGGCGACCAGACGGTCTGGTTCACCGGCCACAGCCTCGGCGGCGCCCTCGCGATGCTCGCCGCCGCCCGGCTCGACCTGGAGGACCCCCGGCTGGCGGCCGACGGCGTCTACACCTTCGGCCAGCCCCGCACCTGCGACCGGCTGCTCGCCGCCGCGTACGACAAGGGCCTGAAGGGGCGCACCTACCGGTTCGTCCACGGCAACGACATCGTTCCCGAGCTGCCTCCGGAGCCCGCCTTCACCCACGTCGACGCGCTGCGCCACATCGACTCCGCGGGTCGCGTCCAGGAGAGGGTCGGGCTGGTCGCCGGGCTGACCGACCGGGCCAAGGGGCTGAGCGCCGCGGCGTTCTCCCCGGACGGCGAGGGCATCCGCGACCACCTGATGCGGAGTTATCTCGCGGCGCTGGAGAAGGCCCTGGCCTGAGCCGCGGGCGGGGGGTGGCCGACCGCGGCCGGTCGGTGATCTTGGACGGATAGGCTGCCGTGATGTCAGGTCCTCATGGTGAGGACGGAGCTGATGAGGATCGGTGGTGTACGGACATGATGGGACCGGCGCATTCGCTGTCGGGTGCGACCGCATGGCTGGGGGTGGGTGCGGTGGCGGCCGGCATGGGGGAGCCGATGCCCTGGCCGGTCCTGCTCGCGGGGGCGCTGATCTGTGCCGGGGCGGCGCTGGCGCCGGACCTGGACCACAAGGCGGCGACGATATCCAGGGCGTTCGGGCCGGTGTCCCGGGCGCTCTGCGAGGTGATCGACAACCTCTCGTACGCGGTGTACAAGGCCACCCGGGGCAAGGGTGACCCGCGGCGCTCGGGCGGCCACCGGACGCTGACCCACACCTGGCTCTGGGCGGTGCTGTGCGGGGCGGGCGCCGCGGCGGTGGCCGTGTTCGGCGGCCGCTGGGGCGTGCTGGTGGTGCTGTTCGTGCACATGGTGCTGGCGATCGAGGGCCTGCTGTGGCGGCAGGCCCGGGTCTCCAGCGACGTCCTGGTGTGGCTGCTGGGCGCGGCCAGCGCGTGGATGCTCGCGGAGGTCCTCGACAAGCCCGGCAACGGCTCGCAGTGGCTGTTCGAGGAGCCCGGGCAGCAGTACCTGTGGATCGGGCTGCCGATCGCGCTCGGCGCGCTGGTGCACTGCCTGGGCGACGCGCTGACCGTCTCGGGCTGTCCGGTGCTGTGGCCGATCCCGATCGGGCGCCGGCGGTGGTACCCGATCGGGCCGCCGAAGGGCATGCGGTTCCGGGCCGGCAGCTGGGTGGAGATCAAGGTGCTGACCCCGGTGTTCATGGGGGCCGGCGGGGTCTGCGCGGTGGGGGCGCTCGGCTTCTTCGGCAACGGCTGAGGTCGACCACCGCCGGCGGGGGCGTTCACCGGGGCTCGCCGGCGGCCTCCGGCGCGTTCCCGGTGAGGCCGTGGCGTTCCGCCAGCACGCCCGCCTGGAAGCGGCTGTCGGCGCCCAGCGCGCTGTACAGGCCGGCGATGTGCCGCCGGCAGTTGCGCAGCGACAGCCCGAGCCGGCGGGCGATGGTCTCGTCCTTCAGCCCGTCGGCGAGCAGTCGCAGGATCGCGGTGCGGAGGTCGTCGGAGACGGCGCGGGCGGCGGCCGGCCCGCTGTGGAAGGCCGCGCCCCGGTGCCAGAGCGTCTCGAAGGAGTCGGCCAGGTGGCCCACCACGGACGGCTGCGTCACCAGCACCAGCCCCTCGGGCCGCCCCCGTTCCGCCAGGAAGGCGCTCTCCCGGTCGATGACCAGCAGCGGACCGTAGCTCTCGTCGGTGGTCCGCACCTCGGCGCCGGCCCGCGTGGCGGCCCGGGCCTGGCGCTGGGCGGGCAGGTGGAAGCGGGCGGGGTGCTGCTGGACGATCCGGGTGCGCGGCGCGGGGCCGCCGCGCGGCTGCTTGGTCGGCGCCAGCTCGGCGAGCACCAGGTCGGTCAGCGCCGCCGCGGTCGGGTCGCCGCCGGGGCAGCAGAGGAAGACCTCCCGGCGGGCCCGCCGCAGCCGGTCGCCGACCGTGTCGGGTACGGCGGCCCGCTCGGCCGTGTCGCGTACGGCTCCCCGGTCCGCCGGGGCGGGTGCGGTGAACGCGACCCGGGCGGTTCCACGTTCTTTCATGGCGGCCCTCTTGACAGCAGGTGGCGGTGGACGACGCGTCCGGTGAACGGCAGATCTCCGGAGCGGTTGTTCGATAGTCGTCACAGGTCACGGCGGCGGCCAAGGGCCGAGGGGGGTCAGGAAGATGAATGGCCGACTGAGGAGGGGTGGATGAATCCGGTGAACACGGACATGATCCGGTCGTCGGGGCGGGAGGCCCTGCTCGACCACGAGACGCGGCTGGTCTACGAGTGGGCGGTGCGGCACCGGCGGGTCGAGCCGGCCGACCCGGAGCGGATGGCCGGCGCGCTCGGGCTCACCGAGGCGCGGTGCCGCCGGGCCGTCGACCGGCTGACGGAGCTCTGCCTGCTGGTCTGGCGCCCGGACGGTGAACGGGGCTGCCACGTGACGGTCGGTCCGGAGACGGCCGCGGTGCGGCTGACCGCGCTGGAGGAGGCACGGCTGCGCCTGGAGGAGGCCGAGCTGGGCCGTCGGCAGGCCGAACTGGCCAGGCTGCGCGCCGAGGTGGCCTCGCTGGCGCCGGTGTACCAGTCGCAGGGCGGCGGCTCGGACGGTTCGGTCCGGCTGCTCGAGGACGCGTACCTGCTGCGCTCGGCCCTCGACGCCGTGGTGGGCGCCGCGAAGGAGGAGGTGCTGGCGATCCGGCCGGGCGGCGGGCACCCGCAGGCGGCCCTGGCCGAGCTGCTGCCCCGGGACCTGGAGATGCTGGAGCGGGGCGTCCGGCTGCGGAGCGTGTACCAGCACCCGACCCGGTTCGACCCGCCCACCCGCTCCTACGCGGAGCGGGTCATCGCCGAGGGGGCGGAGATCCGCACCCGCGCGGAGGTGCCGGCCAAACTGGTCGTGGTGGACCGGACCACGGCCTTCGTACCTGCCCCGCGCGCCACCGGCGGGGCGCTGATGGTCCGGGAACCGGCCCTGGTGGCGCACTTCGTCCGGCTCTTCGAACACGAGTGGGGCCAGGCCGTGCCGTACGACACCGCGCCGGCCGCGGCCCGCACGGTGTCCCGGGACGTCTCGGAGGTGATCGCCCGGCTGCTCGCCGCGGGGGAGAAGGACGACACGATCGCCCGGCGGCTGGGCATGTCGACCCGCACCTGCCGGCGGCACATCGCCGAGCTGCTGGCGCGGCTCGGGGCGCAGAGCCGGTTCCAGGCCGGGGTGCTGGCCGAGCGCGCGGGGCTGACCGTCCCGGCGGACCGTTCGGCGGGCGTACCGGGGGGTGTTCCGGTGCCGCGTGTTCCGGGGGGGGGGGGGGGGGGGGGGGGGGGGGGCGGGGGGGGGGGGGGGGCGGGGCGGCGGCCGGCGGCGGGGCGGGGCGGGCGCGGGGGGCGGGGGGGGGCGCGCGGGGGGGGGCGGGGGGGGCGGCGGGGGGCGGGGCGGCGGGGCCGGCGGGCGGGGGGCCCGCGGCCCCCCCCCCCCCGCGGCCGCGGCGGGCGGGGCGGGGCCCCGCGCGCCCCCCCCCCCCCCCCCCCCCCCCCCCGCGGCCGCCGACCGGCCGTTACTTCTCGTTCTCGACCGGGCCGTCCACCCACAGGTGCGAGTCGGTGCTCAGGAAGCTGCTCACCAGGGCCGACGCCGCGGTGTCGCTCTCGAGCGCCTGCAGGGCCAGGATCTTCGTCATCGGTGTGTCCTCTCCTTGTCGGTCACCGGCGCCTCGAAGCGCAGGTGGTGGTGCCGCGCCAGTGGCTGGGCGGCGGTTCGACGCCGGGCGGTTACTACTCGGTCTCGACCGGGCCGAACGGCAGGGTGTGCGACAGGCTGCTGATGGAGCTCATCTTCAGCTCCGCCTGCGCGGTGTCGCTCTCGAGCCCCTGGAGGGCCAGGATCTTCGACATCAGCGGGCCGACTCGTCCGCGACGGGCGCCTCGAAGCGCATGTGCAGGGCGCTGCTGGTGTGGCTCGGGGGCAGGATCGTGCTGGTGTAGGCCGAGGCGCCGGTCTCGGTCTCGAGCCCCTGGAGGGCCAGGATCTTCGACATCAGCGGGCCGACTCGTCCGCGACGGGCGCCTCGAAGCGCATGTGCAGGGCGCTGCTGGTGTGG
>NZ_JBICYZ010000035.1:86733-95698 GCF_043201465.1 Kitasatospora sp. NPDC048298
TGGCTCGGGGGCAGGATCGTGCTGGTGTAGGCCGAGGCGCCGGTCTCGGTCTCGAGCCCCTGGAGGGCCAGGATCTTCGACATGGTCCGTTCCTTTCCTTACCGGTGAGGTGGTCCCGGCCACCGGTGGTGGCCGTCGTGTTCCCCTGGCTCAGGGCCGGGGGAAGTCCGTGATGCCGGGCAGCGGTACCGGGCCGAGCACTGCCTCGTGCAGTGCGGTCAGGACGCCGGCCGCGCCGGTGGCGAGATCCGCCGAGAGCCGCATCGAGCGGCGGCCCGGGAAGGCCAGGTGGCCGCGATGGTCCATCACGTGCCACTCCAGCAGTCGCAGGTGGCGGTCGGCCTCCGCCCGGTGCCCGGTCCCGAGCTGGTGCAGCAGCAGCCCGGCGCGGCCCTCGAACAGGCCGGACGCGGCGATCAGGTCCGGGCGGCAGGCGCGCTCGGCGGCCGTGAGCGCCTCGGTGAACCGGTCGGGCAGCCGGTCGGCGCCGGTGCGCCGGGCCAGTTCGGCGATCACGCGCGCGGTGCCGACGCCGCCCGCGGCCAGGTACGGGAGCTTGCGGCGGTAGCGGTCCTCGACCAGGAAGAGCATCCCGTCGGTGATGTCCGCCTCGTCCAGCTCGCGGCCGAGCGCCGCCTCGGCCGCCGTCAGCCAGCGCGGTTCGCCGGTGTGTCCGTGCAGTCGCAGGAACAGCGCGGCCTGCCCGCTCCAGCCGTCCAGCAGGCCGCGCAGCAGCGGGGCGCGCTCCTCCCGGGCCAGTTCGTGGCCGAGGGCCAGGGCCCGGTCGGCGAGGTGGTCCCGGCCGAGCGCGCCGGCCAGGTCGAGCAGGCCCAGCGCGATGCCGGCCCGTCCGGAACCGAGCCCCGGATCGAGCGGCGGCTCGGCGGCGAGCACCCGGTCGACCAGTGCGCCGGCCGCCTCCGACGCGCCGAGGTGGGCCAGTGCCCAGGCGATGCCGGTCAGTCCGTCGTACAGCCCGGGCGGCAGGTCCGGTTCCGTGTTCGCCCGGGCCACCAGCCAGTCGGTGTGCTCGGCCGGGGCGGGCCGGCCGCAGGCCCGCAGCGCGTACAGCACGCCGGCCGTACCGTGGGCGAGGTCCAGGCCGTTGTGGACCGGGCCGAACTGTTCGACGTCGCCGGGGAAGAGCCGGTCGGTCCGCTCCGGGGTGGCCGTCGCCAGGATGCCCGCGGCCAGCGAGTCCAGCACCGGGCGCCAGGCCTCGGTGTCCGCAGACGGGGCCTGCGGCCAGGCCGGCCGCGAGGGCTGCGGGTCGCCGTCGGCGGGGTCCGGCCGGTGCTCGGTGGCGCCCGGCGGCAGCCGCCCGCCGGCCGCCCGGTGCAGTTCCTCGGCGACCTCGGCCCCGAAACCGGGGGCCACGGGGTAGCGCGCGGAAATCTCCCGGCCGGCCAGTTCGGCCTTGCCGGAGTCCAGCGCGAGCAGGTTGTTCACCGGCAGGAAGAGGTAGAGCCGCAGCGCGGCCAGGGCGTACGTGTCCACGGCCGTGCCGCGCCGGGCCCTGGGGGAGACGAAGCCGGGCGCGCCCAGCGGGGGCGCGGTGGCGTCGTCGGCCGGGAAGGTGATCTCGAAGTCGACCAGTGCGCAGCGACCGTCCGGCCGGATCAGGACGTTGTTGGGGTGGAGGTCGCCGAAGACCAGTCCGCGCTCGTGGAGCGCCGCCAGCATGCCGGTGACCTGGTCGATCACGTCGAGTGCCCAGTCGGTGTACTCGGCCAGCCCGGCCTCGTCCGGTTCGGGGTGGGTGAGCGGGCAGGTGCGGGTGAAGACGTCCTCCAGCCGCTCGCCCTCGATGTACTCCTCGACCAGGTAGTGGTGCTCCCAGACCTGGAGGTGCTCGTACAGCGCGGGCACGAAGTCCAGCCCGGCCAGTGCCTCCAGCACCCGGCGCTCGCTCAGCAGCCGCTGCACCGCGTCCCGGCCGGCGTGGTCGAGGCCGGCGTGCGGGCGGGCCTCGCGCAGCACCACCTCGCGGCCGTCGCGCTGGTCGGTGGCCCGGTAGACGCCGCCGCCGTTGGAGAAGTGCAGCGCCTTGGTGACCTCGAACGGGAAGTCGGTCGCGGTCTCGGCCTCCCGCGCGGTGTCGGCGGCCAGTTGGGCCGTGACGACCTCCGGCACCGGCGCCCAGTCCGGCACGGTGAAGACCGTGCCCCGGACGTCCGGCACCGGCTCGCCGTCCGGCCCGATCATGGCCGGCACCCGCTGGCCCTGCTCGTCGGTGCAGTAACGCTGGACGAACGAGCCGTAGCGCAGGTAGAGCGGCCCCTCCCGGTAGCGCAGGTCGCTCAGCACGTACGGGCCGGGCACGCCCTTGAGCAGGGTGGACAGCTCGTCGAGCACCTGCGCCAGCCGGGTGTCGTCCTCCGGGTAGAGGGTGATCAGCTTGCCGCTGGAGCGGCGGTCGGCGTACTTGCCGTTCGCCGTCAGCACGGTGGCCCGGCCGCGCAGGAACTTCCAGGTCAGCTCGTGTTCCAGGCAGTACGCCAGGACCTGGTCGATCACCCGCTCGGCCTCGTCCGGGGTGGCCGAGACGTGCACCTTCCAGCCCTGCTCGGGCAGTTGCGCGCGGGGCGCCCTGATGTGCACCCAGGGGCCGTGCTCGACCCGCTGCCAGCCCGGCGGCAGCGGGACGGAGGCGGCGGCGAACCGGTCGTCCGGGCGCTCGGCGCGGGCGGGGTCGTCGTAGAACAGCGGGTCGGCGAGGCAGTGGCGCTCGTAGCGGTCGTCCATGGGGCCCGCCTCAGCCCGTGGCCTGCGGCCGGTACGCGTCCGTGTCCGCGCCGGTCCCGGTGGTCGCCCGGCCGTCGGATGTCGTCGTCAAGGGAGCCCCCCGGATGCAGTGGATCCCGCCGGTTGCGGGCTGCTTCCGACCTTGCCAGCCGGTGCGCGCAGGGTCGACGGTTCGGATCCGCCACCTTCCTGCCAGGGGATCCGGGCCGGCTGCCGGGGGAGGTCGCCGGTCCGGTCAGTGCCGGGGGTGGGCGACCGCGGCGGCGACGGGCGCTGGGAGCGGAGCGGCCAACCGGTCCTCGATGCTGGGAGGTTCGACGTCGAGGTCGGGCAACGTCGCGGCCTTGGAGGGGAGTTCGGAGGACAGGTAGCGGCGGTGGAGCGCGGCGACGATCTCGGCGCTCGCCTGCCCGTCGCCGTACGGCGAGGGGAGCCGGGCCAGCCGGTCGGCGGCGGCCTCGTCGGCGAGCATCTCCCTTAGCGCGCGGGCGAGTTGGTGGCCGGGGCGGGCGAGGCGGGCGAAGCCGGCCCGGACTGCCTCGGGGCGCTCGGTGGAGTTGCGCACCACCACGAGCGGGCGCTTGAGCACCGTGCACTCCTCCTGCACCCCGCCGGAGTCCGACACCAGCAGGCGGCAGTGCCGGGCCAGGGCGAGGAAGCCGGCGTGGTCCAGCGGCTCGGTCCGGCGCAGCCGTGCGACCGGGCCGCGCAGGCCGAAGGCCTCGACGGCGGCCCCGGTCCGGGGGTGCAGCGGCAGCAGCACCGGCAGCTCCAGGGCGGCGAGTTGGTCGAGGATCTGGGCGAGCCGGGCGGCGTCGTCGGTGTTCTCGGGGCGGTGGATGGTGGCGAGCACGTAGCCGCCGGGGGTGACGCCGTGTCCGGCCACGATGCGGTGGGCCTCGGCTTCGTCGGGCAGGGTCTCCAGGGTCGCCTCGACGACGGTGTTGCCGGTGATCACCACCCGGTCCGGTTCGACGCCCTCGCGCAGCAGGTGCGCCGCGGCGGTCGCGGTGGGCGCGCAGTGCAGGTCGGCGAGCGGGGCGATCAGGCGGCGGTTGGCCTCCTCGGGCATGTCGGGGTCGAAGGAGCGCAGACCGGCCTCGACGTGGACGACGGGTATGCCCGCGCAGTGCGCGGCCAGGGCGCCGGCGGCGGCGGTGTTGGTGTCGCCCTGGACGACGACGGCGGCCGGCGGCCGGGCCGCGAGGTGGTCGCTCAGTGCGCTGACCATCCGGCCGATCTGCCGTCCGCGCGGCTCGCCGCCGACGCCCTGCAGCAGGTGGTGCGGGCGGGGGAGGCCGTACTGGGCGAAGAAGGTGCTGGTGAGGGCCGGGTCCCAGTGCTGACCGCTCCAGACGATGCGGGCCCGCGGGCCGAGGAGGCGGGCCACTCCGGCGAGTTTGACGATCTCCGGCCGGGTTCCGAGGACCAGGGCGACATCGGTCGAGGACATGGCGCTCCGAAGGGGCGAGAGGGCGGGGTGGGGAAGTATCAGCAGACGATATGGGTGGATTCACGGGAAATATCCATACGCAGGGGTAATGTCACCCACTTGGCCCACTCGGGTCCGTCCGAGCCGTCAGCGGCGTCGCCGACGGTTCGTATGCCGGTGCATCAAGGTCGGTCGCAGCGCGCCGACTTGGCGGCGGCGCCCTCGCTCCCGGATACCGGCTCGCCGCCACCTCCGCGCGGCCGACTGCGGCAAACGGGTGATTTCCACCCGAATGGGCGCGGCCATCTATCCGATCATCCGATCAGCCCAGCAACATACGGCTCCAGATCGCAAAGATCGGGACAACCCGGTCGTAACGAGAGGAACCACCATGTACGGACCCATAGGCGGCGGCCTTCCCCCGACGGCGGCCGGCGGTGGCGTGCTGGCCTCGACCGGCTCGCCCGGCCTCGGCCTCGTGGCGGCGGTCGGCACCGCCCTGGTGCTGGTGGGCGTCGCCCTGCTGCGGCGCAGCCGGCTCGCCGCGGACCGGGACGAGCGGGCCGGTCGGACCGACCGGACCGACCGGACGCGCGACGGGCGGTAGCCGCCCCGTCCGTCCGGCAGCCGCGCCGGCCGACAAAGGCCGCCCCGCCAGGCCGATCTCCGCCGACTCGCCTTTCTCCCAGGGGGTTTCCTCGTGACCGCAGACGTGTTCCCACAACCCGCCCGGCCACCGGGCCCGGCCCGCCCGCCACTGTCGCGGCCCGGCCGGGCCCCGCTGGCCGGCCGGGTGCTCGCCGGGGTGGCCGGACCGCTGCTGCTCGGCCTGTGCGGGGTCCTGGTCGCCGGTGAACGCGCCTACCGGTTCCACGAGATGGCCGGGGCGCGGTGGTTGGTCTCCCACGCGCTCGGCCTGCGCACCCTGCTGCTCGCGGCCCCCGACGCGCCGGTGCTGTACGCCGGTGACGACGGCGGGTTCGGACGAGGGATCGCCCTGACCACCGGCTGCAGCAGTGCCCTGCTGATCGCCCCGCTGGCCCTGCTGGCCGGAGTCCTGCTGCTGTTCGGCACCCGCGGGCCGGCCCGGATCCTGCTGGGCTTCGCTCTGGCGGCCGCCCTGGTGCTCGCCGCCAACCTGGGCCGGCTGACGCTGATCGTCGCCATGCAACACCGGTACGGCGACGAGGGGTTCGGCTGGACGCACGTCCTGTTCGGCTCGGTGCTGATGATGGCCGCCGGCCTGACCGCGCTGCTGCTCTTCCTCTTCCTGATCACCCGAACGTCCACCCGCGACGCGGAGGCCGATGCGCCGTGACCCTGCTCGACCTGTCCGTCTCCCTCTCCTTCGTGCTGGGGATCGGCTTCCTCGCCTACGTCACGGTGATCGTGCGCAACTTCCTGCGGGCCGGCCCGGACGCCCCGGGTGACCCGAGCCGGTTCGACTGGCACTTCCTCATACCCTGCCGGGACGAGGAGGCCGTGATCGGCACCACCCTGGACCACCTCGCCCGGCACTTCCCCCGCGCACGGGTCTGGGTGGTCGACGACCACTCCGAGGACCGCACCGCCGAGGTGGTACGGGCCAGGGCGGCCGAGGGGCGGCCCGTCCACCTGGTCGCCCGGCGGCTGCCGCGGGCGCGCACCGGCAAGGGGGACGCCCTGAACGCCGCCTACCGGGCGATCGAGGCCTGGCTGCCGCAGGACACCGACGCCGACCGGGTCGTCCTGATCGTCCTGGACGCCGACGGGCGGCCCTCCCCGGGGATGCTGGACACCTTCGCCGGACCGTCCTCCTTCGGCGACCCGGCCGTCGGCGCCGTCCAGGTCGAGGTCCGGATGTCCAACCGCGACGTGGCCGTCCCGCTGCCCCACCGGGGGCGCCTCGCCAACCGGTTCGCCCGGCTGCTGACCCGCCTCCAGGACATCGAGTTCCGCGGGCCGATCTCCGCCATCCAGATCACCCGCCGGCTCACCCGGACCGTCAACGTCGGCGGCAACGGCCAGGCCAACCGGCTCAGCGCGCTGCGCTCGATCGACCGGGCCGGCGGCGAGCCGTGGGGCCGGGCGCTGCTGGAGGACTTCGAGCTCGGGCTGCGGATGATGCTGGCCGGCTGGCGCAACGGCTACACCACGACCGCCTGGGTGGACCAGGAAGCCCTGTGGAACGTACGGCAGTTGATCACCCAGAGGGTCCGCTGGGCGCAGGGCTCGATGCAGTGCGCGTCGTACCTGCGCAGGGTCTGGCGCTCTCGGGAGTTCACCACGCTGGGCTTCCTGGAAGTCCTCTACTTCATGGTCCAGCCCTGGCTGCAGGTCGTCGGCCTGGTGGTCTACACCGTGCCGATCGCCGCCTTCGGCTACAACGTCGTCTTCTACCCGGAGTTCGTGCTGGCCTTCCTACGCGAGGGCGGAGCCGTGCTGATCGCGCTCTACCTCGTCCTGGGGGTCGCCGAGTTCGCCCTCTGGGGGCCGCTGTACCGGCGCCGCAGCGAGCCGGGGATCAGCCGCCGGGCCGCGCTCGGCTACGGCCTGGCCCTCGCGGTCTACGCCGCGACCACCTACCTCGTCGCGGTCCGCGCCTTCTGGCGGATCGTGCGACGCAAGGGCGCCTGGCACAAGACGGCCCGTACGGCCGTGCCGCTGCCGGCGTCCACCGCCCGGGAACTCCCCGCCCGGGAACTCACGGCGAGGGAGGTCCCCGCCCGGGAACTCACTGCCCGGGAACTCACGGCGAGGGAGGTGCCCGCCCGGGAGATCACCGCCCGGGAACTCACCGCCGGGCAGATCCCCGCCAAGGAGACCGCCGGCCAGGAGATCGCCACCGCCTGAGCACCGAGACTTCTCCCCGACCGGTGAGGCCGTGGCCGATCCCGGCCCCGCGGCCGGTCGGCGGAGTCGACGCACCACCCCCTTTCCTGCCCCGTGCGGCGGACACCTCCGTCCGCCGTGCCCCCGTCCGAAAGGCCCACCCGTGAGAACTCGTACCCGCAACCGTGTCCTCGCCGGAACCGCGCTCGCCGTCGCGGCCCTGTCCGTGGCGTCCCCGGCGTTCGCCGCACTGCCCGCTCCCGTGGCCGAGGCCTACGTCGTCTCCACGGAGGCACTGGGCGGGATGGTCGCCGTCGCGCCGTCGCCCGAGTCGACCTACCCGTCCGGCGGCACCCAGACCCTGGTCGGCCTCGACATCGGGCCGGTCGCCACCAACTCCACGCTCACCGCGACCACCGCCGGCAATCCCGCCGACGGCACCGCGTCCGCCTCGGCGACGGTCGACAAGCTCGGGCTCGACCTGGGCGTCGCGTCCGTCTCCCTGACCGGCGTCAACTCGACCTGCACCGCCACCCCCACCGGGGCCACCGGCAGCGGCCTGATCGCGGGCGGGTCGGTCAGCGTCGCCGGCATCCCGACCAACCTGCAGGCCAACGCCCCCGCCAACACCAGGGTCAGCATCCCGCTGGTCGGCTCGATCGTCCTCAACGAGCAGACCACCGACGCCAACGGCGTGCTGACCGTCAACGCCGTCCACATCACCCTGCTGCCGTCGCTGAACGGCGCCAACCTGGTCATCGGCCACGCCCAGTGCGGCGGGGCCGAGCCCGCGGCCGCCGTTCCGATGATCAACCCGTCGGTCGCGGGAATGAGCGGCGGGGCGGTGCTCGCCGGCATCCTGGCCACCGTCTACGTCCGCCGCCGCAACGCCCGGAACGCCGTCTCGGGCGTCTGACGGCAGGGAGGGCGGCCGGCCCGGGGCCCGCGACGGCCACGGTCCGGCCGCCCTCCGGGCGTCGTCGTCAACTCGGCTGCCGGTGACTCATCCTGACGTGTGATCAGTCACCGCGGGGTGACGGGGAGCGGGGGCAGGGCCCGTCCCGCGGTCGCCGCGCGCCCGTCCCACCGCCCCGCACCCGCCCCCGCGGGGTGCCCGCGCCCGGATCCGTCCGTCCCCGTCCGATCGGTCGCCTACCCTACGAACGGACCGGCCGTACCGGGCCGCCGCCGTTCTAGGAGGAGTCCCGTGCCGTCCTGCGACCCCCAACACGCTCCCGTCGGCGATGTGAGCGCAGCGCTCATGGTGATCGACTCCCGGCTGAAGTCCGTCTACGACGGCAAGTCCGGGACGGACCCCGAGCACCAGCGGATGGTCGACCAGCTCACCGCGTCCTTCGGCCCCGAGGAGGCCGAGGCGCTGGTGGAAGGCGTGTGCACGCTCGTCTACATGTACATGAACTGGCTGCGCTCGGCCTTCGAGAACCACGAGGAGGACGTGCTCGAACACGCGGTCCCCAGCCTGGTGGCCACGATGCGGATGATGCCGCGGACCTTCAGCCCGGAGGTGATCCCCACCATGGCCGGCCTGCTCATCGCGGCCGGAACCGGCCTGAGCCCCAACCTGTGGCGCGCCCAGTACGGACCGTGGACGAAGGAGGAGATGAACCCGCTGGAGGCCATGACGGTCCTGCTCGCGGAGTACATCAACCGGATCTCCAACAAGGGCAAGGACTTCGCCACCAGGCTGGTCACCGACGCGCTGTCCCAGCTGGATTAGGGCCTGTCTCTTGGATTTTGTCGGACCCGGCAAGGATCCAAGAGACAGGCCCTAGCCGTCCCGGCGGGACCGGCCCTCCCGGCCGGACGGGCGCCGGCTCCGGACGCCGCGGGTGGGGGGGGCCCCCGGGGGGGGGCCCCCCGGCCGGGCACCCCGCAAAAACACCCGTCGCCCGGGCCCCGGCGGGCACGGCCTAGCGGGGGCCGTGGGAGACCGTGTGGCGGGGGGTGGGTGGGGCG
>NZ_JBICYZ010000036.1:0-24180 GCF_043201465.1 Kitasatospora sp. NPDC048298
TTTTTTTATTTTTTGCTTATTGTTATCCCTCTATATTGTTTTCGTTCTCAGTTCTTTTTTTGGGGGGGGGGGGGGGCGGGGGGTGGGGGGGGGGGCCCCCCCCCCCCCCCCCCCCCCCCCACCGCCACACGCGCCGACCACGTCGACTCAGCAGTGCACGGCGTAGCCCTTCTCCAGGCCGAGATCGAGACGCTCCTCCTCCGACTGCCCGTCCCGCTGGACGGCCACTCGGTACTCACCCTGGAGATTCCTCGGGATCGCGGCGGTGTAGACAGTGCGCTGGGCGCCACCCATAGTGACCGAATACACCTGCCGGACCGGGAAGTTCCTTCCCTGACACGATAGATGGTCGATCGTCTCACCGCTGGCCATCACGCTCACCGCCCACCACGGATCCTCCTGGCGGTTGAACAGCCCGGAGTCCCCGAAGAGGTCTACGCCGGGAACCCGCTTCTCGGCGATCTGCTTCTCCGTCCTACACCTTCCGGCCGTAATGGACTCCGATGCGACGCAGAGATCGCCGGTCTTCTCCGCCTGCCAGATCAGCTCAGGATCGTACCCGCCGTCGTACTCGATCACAGTGAACCGGTCACCGGCCGGTGCCGTCCCGTCAGCCTTGGCCGTACGAAGGATCAGCTTCCTGAAGCTCTCCGGGAACACATGTCCGGTCGCGGCCGTTGATGCGGCCCCGCCCGCGACAGTCGGCCTGTCGCCCCCCGACGCCCCAGTGCACGCACTGACAGCGCACAGCACGCCCACGAGGACAGCACAGAACATCGCAGAGCGTCCCGTCACGTCGCTCACCCCCTTGCTCGAAATGGCTTCCGTTACTCATACCGCAGGCTCAGTGACGCATCATCCCTTACCACCCACGGTCATCTCGGGTGGGGAATCGAAGACGACGCGGTTCCGACCGAGCATCTCGGAGGACCGCCATGCGGGCCTTTGGCCTGGCCAACCAGCGTGAACCGTAGATCAGTTCACGCTTCAGCGTGGCGAAGAAGGACTCCGCGAGGGCGTTGTCACAGCTGGAGCCCACCCGACCCGTCGAACGCCGTATCCCGTACGCCCAGCAGACCCCGGCGAACGCCGTGGGCGTTCGGGGAGGGGTCGCGCTGTTGTCCGGGCGCGGGTCAGACGCGCTGGCCCTCGGTGGGGGCGGCGGTGGGGGCGGTGGTGCTGTCGGCCTGGGTGCCGAGGGTGCGTTCGACCTTGGCGACGGCGGTGCGGTACTGCATGGAGGCGGTCTGCTCGTTGCTGCCCTGGCGTTCGAAGTAGCCGAAGACCATGGCCACCGTGCCGAAGCGCTCGACGCCGACGTAGCCGTTGAGTTGGACGCCGGCCAGGGTGCCGTCGAGGCGGACGGCGGGGGCGTCCTTGCGGTCGCCGAGGGTCACCGGGGTGACGGTGAAGGTCACGGTGTCGGCGGTGCCGGAGCTGAAGGTGATGGTGTGACAGGTCTTCAGGGCGTCGGCGGCGGAGTTGAAGTCGGCGGTGAGCTGGTCGGGCGCCTCGGCCGCCAGGGCCTGGGTGACCATCGGGTTGCCGTCCGGGCCGTCGAGTTCGGTCTCGGCGCGCGGGATCGGCGCGCCCGGCTGGGTGACGTACATGTTGATCAGGGCGTTGAGCGCGGCGCAGCCGGTCACCGGGGACGACGGGCTCGCGCCGGGGCTGGGGCTGGGGCTCTGCGTCACCGGGATCTCGGTCCAGTCGGGGCCGAGGTCGGACGCGGTCAGCAGGGCCGACTTCAGCTGGTCGGCGGAGGGGAGGTCCGCGGTCGGCACGGCGGACGCCGGCAGGGTTGCCGGGCCCAGGAGCACCGCCAGGGCGGCGGCCGCGGCGGCGAGGGTGTGGATGGGCCTGGGACGGGACATGCGGGCCCCCGGTCGAGAGTTCGGGCAGGGACAGCCACCAGTGTCCCACCGGGGTTCCGAGGGGGCGCGCGGGCGGGGATCCGCGCAGGTCAGGCGCCGTCCACGGGGCCTGTGGCCGGTAGCGCTCCGAGGGCTTCCAGGGTCTCGGCGAGCCACTGCACCCAGAAGGTCTCCAGTCCGATGCCGGCCCGCAGCACCGCGTGCTGGAGCCGGTTCTCGGCGTCCGCCCGCTCGGCCGGGAAGTCGCGCCGCTCGATCTCCCGGTAGTCGTCCAACTGCTCCCGGTGCAGGGCGAGATGGCGTTCCAGCTCGGCCGTCAGCCCGTCCGTGCCGACCACCGCGGCCGCTCGCAGCCGCAGCAGCAGGGGCTCCCGGACGGCGCGCGGCTCGGCGCCCTCGGCGGTCCAGCGGGCGAGTTCGGCGCGGCCCTCGGGCAGGACCTCGTACTCCTTCCTCTGCCCGCGCACGGGTCCTTCCGGCTGGAGGTTCCGGATGTGCCCGGAGGCCTCCAGCCGGCCCAGTTCGCGGTAGATCTGCTGGTGGGTGGCGGGCCAGAAGAAGCCGATCGACTTGTCGAACCGCCTGGTCAGCTCCAGCCCCGAGGACGGCTTCTCCAGCAGGGCGGTGAGGATGGCGTGGGGCAGCGACATGCCGTCGATCGTACGGGGGGCCGCCGCGGGCGGCGGGCCCGGCTCAGCCCCGGGCGGGCGCGGAGGCGTACCGGGCGAGCAGGGCGCGCAGCCCGTCGGGGTCGGCGGTGCCGCGCTTGGGCAGGATGCTGAGGCAGGAGTTGTTCTTGTCGGCGCTCAGCAGCACGAACAGCCCCGGGGTCTCCACGTAGTACGGGGCCGCCTGCCAGGCCAGGGTGCTGGTGGAGTGGCGGTTGGCGATGGTCACGCCGGCGGCTTCGACGGTGACCTTGAACTCGCCCTTGTCGGCGGCCAGCCGGTGGAACTGGCCGGCCTGGAGCCGGGGCAGCACGAGGATCAGGCCCAGGGCGGCGATCAGCATGGCCACCAGCGAGGAGTCGATCTCCTCCCCGACGACGATCTTGAACGCGCCGACGGCCACCGTGCCCGCCGCGATCAGGTTCAGGAACAGCCGGTGGCGCCGGCCCGCGCGAGTCGTCCGGGACCGGGCCGCCAGGGCCTCCCGGAAGTCCTCCACCGCCGGCGTGTACGCGAGCTCGATCCGCTCGTCCACCGCCGGTCTGTGCCCCGCCTCGACCTGCTCGTCCATCGACCTGCTCCCCCTCGATCCGCTTCGTGACCTGCGCATTCGGCCTGCGCTTCGGCCTGCGCTTCGGCCTGCGGATCCTAGCAACACCCGGCGGGCGGGCCGCCAGTGGTTTCACGACCGGCGTCCCGCGGCTCGCACCGCGGGACGCCGACCCGGGGGCGCGGGACCTCAGAGCGAGGCGGCCAGCTCGGTGCCCTGCTTGATGGCGCGCTTGGCGTCCAGTTCGGCGGCCACGTCCGCGCCGCCGATCAGGTGCGCCGACAGGCCGCGCTCGCGCAGCGCCTCGTACAGGTCGCGGCGCGGCTCCTGGCCGGTGCAGAGCACGACGGTGTCCACGGGCAGGAGTTGGCGCTCGCCGTCCACGGTGAGGTGCAGCCCGGCGTCGTCGATCAGCTCGTAGGTGACGCCGGGGACCATCACCACGCCGCGGTGCTTCAGTTCGGTGCGGTGGATCCAGCCGGTGGTCTTGCCGAGGCCGGCACCGACCTTGGTGGTCTTGCGCTGGAGCAGGTGGACGCTGCGCGGGGGCTTCGGCCGCTCCGGGGCGCGCAGCCCGCCGCGCTCGCGGTACTCCGGGTCGATGCCCCACTTGGCCTGGAACGCGGGCGGGTTGAGGCTTGCCGCGTCGCCCGGGTCGGTGAGGAACTCGGCCACGTCGAAGCCGATGCCGCCCGCGCCGAGGATGGCGACCCGCTCGCCGACCGGCGCGCCGTCGCGCAGCACGTCGAGGTAGCCGAGCACGCTGGGGTGGTCGATTCCCGGGATGTCGGCGGGAGTTCGCGGGGTGACGCCGGTGGCGAGCACGATCTCGTCGTGGCCGTGCCCGGCCAGCTGCTCGGCGGTGACGGTCGCGCCGAGCCGCAGCGTGACGGCCAACTCGGCCAGCCGGGTGCGGAAGTAGCGCAGCGTCTCGTCGAACTCCTCCTTGCCGGGGATGCGCCGGGCGATGTTCAGCTGCCCGCCGATCGTCTCGGCGGCGTCGTACAGCGTGACGTCGTGGCCGCGTTCGGCGGCGGAGACGGCGAACGCGAGTCCGGCCGGGCCCGCCCCGACGACGCCGATCCGCTTGCGCGACCGCGTGGGCCCGAGGACGAGTTCGGTCTCGTGGCAGGCGCGCGGGTTGACCAGGCAGGAGGTGATCTGGAGGCTGAAGGTGTGGTCGAGGCAGGCCTGGTTGCAGCCGATGCAGGTGTTGATGGCCTCGGCGCGGTCCGCCCTGGCCTTGGCGACGAAGTCGGCGTCGGCGAGCAGCGGGCGGGCCATCGAGACCAGGTCGGCACTGCCCTCGGCGAGCAGCTTCTCGGCGATTTCGGGGGTGTTGATGCGGTTGGTGGTGACCAGCGGGATGCCGACCTTGCCCATCACCTCCTTCGTCACCCAGGCGAAGGCGCCGCGCGGCACCGAGGTGGCGATGGTGGGGATGCGGGCCTCGTGCCAGCCGATGCCGCTGTTGATGATGGTCGCCCCGGCGGCCTCGACGGCCTGGGCGAGCCGCACGACCTCCTCCAGGGTGGAGCCGCCGGGGACCAGGTCGAGCATGGAGAGCCGGTAGACGATGACGAAGTCCTCGCCGACCCGTTCGCGGACCCGGCGGACGATCTCCACCGGGAAGCGCATCCGATGCTCGTACGCCCCGCCCCACTCGTCCTCGCGGTGGTTGGTGGCGGCGACGATGAACTCGTTGATCAGGTAGCCCTCGGAGCCCATGATCTCGACGCCGTCGTACCCGGCGCGGCGGGCGAGTTCGGCACAGCGGGCGAAGTCCTCGATGGTCTGCTCGACCTGCTCGGCGGTGAGCTCGTTGGGCGTGAAGGGGCTGATCGGGGCCTGGATCGCGCTGGGGGCGACGAGGTCGCGGTGGTAGGCGTAGCGGCCGAAGTGCAGGATCTGCAGGGCGATCTTCCCGCCGGCGGCGTGCACCGCGTCGGTGACCGTCCGGTGCTTGTCGGCCTCCTCCTCGGTGGTCAGCATCGCGCCGCCCTCCCAGGGGCGCCCGGCCTCGTTGGGGGCGATGCCGCCGGTGACGATCAGGCCGACGCCGCCGCGGGCCCGCTCGGCGTAGAAGGCGGCCATCCGCTCGTAGCCGCCGGGGGCCTCCTCCAGGCCGACGTGCATCGAGCCCATGATCACGCGGTTGGGCAGGGTGGTGAAGCCGAGGTCGAGCGGGCTGAGCAGGTGCGGGTAGCGGCTGCTGCCGGGGTGGGCGCTCATCGACGTCTCCTGGGGCGCGGGCGGGGGTCGTTGGTTACCGCAGAGTAGGGGACGGGCGACGGGTTATGCAACTAGTTGCATAAAGCCCGGAGGTCCGCTCCGATGCGCCCTCCGGATGGCGCAGAACACGGCGCCCGGAGCGGACGGGCGGCGTATCGTCGTGTCCCGGACAGGGCGGGGGACATCGCGAGCTCGAGAGAGGGGCGACTGTGCAGGGTGGCTCGGTGGCCGTGGTCGGGGGCAGCATCGCCGGGAGCGCCTTCGCCGGCGCCGCCGCCCGGCTCGGCGCGGAACGGGTGGTGGTGCTGGAACGCAGCCCCGGCCGCCTGGAGGACCGCGGCGTGGGGCTGTGCACCCACGACGACCGCTTCGACGAACTGGTCCGGGCCGGGCACCTCGACGCCGACACCCGCCGCCACCGGCTCACCGTCCGCCGCTGGGTCACCCGCGGCGCGGCCGGCGAGGGCGACGGACCGGACGGCTGCGGGCGGCTGCTCTGGGCCCAGCCCTTCCCGTTCCACTCCCACCACTGGGGCGTGCTCTGGCAGGCGCTGCGCGAACGGACGCCCGAGCAGGTCGAGTTCCGGCTGGGCGCCACCGTGACGGCCGTCGGCAACGGCCGGGACGGCGCCTGGGTCGAAGCGGGTCGCGGCCGCGAGGAGTACGACCTGGTGATCGGCGCCGACGGCTACCGCTCGGTGGTCCGCGCCGCCGTCTGCCCACAGGCCGGGCCCGAGTACGCCGGGTACGTGTGCTGGCGCGGCAGCTACGACTCCGCCCTGTTGGCCGAACTGCCCGGCGGCGCGGCACCCTGGCCCGAGGACCAGGGCGTCACCGCCTGCTACCCCGGCGGCCAGGTGGTCATCTACCGCATCCCCGGGGTCGAGCCCGGCCGCACCCAGGTGAACTGGGTCTTCTACGCCCCCACCCCCGCCTGGCTACGGCTCGACGGCCCGACCAGCATCCCGGCGGGCACCCTCGGCGACGGACAGCTGGACGAACTGCGGCAGCTCGCCGAGCGGCACCTGCCGCCGTACTGGGCCGGCCTGGTCACCCTGACCCCGCGCGAACGGACCTTCCTGCAGCCGATCTACGACCTGGCGGCCCCGCACCGCACGGCCGGCCGGCTGCTGATCGGCGGGGACGCGGCCACCGTGGTGCGCCCGCACAACACCAGCGGCGTGGTGAAGGCGGTGCAGGACGCCCACGCCTTCGAGCTGGCCGGACGGGAGCACGGCTCCTGGCCGGCTCTGCTGGCCGCCTACGACCGCGAACGGACGGCGTCCGGGCGGGAGTTGGTGGAGCTGGGCCGCACCCTCGGCCGGGCCCAGGTCACCGCGGCGCCGGACTGGTCAGGGATGGACGAGCCGGCCATGACCGCCTGGTGGCAGCAACAGTTCACCGGCGGCGGGGGTTTCGGCGGCCACGCACTCGGCCGGACGGGCTGAGCGCTCGCCACGGCCGCCGAGACCGCCGAAACCCCGTCAGATCACCGCGGACGATCAGACGTTGACGCCGTAGTCGGTCGCGATGCCGCGCAGGCCGGAGGCGTAGCCCTGGCCGATGGCGCGGAACTTCCACTCGTTGCCGTTGCGGTACAGCTCGCCGAAGACCATCGCCGTCTCGGTGGAGGCGTCCTCGGTCAGGTCGTAGCGCGCGATCTCCAGGCCGTTGGCCTGGTTGACGATCCGGATGAACGCGTTGCGCACCTGGCCGAAGTTCTGCAGCCGGGCGTCGGCGTCGTAGATCGACACCGGGAAGACCACCTTGGCCACGTCGGCCGGGACGCGGTCCAGGTCGACCTTGATCTGCTCGTCGTCCCCGTCCCCGCCGCCGGTCAGGTTGTCGCCGCTGTGCTCGACCGAACCCTCGGGGCTGCGGAGGTTGTTGAAGAAGACGAAGTGCTGGTCCGAGACCACCTTGCCCAGCGCGTTGCACAGCAGCGCACTGGCGTCCAGGTCGTAGTCGGCCCCGGTGGTGGTGCGCACGTCCCAGCCGAGACCGACGATCACGGCGCTCAGACCGGGCGCCTCCTTGCTCAGCGAGACGTTGCCGCCCTTGGCCAGCGAAACTCCCACAATGCCCTCCTCTGATCTCTCCCTGTGGACGAATCTACAACACTGTAGAGATCACGAGAATCCGTCTGCGGGTGGGCCCGCCCCGGGAATTTCTCCGGGTCGCGCACGGGAACCGCTCACTGCTCGCTACTCACTGCCCGGCGTCGATCTCGATCCGCAGCGCGCCGTCCTCGGCCAGCGACCTGCGGCCCCAGCCCAGCAGCAGGCTCAGCACCTCGCGCTCGGCGGCCGGGAGCCGGGTCAGGTCCACCCGCTCGACCTCCCGGACCAGCCCGGCCATCGACGGCCGCCCGATCCGGCTGCTGAAGTCGAGGTCCGGCTCGTACCGGGCGAGGGTGGGCAGCGCCCGCGCACCCAGACGGCGCAGGACTGCCCGCAGCGCGCCCCCGTCCACCCACGCCTCCAGCCGCCCGGACCGCGGCGCCGGGCCGGCCTTCCGCCCCGTCCTCATCTTGACCGGCACCCGGTACAGCCCGAGGACGTACTCGTGCTCCGCCACCTCGTCGTCCGGCCCGTACGGCCGCAGGCCACCCGCCGCGCTGCTCATGCCGAGCACCCTAACGACCCGCCGCCCTAGACTGTCATCAGTGGATTTCCCCTCGTCGCAGGCCGGTCGCCGGAGGTCCCGATGCGCCAGCGGTACAGCTTCCACCTCGACCAGGACGGGCACTCGGTGACCGTCAACATCCGCTCCGGCCGGATCACCGAGACCGAGGTGCTGGTCGACGGCAAGGAGTGCGCCTTCCACCGCGTCCACGGGCACGGCGCCTACCCGCTGACCCTCGCCACCCAGGTCGCCGAGGAGCCGCCGAAGCCGCTCGCGGTGCGGCTGGAGCGCACCGGCCGGGCCGAGCACCCGCTCTCCTGCGTGCTGGAGCTGTCCGGCGCCGAACACCCGATGCCCGAGCGCACGGCCCGCTGACCCCGGCCCACTGACCCCGGCCCGCCGACCCCGACGGCCCGCCGACCCCGCTTCACCACTCGGCCCGCGCTCCTTCGCAGGGCTAGCTTGCTAGCAAGCTAGAGTGCTAGCATCATGGGCGTGGGAGACGAGGATGTGAAGCAGTTCAACGTGTACCTGCCGATCGGGCTGATCAAGCAGGTCAAGCTCCGCGCCGTCGAGCAGGAGCTGTCGCTGTCGGCACTGGTCGCCGAGGCGCTGCGCGCCTACCTCGGCGACGCCCCCGCCGCCCAGCACGCGCAACCGTCCGAGAAGTCCGTCGAGAAATCCGTCGAGGAGGACTGAGATGACCACCGAGGGCATCGAAGCCGTGTTCATGGAGACCCACAACTGGGGCAAGTCCGTGAAGTTCTTCCAGGGCCTGGGCTACGAGCTGGAGTTCGCCACCGACCACAACTCCGGCCGACTGCGCAGCAGCACCGGCCCCAGCCTGTTCATCGCCGAGATCCCGGCGGACCGGCAGCCGCAGGTCCAGCTGGTACTGAAGGTGGCGGACGCCGACGCCTTCGGCACCGCCGACGGCGTGGAGCTGGAGACCCCGTTCGAGGACACCCACTTCGGCACCCGGATGGCGGCCGTCCGCGACCCCGACGGCCGCCTCTGGGGCCTCCAGGCGCCGGTCAAGAACGAGGCGTAGCAGCGGGGGGGGGGGGGGGGGGGGGGGGGGGGGGGGGGGGGGGCGGCGGCCCCCCCCCCCCCCCCCCCCCCCCCCCCCCCCCCCCCCCAGCACAGGGGGCACGGGCCCAGGCACACTGGTGACCACCCGTTCAGGCGGTTTGCTCGCATTTGCCCAGGAATACCGGGATCCCCTAAGATCCCTCGGCCACCCCACCACCCACCGAAGGCCTCCGCATGACCTCCCCCGCTTCCCCCGCCACCCCGGACGCCTTCGACGAGCTGCTGCGCGAGGTGATGGCCGACGCCGAGCGCTTCGGCCACCGCCAGCACGTCCGGCTCACCTGGCTCGCCGTCCGCCGCCACGGCGCCACCGCCGCCCTCGACCTGATCGGCGAGGGCATCCGGCGCACCGCCACCAAGGCCGGCGCGCCGCAGAAGTTCCACGTCACCATGACCCGGGCCTGGGTCGAGCTGGTGGCCCACCACGCCGACGACGCACCGGACTTCGACGCGTTCGCGGCAAGCCACCCCGACCTGCTCGACAAGGACCTGCTCGCCCGCCACTACCGGCCCGGGACGCTCGCGGACGAGCGCGCCCGGACGAGCTGGGTCGAGCCGGACCTCGCACCCCTCCCCTAGGGCCAGGCCGCTCAGCCCTCCTGACCCGCCCCGCGGCACTCTCCGACGATCTCCTCGACGGCCTTCCGGGCCCGCTCGGCGTCCTCCGCGACCAGCCCGATCCTGGTGCGGCGGTCGAGCACGTCGGCCACGTCCAGCGCGCCCTCGTGGGTGACGGCGTAGGCGATCTCGGCGCGGGTCACGTCCAGGCCCTCCGCGACCGGCGCCGACTCCCCCGCCGCCAGCACCTCGTGGGCCGCACCACCGTGGCGGGCGACGAGCGAGGCGGGCACCGGACCGGCGCCCCCTTCCCCGGTGGGCAGCGGGCGGCTGTCCCGGTGGCCGGGGGCGCCGATCAGCGGCAGCCGGGCCGTCCAGCAGGCCCGGGCCGACAGGCCGCGCAGCCGGACGGCGGCGTCCACCGCGTCCTCGGCCATCTTGCGGTAGGTGGTGAGCTTGCCACCGACCACGGTGACCACCCCGTCCGGGTTCTCCAGCACGGCGTGCTCACGGGAGATGTCGGCGGTGCTGCCGTCCCCGGTGTCGATCAGCGGGCGCAGCCCGGCGTAGGCCCCGCGCACGTCCGCCCTGGTCAGAGCGGTTTCGAGGGCGGCGTTGACGGTGTCGAGGAGGAAGGAGAGCTCGGCCTCGGTGGGCTGGGGCTCGTCCGGGATCGGGCCCGGGGCGTCCTCGTCGGTCAGGCCGATCGCGACCCGGCCGAGCTGCTGCGGCAGGGCGAAGACGAACCGGCTGGTGGAGCCGGGCACCGGCACGGTGAGGGCGGCGGTCGGGTTGCCGAGCGCCTGCGCGTCCACCAGCAGGTGGGTGCCCCGGCTGGGCCGGAGCCTGATCGAGGTGTCCACCTCGCCCGCCCAGACGCCGGTGGCGTTGACCACCGCGCCGGCCCGGACGGCCAGTTCCTGCCCGGTGAGGGTGTCGACCAGCCGGGCCGAGGTGCCGGTGACCTGCTCGGCGCGCACCCTGGTCAGCACGCTCGCCCCGTACTGCGCGGCGGTCCTGGCCAGTGCGACCACCAGCCGGGCGTCGTCCACGAGTTGACCGTCGTGCGCCACCAGCGCGCCGCGCAGCCCGTCGGTCCGCACGCCCGGCACCAGCCGGCGGGTCCGGTCGGCGTCGATCCGGCGCACCCGCGGCAGCAGCGCGCCCGGGGTGCCGGCCGTCAGGCGCAGCGCGTCCCCGGCGTGGAAGCCGGTGCGGATCAGCGTGGCCTGGCCGGGGCGCAGCAGGTCGGGGAGCAGCGGCACCAGTTGGGGCAGCGCCCGGATCAGGTGCGGGGCGGTGCGGGTCATCAGCACGCCGCGCTCGACGGCGCTCTCCCGGGCCACCTTGATCCGCCCGGAGGCGAGGTAGCGCAGGCCGCCGTGCACCAGCTTGGAGCTCCAGCGGCTCGTGCCGAAGGCCAGGTCGCGGGCCTCGACCAGCACCGTGCGCAGGCCGCGTGAGGCCGCGTCCAGGGCCACGCCGGCGCCGGTGACGCCGCCGCCGATGACCAGGAGGTCGATCCGGGGGTCGTCACCGAGCGCTTCGAGTTCCAGCGTGCGGCGGGCGGCGTCGAGCCGGGAGGTCCCGGCGTACGGGCCTGCGGTGGGGGTCATGGAGCGAGGTATCCGTTCAGTGCTCTGGCCAGTTCGCGCCGCCAGGCCGCCTCGGGTAGCAGGGAGGCGACCATGCGGTGCGACTGGACGGTGGACTGGGCGATCAGCAGGACCATGGCGGCCAGTTCGAGCGGCTCGCCGGCCCGGATCGAGCCGTGCTCCTGGCCCTGCTCGATGCCGGTGCGCAGTGCCTCCAGCAGGCCGCGCTGGCTGGCGCCGAGCCGCTCGACGACGTACCGGAAGAGCAGGTCGGAGTCGTCGGAGTGCAGCAGTGCGCCGAGCACCGGGTGGTCGCGCAGCCGGACGGCGATCTCCACGACCCGGTCGACGAGGGTCTCCCGGTCGTGGACGTCCAGTCCGGCGCCGTCCAGGGTGGTCAGGATCTCCCGGGTGAGCAGTGCGCCGATCACCGCCTGGACGTCCGGCCAGCGGCGGTAGACGGTCGGGCGGCTGACCCCGGCGCGGCGGGCGATCTCGGCCAGCTGGGTGCGGCGCACGCCGAGGTGGACGATCAGGTCGGCGGCGGCGTCCAGGATCGCGTCGTCGGTGCTGCGCTCCCCGGCGGCCGGGGGCTGAGGCTCGGCGTTACTACTTGACATGATGTGTGAAACTGTAACGCATGGCACCTGAAACGCAAGCGGGACCGGCCGGCGCCGCACTTCCGCTCCCCCCGATGAAGTGGGACGCCTGGGGCGACCCGGCCCTGGCCAAGGAGCTGTCCGCCGACATCAAGGGACTGCTCGCCGCGGCCCTCGGCGTGACCGGCGACGCCGCTCCCGGGCCGAGCGCCGACGAGGTCGTGCTGCGCCCGTCCCGGCTCTCCGCCGAAGCCCTCGCCGCCCTGGCCGCCGCCGTCGGCGAGGCCAACGTCAGCGCCGCCGACGCCGACCGGCTGCCGCGCGCCGGCGGCAAGTCCACCCCGGACCTGCTGCGCCGCCGCAGCCGCGAGGCGCAGGACGCGCCCGACGCGGTCGTGCTGCCCGGCGACGAGCAGGAGGTCGCCGCCGTCCTCGCGGTGTGCGCCGAACTCCGCATCGCCGTCGTCCCGTTCGGCGGCGGCACCAGCGTCGTCGGCGGCCTCGACCCCGAGCGCGGCGGCCTCGACGCCGTCGTCTCGCTCGACCTGCGCCGCTTCGACCAGCTGCTCGACCTGGACGAGACCTCCGGCGAGGCCGTCCTCGGCGCGGGCCTCACCGGCCCGGCCGCGGAGGCGCTGCTCGCCGAACGCGGCTGGGAGCTCGGCCACTACCCGCAGAGCTTCCGCTACGCCACCATCGGCGGCTTCGCGGCCACCCGCTCCTCCGGCCAGGACTCCGCCGGGTACGGGCGCTTCGACGAGATGGTGCGCGGCCTGCGCGTCGTCACCCCCGCCGGGGTGCTCGACCTCGGCCGCGCCCCCGCCTCCGCCGCCGGCCCCGACCTGCGCCAGCTCTTCCTCGGCTCCGAGGGCACCCTCGGCGTGATCACCGCCGTCCGGCTGCGCGTCCACCCGCTGCCCGCCGTCAAGGCGTACGAGGCGTGGAGCTTCCCCGACTTCGCCACCGGGACGGCCGCGCTGCGCGCCGTCGAGCAGCAGGGCACCGGCCCGACCGTGATCCGGCTCTCCGACGAGGCCGAGACCATGATCAACCTGGCGATGACCGAGCAGATCGGCGGCGCCCCGGCGGTCAGCGGCTGCCTGGCCGTCACCGTCTTCGAGGGCAGCGCCGCCCAGGTCGCCGCCCGGCAGCAGCTCACCCGCGACGCCCTGCTCGCCGCCGGCGGCACCTCGCTCGGCGAGGCCCCCGCTCGGGCCTGGGAGCACGGCCGGTTCAACGCCCCCTACCTGCGCGACTCCCTGCTCAGCGCCGGCGCGCTCTGCGAGACCCTGGAGACCGCCGCCACCTGGGAGCGGCTCCCCCACCTGCGCACCGCCGTCACCGAGGCGCTCACCGGGGCCCTGCCCGGCGCCCTCGTGCTCTGCCACATCTCGCACGTCTACCCGACCGGCGCCTCGCTCTACTTCACCGTGGTCTCCGCCCTCGGCGAGGACCCGCTCAGCCGCTGGGGCGTCGCCAAGCGCGCCGCCGGGGACGCCATCATCGGCGCGGGCGGCACCATCAGCCACCACCACGCCGTCGGCGCCGACCACCGGCCGTGGATGACCGACGAGATCGGCGACCTGGGCGTGCGCATCCTGCGCGCCGTCAAGGCCGAACTCGACCCGGCGGGCATCCTCAACCCGGGCAAGTTGATCCCTTGAACGAGGTGAGAACCGTCCGCAGGGTCGCCGTTCTCACCAACCCGGCGGCGGGCATCGGCCACGCCGAGCCCGCCGCCCACCGGGCCACCGCCCGGCTGCGGGCCCTCGGCGTCCAGGTCGACCCGCACGCCGGGCGCTCCCCCGAGGACGCCGTCCGCCTCGCCCGTGAGGCGGCGGCCGACGGGGTGGACGCGGTGGCCGTGGTCGGTGGTGACGGCATGATCAACCTCGCCCTCCAGGCCCTGGCCGGCACCCCCGTGCCGCTCGGCGTCATACCAGCGGGCACCGGCAACGACCACGCCCGTGAGTACGGGCTGCCGCTCGACGCCCCCGAGGCCGCCGCCGACGTCATCGCCGCCGGGCGCACCCGCGGCGTCGACCTCGGCCGGGTCACCGGCCCCGACGGCGCCGTCCGCTGGTACGGCTCCGTCCTCGCCACCGGCTTCGACTCGCTGGTCAGCGACCGCGCCAACCGGCTGCGCTGGCCGCGCGGCCGGATGCGCTACAACCTCGCCATCGCCGTCGAGTTCGCCAACCTGCGCCCGCTGCCGTTCCGGATCACCCTCGCCGACGGCACCGTCGTCGAACGCGACCTGACCCTGGCCGCCGTCGGCAACACCCGCAGCTACGGCGGCGGCATGCTGATCTGCCCCGCCGCCCTCCCCGACGACGGCCTGCTCGACGTCACCCTGGTCGACGCCATGCCCCGGCTGCGCATCGCCCGCTTCTTCCCGACGCTCTTCAAGGGCACCCACATCACCCACCCGGAGGTCACCACGCTGCGTACGGAGTCCCTGCGGATCGAGTCCCCCGGCATCACCGCCTACGCCGACGGGGAGTTCATCACCTCGCTCCCGGTGGACGTCGCGGTGGTCAGGGACGCCCTGCGGGTGCTGGTGCCCTGAGCCGCCGGCGCCGTGGTCCGGTCCGCCGGAACGACGGAGGTCCGCGCACTCCGGAGAGTGCGCGGACCTCGGGGCCGTGTGGAGCGCGCAGCCGCCTAGTAGTCCAGGTCGCGCTGGTACTTGACCTCGGTCACATTGCCGGCGAGGTACAGGTTGCCGTCCGCGTCGAGGATCGCGACGATCTTCTTCATGCCGCCCCAGTAGGTCGTGAAGTAGAACTTGTTCTTCGCGTGGTCCACTTCCACGTTCGTGTTGACCGACAGCTCGATGCTGTCCGGACCGCTGATGAGCACGTCCTTCTTCGGCGTGCCCGGGTAGACCTGGTTCTGCCGCAGCTTGACGCGACCGTGCCAGTCGCCTTGCGTCCAGTTGTCCGCTTCGCCGAGGTCGATGTCAGGCATGGAGGCCCTCCCCCTTCGATCCCGCGGGCAGCCCGACAGGGCACGCCCGCACTCCATTGAAAACAACTTCGCCGCCAGGTGGAGCACTTGGTCACCCGGCGGAGGGTCCGCGCACTCCGGTGAGCGCACGGGCCCGGGTACCGCACCGGGCGCTCCGCTCCGGCCACCACGCCGGGGAGGAACGACCGGATCCACCCGTCCTAGTAGGTCAGGTTCGTCTGGCCCGTGAACAGCCGGCCGGCGACGGACAGGTTGCCGAAGGAGTCCAGCACCGCGAGCATCTTCCGCGTGCTGCCGTGGTAGGTGGTGAAGTAGAACTTGTTCGCCTCCTGGCTGGTGGAGTGGTTCGTGTTCACCACCAGCTCGATGCTCTCCGGACCGCTGATGAGCACGTCCTTCTTCTTCGGCTCGTTCAGGTAGGTCTGGTTCTGCCGCAGCTTGATGCGACCGTTCCAGTCGCCGTTCTTCACGTCGGACGCTTCGCCGAGGTCGATGTCAGGCATGGAGGCCCTCCCCCTTCGATCCCGCGGGCGGCCCGACAGGGCACGCCCGCACTCCATTGAAAACAACTTCGCTGCCAGGCGCGGCACTTGGCCACCTGACGGAGGATCCGCGCACTCCGGTGAGCGCACGGTCCCGGTATCGCACCGCCCCGAACAGGACCTAGTACGTCAGGTTCCCCTGGCCCGTGAACACCTGACCGGCGATGGACAGGTTGCCGTCGGAGTCCAGCACGGCGATGATCTTCTTCACGCCGCCGCGGTAGGTCGTGAAGTAGAACTTGTCCGACTCCTGGCTGCTGCTGAAGTTCGTGTTCACCGACAGCTCGATGCTCATCGGCGAGGTGACGAGCACGTCCTTCTTGGCCGGGGACTGGCCGATCCGGTTCTGCTCCAGCTTGACGCGGGCGCGCATGTCGCCGTCGTCCCAGTCCGTCGCCACGCCGAGGTCGATGTCAGGCATGGAGGCCCTCCCCCTTCGATCCCGCGGGGAGCCCGCCAGGGCACGCCCGCACTCCAGTGAAACAACTTCGGTGTCAGGTGGCGCACTTGGCCTCCCGAACCGATCGGAAACCTACACGGCTCAGCCACGGAACCGGAACCTCCGGTTCTAAAAATTTCCGAACCGGTCAAAAACGAGCAGAAGTTGACCGAATTTGCCACCGCGGAGGCACAGAGTTGATCGCAAGCCCCCACACCTCCTCGCTGATCCCGCCAAATACCGCCGTTCGACGCATACGTGACGTTCGATCACTTAATGGCGGGACCCGTCGAGCAATCGGGCGACTCGACGGCGGGCGGTCCGGTAGCCTGCGGGCATGTCGAGCCCTGAGGCATCCAGGGTGGGGGCTTTCGGTCACGCGCCGTCAGCCCCCTGAACCCCGGAGAGCCTGGAACCACCAAGGTCCGAGCGAGCGCCGCGCCTGCGCCGCCCGGGGGTTGAGCGTGCGGTGACGAGACGTCCCGTCCTCGTTCCCTCCGTCCTCCTCGGAGTCTCTCGATGCCCCTCCCCCTCTATCCGCTCGCCCTGGCCGTGTTCGCCATGGGCACCTCGGAGTTCATGCTCGCCGGGCTGCTGCCCGGCCTGGCCGCCGACCTCGGCGTCACCGTCGGTACGGCCGGCGGGCTGACCTCGGCCTTCGCGGTCGGGATGGCCGTCGGCGCGCCGCTGATGGCCGCGCTCGCCCGCAGCCGGCCTGGGCGCGGCAGCCTGCTCGGGTTCGTCCTGGCCTTCGCGGCGGCGCACGCTGTCGGGGCCGTGACCGCGAGCTTCCCGGTGCTGGTCGCCGCCCGGGTGGTGGCCGCGCTCGCCAACGCCGGGTTCCTGGCCGTGGCCCTGACCACCGCCGCCGCGCTGGTCCCGGCGGACCGCAAGGGACGGGCGATCGCCGTGCTGCTGTCGGGCACGACGGTGGCGACCGTGGCCGGCGTCCCCGGCGGAGCGGTGCTGGGCACGCTGTTCGGGTGGCGGGCCGTGTTCTGGGCCGTCGCGCTGCTCTGCCTTCCGGCCGCCGTCGGGATCGCCACGTACCTTCCGCCGCCGGTCACTTCGGCACCCCTGTCTCCGGCCCCGGCGCTGCGCACGGAGTTCGCCGAGCTGCGCCGCCCGCGGCTGCGGCGCGCGATGCTGGTCGCCGCGCTGGTGAACGCGGCGACCTGCGGCGGCTTCACCTTCCTCGCCCCCGTGGTGACCGGCCCCGCCGGGCTGGGCGAGCCGTGGGTGCCGGTCGCCCTGGTGCTGTTCGGCGCCGGGTCGTTCGCCGGGGTCACCGTCGCCGGGCGGCTCGCGGACCGGCACCCCGGCCGGCTCCTCGCCGTCGGCGGCCCGCTGCTGCTCGCGGGCTGGCCCGCGCTCGCCGTCCTGGCCGACGCACCCGGCGCGTTGCTGCCCCTGGTGTTCCTGCTGGGCGCGCTGTCCTTCGCGGTCGGCGGCACGCTGATCACCCGGGTGCTGTACGAGGCGGCCGGCGCCCCCACCCTGGCCGGTGCCTACGCCACCACCGCGCTCAACCTCGGTGCCACCGCCGGTCCGTTGCTCGCCGCCGCCACCCTCGGCACCGCTCCCGGCGGCCTCGGGCCGTACTACTGCGCCGGCCTGCTGGTCGCCGCGGCGCTGCTGGTCGCGACGGTACGGCCGCCGGTCGGCTGAGGAACCGCGCTCCGGCGGCGCCGGAACACGAGTGCCGGAGGGCGCGGCGCGCGCCCTCCGGCACTCCGGTGGCCGGGGCAGCCCGCCCGTCAGCGCACCGTGAAGTCCGCCATCATCGCCATGTCCTCGTGCTCCAGGTTGTGGCAGTGCAGCATGTACACCCCCGCGTAGTCGGTGAACCGCACCAGCACCTCCACCGCCTCGGCCGGGCGCAGGTCCACGGTGTCCTTCCACCCCGCGTCGTACGGGCCCGGGTCCTCGCCGTTGCGGCCGATCACCTGGAACTGGTTCAGGTGGACGTGCACCGGGTGGTGCAGGTCGCTGGAGAAGCGCCAGAGCTCGACCTCGTCGAGGGCGGGCGTGGCGATGTTCCGGCCGGGCTCGTACAGGCGGCCGTTGATGGTCCAGCCGTCGCCGCGGCTGCGGCGGAAGGCGAAGTCGCGGGTGGCGACGGCGGCGGAGGCGTCCAGGGCTTCGACGGTGGCGAGCCGGTCGGGCACCGTCGCGTCGTCGGTCACCTGCCGCGCGGTGACGTCGAAGCGCATCACCTCGGCCGTCCGGCCGCTGCCGAAGCGGTTGACCAGCCGGACCTCGGTGCCGGGCGCGTAGCGGGCGAAGTCGACCACGACGTCGAAGCGTTCGGCGGGCGCGATCTCGATCCCGTCGTGCCGGACCGGGGCGGCGAGCAGGCCGCCGTCGGAGCCGATCTGGACCAGGGCGTCGCCGCCGGTGGGCTGCGGGTCGAGTTCCAGCCGGTAGAGCCGGGTGTTGGAGGCGTTGAGCAGCCGCAGCCGGTAGCGGACCCGGTCGACGTCCAGTCGCGGCCAGGGCGCGCCGTTGACCAGGATGACGTCGCCGAGCACGCCGTTGGCGTAGGCGTCGGTGACGCCCGGCTCGCCGAGGTCCGGATCGACGGCCGGGTAGCGGAAGGAGCCGTCGGCGGCGAAGGAGCGGTCGGCGATCATCAGCGGCAGGTCCCGCTCACCGTGCGGCAGCGGCAGCGCGGCCTCCTCGTCGTCGTGCACGAGGTGGAAGCCGGCCAGTCCGCGCCAGACGGCAGGACCGGTGAAGCCCATCCGGTGGTCGTGGTACCAGAGGGTGGCGGCGCGCTGCTTGCCCGGATAGGTGTACGTGCGCTCGCCGGTGACGTTCCTGCCCGCCGCGTGGCGCATCCCCGGCATCCCCGCCATGCCCGGCATGCCTGCCATGTCTGCTATGTCCGCCATCCGCCGGGCGTCGTCGTCCGACGTCCCGACCGGCAGCAGCAGGTCCACCGGGTAGCCGTCGCTGTCCGCCGGGGTGTGCCCGCCGTGCAGGTGGGTCGTCGTGGGCACCGGCAGCTCGTTGCGGTGCCTGACCACCGCCGCCCGCCCGGAGCGGGCGACCAGGGTCGGCCCGGGGAAGCCGCCCCCGTACGTCCAGGCCTCGGTCTTCACCCCGGGGAGGATCTCCAGCGTCGCGACCTGCTGGGTGATCTCGTAGTGGTCGCCGGTCGCGTCGGTGCGCACCGGTCGCAGCACGGGCGGCAGCGGCAGCGCGGTCCGGAAGGCTCCCGGAAGGTCGAGCTCGCTGCTCAGCAGCTGCCCGGGGCGGCCCTCGGCGAGCAGCCGGGCGGCGGAGGGGGCGGCGACGGCGGCCAGGGCGCCCGCGCCGAGGACGGAGGCGCCGATGCCCAGGAACCGGCGCCGGTTCACTGGGACACCTCCACCGGCCCGCCGGGGCGCGGCAGCCGTCCGGTGCCGTCCGGGCCGCCGGCCGCCCGCGTGTCCCGGGCCGGCAGCGGCAGCCGCCAGGCGCCGGCCAGGCCGAACAGCACACCGCTGACCAGCAGGACGCCGAGCGTGACGTGCACGCCGAGCGCCCGGGCGTAGCCGGCGACGATCTGGCCGGTGACGGCGACGGCGAGCAGCGCGGTGGTCCACAGCGGCCGGAGCGGGCCCCGGCCGGGCCACCGGACGGCGACGGCCACCGCGAGCTGGACCACCACCACGGTGGCCAGCACCATCGCGGTGCCCTCGTGGTCCTTCAGGGATGCGTAGGTGCCGTTCAGGAAGCTTCCGGCGAGCACGACCTGGAGCAGTGACAGCAGCGCCAGCAGCGTGGTGGAGATGCGCAGCAGGATCAGCGGCCAGCGGGGTGCCGGGGCGGCGGGAGGACTGCTCATGTCGGGCTACTCTCTGCGTCGAGGGCGGGCGGGGCGGGCGAGAGCGTAACTGACCAGACGTCACGATCAGCCCGAATAGGGCCCGTTGGTGCTTCCGGTGGTTTCGTTTGCCACCCACTCGGGCCGACGTCCTCACCCGAACGAGGGGTGCGCCCGAGCCGTCCTCGAGCACACCCCTCTCCCGCGTCCCGCTTCCGCTTCGCCGCTACTGGCGTGCCGCGCCCAGCGCCGCCGGCCGGGTCCGCAGCAGTGCCCGGACCGGCGCCCCGGTCGCCGCGAGGCAGAGCAGCACGGCTCCGGCGGCCAGCGGCAGGGCGAGCATCGGCGGCACGTACGGGGCGGAGTTGGCCACGCCCCGGGCGACCGGCACCAGGGTGATCCCGGCGATCGCCGCGCCGACCGCCAGCCCGGTCGAGGCGACCAGCAGCGCCTCCCAGCGCATCATGCCGCGCACCTGGCGCCGGGTGGTGCCGGCCAGTCGCAGCAGCGCGACCTCGCGGCGCCGGTCCAGCACCGTCATCACCAGGGTGTTGGCGGCGCTGACGGCGGCGAACCCGCCGAGCACGGCGGCCATCACGGTGTTGGCCCAGCCGCTGATCTCCAGGTCCCTGTCGGCCTGGGCGACGAAACCGGCCCGGTCGGTCACGGTGGCCCCGGTCAGGGCGCCCAGTCCGGCGGCCACCGCCGCGGGGTCGGCGCCCGGCGCGTCGGCGACCAGCACCTGGTTGTCGTACCCGGTGGTGACGTGCGTGGCCACCGCGGCCCGGGGCAGCAGCGCCTGGCCGACGCCGAGCCCGCGGTCGTACACCGCGACCACGGCGGGCCGCACGGCGGTGCCGTCGCCGAGCCAGAGCTTCACCCGGTCGCCGACCCCGGCGCCGAACGCGTCGGCCATGGTGGCGCTCAGCGCGATGGTGTCGGGGGCGCGGCCGAGGTCGGCGAGCGTGCCGCTGCGCACGCCCAGGTCGAGCACCTTCGGCAGCCGGGCCGGGTCGCCGTCGACGCCGAGCACGGGGGCGGAGCCCGGCTGGCCGGCGTTCTCGAAGACGACTCCGGTGCGCAGCACGCCGACGGCGGTGTCCACGCCGGGCACCCGGGCGGCCCGCTCGGCCGTCCCGGCGGGCAGACCGGGGCCGGTGGAGGCGATCACGTGGTCGGCGGTGACACCGGCCCGCACGTTCTCGCCGGTGGTGTGGCGCACGGTGCTCTGGAGGATCAGCAGGGTGCCGCAGAAGGCGGTGACCAGCACGATCGGGGTGATCGCCGAGGCCAGCCGGCGGGCGTTGGCGCGGGTGTTGTCGGCGGCCAGCGAGCCGGGCGCGCCGCCGGCCCGCAGCGGGGCGCCGAGCACCACGGCGGCGGCCCGGGCCAGCCAGGGGCCGAGCAGGGCGACGGCCAGCATGAAGCACATCACCACGCCGAGCGCGGTCTGGGCGGCCTTGGCGCCGTCCAGGGCGGTGGCGACGGCGGCGGCCGCGATGCCACCGGCGACGAAGACCAGCCCGAGGACGGTACGCACCCGGCCCAGGCGGGGCGGCTCGACGGCGGCCTCGCCGAGCGCCTGGGCGGCCCGCATCCGGGACGGCCGGCGGGCGGCCAGGAAGCCGGCGGTCAGCGCGGCGAGGGTGCAGGCGAGGACGGCGGCGAGCATCGGCAGTGGGCCGACGTCCAGGCGGACGTCCGCGGGGACGGCGCCGCGCTCGACCAGTTGGCCGAACCACCAGCGGGCGAGGGCGAGTCCGGGCAGGACGCCGAGGGCCGCGGCGAGCGGTGCGACCAGCATCGCCTCGGCGGCGATGGTGCGGCGGATCTGGCGCGGGGTGGCGCCGATGGCGCGCAGCAGGGCGAACTCGCGGGCGCGCTGGCCGGTGGCGAGGGCGACGGTGCTCATCACCACGAAGACCGCGGTCATGGTGGCGTAGCCGCCGAAGGTGCCGCCGAGCGCGATCAGCATGGTGCGGGCGTCGCCGAGGGCGGGGTGCTCGACGGTGCTCCGGTCGTCCCCGGTGAAGGTCCTGGCCTCGCCGCCGACGGCCTGGCGGACCTGCGCGGCGAGCGCGGCGGTGGTGACGCCCTCGCGGGGCTGTACGGCGACGGCGTCGATCCGGCCGGGGTGGCCGGAGAGGCGGTCGGCGGTGGCGTCGGCGAACCAGGCGGTGGGGCCGGCCTGTTGGGCGGCGGCCAGGCCGGAGACCCGGTAGTCCGCGGTGCCGCCGGGCGCGGTGAGCGTGAGGCGGGCGCCGGGCGCGAGGTGGGCGGCGTGCGCCGTGTCGGCGTCCAGCACCACCTCGTTCGCGCCGGGGGCGCGGCCCTCGACCAGCTTGTCGCCCGGCCCGGCGATGCCGAGCGCGGCGAAGCCCCGGCCGGTCAGGGCCGGCGCCCGGTCGGTGGCGGGCAGCGGGAAGGCGGTGTCCGGGCGGGCGGCCGCGACCCCGGGCAGGGCGGCCAGCCGGGCGACCAGCGCGGCGTCCGTCCGGGCCCGCTCCGGGACGGCCTGCTCCTCGGTCTCGGTGTCCTCGCCGATCTTCCGCTGGAACTTCACGCTCTGCTCGGCCGCGACCACCACCGGGGCGGCCGCGTAGCGGGTCGGCGCGAGGCTCGCGGTCAGGCCGGTCTGCAGCAGCACGCCGCAGGCGACCACCACGGCGGCGCCCAGCAGCAGGGCGACCAGGGTGCCCACGAAGGACGCGGGCCGGAAGCGCACCGAGGCGCGCGCGAGTCCGTTCGTCATGCCGCCGCTCCCACCGGGCGGGCGGTCAGCGCGACCATCCGGTCCGCGACGGCCTGCGGGGTCGGGTGCGGCAGGTCGTCGACGATCGCGCCGCCCGCCAGGAACAGCGCCCGGTCGGCGAAGGAGGCCGCCACCGGGTCGTGGGTCACCATCACCACCGTCGCGCCGAGCGAGTCCACGGCCTGCCGCAGCAGGGACAGCACCTCGTGCGCGGTCCGGGTGTCCAGCGCGCCGGTCGGCTCGTCGGCGAACACCACGTCCGGGCGGGTGATCAGCGCGCGGGCGATCGCCACCCGCTGCTGCTGGCCGCCGGAGAGCTGGCCGGGCCGCCGCCCGGCGTGCTCGCCGAGGCCCACCCGCGCCAGCAGCTCCCGCGCCCGGGCACGGTCCTGGCGCTCCCCGGCGAGGCGCTGCGGGAGCAGCACGTTCTGCTGGACGGTCAGCGAGGGCAGCAGGTTGAAGGACTGGAAGACGAAGCCGATCCGGCTGCGGCGCAGCTTGGTCAGCCGGTCCTCGCCGAGCGCGGTGATGTCCTCGCCGCCCAGCAGGACCTGCCCGGCGTCCGGGCGGTCCAGGCCCGCCGCGCACTGGAGGAAGGTGGACTTGCCGGAGCCGGACGGGCCCATCACCGCGGTGAAGCTGCCGTGGGCGAGCGCCAGGTCGACGCCGCGCAGCGCCTGCACCGTCGCCTCGCCGCGCCCGTAGGCGCGGCGCACCCCGCGCAGCTCGATCGCGGGGGCCGCCTGCGGGGCCGGAATGTACGGGGCGCCGCCGAACCGGGCCGCGGTGTGGCCGTGGTCGTAGCCGTGGCCGTCAGGGCCGTACCGGTCCGTTCCGAACTCGTCGGTCCTGCGGCGGTCTTGGCGGCGTGCCATGGGTGGGCCTTCCTTCGGTTCTGCGTCGCTCGTCGTCAACGTGCTCCAACCTAGGAAGCGCGGGCGCCGCGGACCATGCAGGCCACCGGCGGACCGGAGGTGGGGTTATCCCCCCACCCGTTCACCGGGAATCCCCAGGTAGGAGGCTCGCAGCTCGGCGAGCACCGGGTGCGCGGGATCGAAGGCGGTGCCGTCCACCGCCGCCAGCGGACGCACCCCGACGCCCGCGTTGACCGCGAAGGCGGCGGTGAAGCGGGCCAGCGCGTCGGCGGGCAGCGGCGCGCGGGACTGCGGCCCGCGGTACGCGGCGGACAGCAGGGCCTCGGTGACGCCGGGCAGGCTGGGGCCCTGCGGCCAGACCAACTCGTCCCCGGCCAGGAAGCCGACGTTCCAGGTCGCGCCCTCGACCACCAGGCCGCCCTCGTCGACCAGCAACACGTCGTCGAAGCCCGCCAGTTGGGCCTGCCGGCGGTGGTGCACCAGGCCGAACAGGCCGACGTGCTTCACCTCCGGCAGCTCCCGCCGGTAGGTGGTGGTGCGGACCCGCAGCGGGGCGGGGTCGGACGTCGCCGCCGGGCGGGTGGTCACCAGCAGGGCGGGTGCGGCCGGGGCGGCGGGGCGCTCCAGGCCGAGCGCCGGGTCGTACACGGTGACGCGGACGATCACCGGCGCGCCGTCGGCCGGCAGCACCGCGCCGATCCGCTCCCGCACGACCGCCCGGTCCAACTCGGCGCCGAACAGCAGCCGGCAGTCCCGGACCAGCCGGTCCAGGTGCAGCGCCAGACCGCGCACCCGGCCCGCCTCGGCGCGCAGGGTGGTGAAGTGCCCGTAGTTGAGCAGCCCCAGCGCGGCCAGCCGCGCCGGGTCGGCGGGGGCGCCGTCGATCTCGATCTCAGCCATCCCCCGAGTCTGCCAGCCGCCAGGACACCGGCGGGGCCTGCTCAGGCAGCGGGGATTCCGACAGCGGAGACACCGGGAGCCGGGACTCCGGCAGCCGG
>NZ_JBICYZ010000036.1:24276-92875 GCF_043201465.1 Kitasatospora sp. NPDC048298
ACGGGACTGCGGGAGCGGGGACTGCGGGAGCGGGGACTGCGGGAGCGGGGACTGCGGGAGCGGGGACTGCGGGAGCGGGGACTGCGGGAGCGGGGACTGCGGGAGCGGGGACTCCGGCAGCGGCACCGGGCGGTACGGGCTCGCCACCGGCCGGCCCGCCGCCAAGGCCGCCCGTTCGAACTCCTCGATCCGGTACGCCAGGCCCTCCGGCTCCCCGGCGTCCGACCAGCGCCACGCCTCCGCCCACCACTGCGGGCCGCACACCAGCGGCCGGCCGGCCAGTGCCAGGCACAGGGCGAGCGTGGAGCGGGCGTACTCGTGCACCCAGCCGTCGCAGCCCCGGTAGTCCGCCGTCTCGTCCAGCCGCAGCCAGCGGCCCTCCTGCCCGGCCGTCAGTATCGGCACCCAGCCGCGCAGCCGGTCCTCGACCAGCAGGAGCAGCCGGCCGTCCTCCTCCCGCACCCGGTGCGCGGGGAGTTGGGGCATCCGGGCGAAGGACAGCGAGCGCTTCCAGCCCACCACCCACAGGCCCCGGCGCAGGTAGTAGCGGACCGCCGGCTGCCAGGCCCAGTGCGCCTCCAGCCGGAACCCGGGCAGGCCCTCGGCGGTGGCCGCCGCGTAGACCTCGTCCAGCGCGGCGGCGGCCAGGCCGCGGCCGCGCGCCTCCGGCGTCACGTAGAGGGAGGAGACGGCGAGCTGGCTCGGGCCCTTCGTCCAGTTGTCCACCGCGACGGTGCCGACGACCGTGCCGCCGTCGTCCTGGATCCAGTAGCGGCGCCGGTACAGCTCACCGCCGGGCCACTCCCGCCCGCTCTCCCCCAGCCGCTCCCGCCACCCGCGCTCCGCCTGCGGCGCCAGCCCGTCCGGGTCCACCAGCTCGCCCAGCCCGCCCTCCACCAGGGACGCCAAGTCCCAGAGCGCGAACCGCCGTTCCTCCCCCGGCCCGGCCGCCCGCAGCCGCGGCCCCGCCGCCAGCCGGTCCTGCGCCCGCTCCACCGCCGCATCCCACGACCTCAGCACACGGCGAGGATAGCGGGCCCGTCGGGACGATCAGTAATCCGCCTGCCACCGAACGTCAGCGCAGGCCGGGGGCGTTCGGTTCCCGGGCCGGACGGACCGGCTCGCCGCCCGCGGCAGCGGGCCGGTGCCGTGGACAGGTGCGGCGCCCTGGCGGAGGTAGGGGAAACCCGACCACGGGACTCGACTTGACCGTGCTGACCCCGCCGGCCTGCGGCGATGCAATGAAGGAGTGACGAAACGGGCGTGGTGGTGGTGCGGCGGGTGGCTGGCCGCGGCGGGGTGGGCGGGGGCGTTCCCGCTGGTGTCCGGGCTCGGGCCGCACCGGAGTTGGGGGGCCTGGGCGGCCGGCGGGTACCTGCTCGCGGCGCTCGTCGTGGCGACGGCACGGCGGCGCGGGCCCGAACTGTCGGTGGCGGTCGCGGCCGTCGGGGCGGTGCTGGTGCCGCTGCTCGTGCTGGTGCCGACCGGGAAGGGGCAGAGCGAGGTCGGGGTGATCGAGCGCTCCGGGTCACTGCTGCTGCACACCGGCACGCCGTACCTGGCCGACCCGCAGTCCGTCGAGGAGTACGACCCGTACCTCCCGGGGATGGCCCTGCTGGGCCTGCCCCGGGCGCTGCTGGGCGGTTCGCCGCTGGGTGACGCCCGGCTCTGGTGCGCGGCCGTCTTCCTGCTCTGCGTGCTGCGGACGGTGCCCGCCGGGCGCCGGCTCGGCGCCGCCGCGCTCACCGCCTCGCCGGTGGTCGCGCTGCCGCTCTGCGTCAGCGGGGTCGACCTGCCGCTCATCGGCCTGTGCCGGCTCGCCCTGGTCCGCGCCGCCGAACGGCGGCCGGTGGCGGCCGGGGCGGCGCTGGCCGCCGCCTGCTCGCTGAAGTGGACGGCCTGGCCGGCGCTCGCCGTGGTCGCGGCCCTGCTGGCGGCCGCCGCCGGACGGCGCGCGGCGCTGCGCGGGACGGCCGTCGCGGTGGGCGCGGCGGCGGTCGCGGTGCTGCCGGTGGCGCTGCGCGCGCCCGGGCCGCTGGTGGAGCAGGTGTTCGCCTTCCCCACCGGGCGCGGCCGGCTGGCGACCCCGGCCGCCAGCCCGCTGCCCGGGCGGCTGCTCGCCGATCTCGGCCCGATGGGCTGGTACGCCGCCGTCGGCCTGCTGCTGCTCGCCGGGCTCGCCGTCGGGGCCTCGCTGCTCACCCGCCCGCCACGCACCGCGTCCGCCGCGGCGCACCGGCTGGCCCTGGGGCTGTCGGCGGCCTTCCTGCTGGCGCCCGCCGGGCGGTTCGGCTACCTCGCGCTGCCGCTCGTCCTCGTCCTGCTCTCCTCCTCGTCCTCCGCTTCGAAAGGCCTGCCATGGGCACCACCCTCGTCGTCACCAACGACTTCCCGCCGCGCCAGGGCGGCATCGAGACCTTCGTCCGGGCCATGGCCGACCGCGTCCCCGGTCACGACGTCGTGGTCTACACCTCGGCCGAACCGGGCGCCGAGCGCCACGACGCCGCTCTCCCCTACCCGGTGATCCGCGACCGCGCCCGCGTGCTGCTGCCGACCCCGCGGGCCACCCGCCGGGCCGCGGAGATCGCCCGTGCCCACGGCTGCGACCGGGTCTGGTTCGGCGCCGCGGCCCCGCTCGCCGCGATGGCGCCCGGCCTGCGGCGGCTGGCGCCGGGCATCCGCCGCACCGTCGCCACCACGCACGGCCACGAGATCTGGTGGGCCCGCACCCCGGGCGCCCGCGGCCTGCTGCGCCGGATCGGCCGCGGTACGGACGTGGTGACCTACCTCGGCGCCTACACCCGCGCCCGGATCGCGCCCGCGCTCGGGCCGGACGCCCGGCTGGCGCGCCTGGTGCCGGGGGTCGACCCGTCGGTGTTCCGGCCCGCCGGCGCCGGGAGCCCGGCGACCGCCCCGGTGGTCCTCTGCGTGGCGCGGCTGGTCCCGCGCAAGGGCCAGGACGTGCTGATCCGGGCGCTGCCCGCGGTCCGCCGGGCCGTGCCCGGGACCACCCTGGTGCTGGTCGGCCGGGGCCCGGACGAGGGCCGGCTGCGGGGCCTCGCCCGCCGGCTCACCGAGCCGGGCAGCGTGGTGTTCACCGGCGGCCTCGACCACGCCGCGACCGCCGCGCACTACGCCGGGGCGGACGTCTTCGCGATGCCGTGCCGCACCCGCCGGCTGGGTCTGGAGGCCGAGGGCCTGGGCATCGTCTTCCTGGAGGCGGCGGCCGCCGGCCTGCCGGTGGTGGCCGGCCGCTCCGGCGGCGCCCCGGACACCGTCCTGGACGGTGTCACCGGCGCGGTGGTCGACGGCCGGGCCCCCGCCGAGGTGGCCGCCGCCCTGACCCGGATCCTGCTGGCCCCGCCCGCCGAGCGCGCCCGGATGGGGGCGGCGGGGCGGCGCTGGGCCGAGGAGCACTGGACCTGGGAGGCCTCGGCGCGGCGGCTCACCGAGCTGCTCGACCCCGCCGTGCCCCTGCCCGACGCGGCCGCCCGGCACACCCCGGCCACTGCGGGCGCCCCGGCCCGTCAGGACACGCCGGCCGCTCCAGGCGCCCCGGCCACTGCGGACGCCCCGGCCACTGCGGGCAGCGCTCCGGCCGCGCACGTCACTCCGGCTGCCCCCGCAGGTGCCTGACCAGGCGGGCGATCGCCGGGGCCCCGCCGTTGGCGTGGACGGCCGTCACCCAGTTCCGCGCCTGGCCGGCCAGGTCGTCCCGGCTCGGGCAGGAGAAGCTGAACAGCCAGACGTGGGCGGACAGATCACGCTCCGGCAGTGCCCGCCACTCCTCGCCGCCGGCCTGCGTCAGCATGTCCTGACAGGCCGTCAGCGCCTGGTCGCCGTCCCCGGCCCACTCCTGGCGCAGCCACAGCAGGAAGTTCGCCTGGGCCGTCGTGGTGTCGTCCTTGGTCGCCTCGCCCTTGAGCAGTCGGTTGACGAGCGCGCTCTGCGGTTCCCGTGTCCTTGCCATGACGCCATCGTTCCGGCACCGCGACCGCCCTGACAAGGGGGTGATCCGTCATCCGGCGGGCCGGCCGCTCACTCCCCGCGCAGGTGGGCCAGCACCGCGAGCACCCGCCGGTTGCCCTCCGTCGGGTCCAGGTCCAGCTTCATGAAGATGTTCCCGCAGTGCTTCACCACCGAGGCCTCGGTGATGCTCAACCGGCCTGCCACGGCCTGGTTGTTGAGGCCTTCGGCGATCAGCGCGAGCACCTCGCGCTCGCGCGGGGTGAGGCGGGCGAGCGGGCGGTCGACGGACTGGCCGCGCAGCAGCACCCGGACCACCTCGGGGTCGATCACCGTCTCCCCGCCGGCGACCCGCCGCAGCGCGTCCAGGAACTCCGCGACGTCGCCGACCCGGTCCTTCAACAGGTAGCCCAGACCGGCCGGTTGGGCGCCGGCGGCGGCGAGCAGCCGGGTCGCGTACGGGGTGGCCACGTACTGGGAGAGGACCAGGACGGGCAGGCCCGGGTGGCGCTCGCGCAGGGCGAGGGCGGCGCGCAGGCCCTCGTCGGTGTGGTCGGGGGGCATCCGGACGTCGGTGAGCACGATGTCGGGACGGTCGGCGTCGACGGCCGCCGCCAGCGCCCGGGCGTCGCCGACGGCGGCGGTCACCACGTGGCCGCCGAGGGCGAGGAGTTCGACCAGTCCGGCGCGCAGCAGCACCGCGTCCTCGGCGATCACGACCCGGAGCACGGCACCTCCAGCCGCAGCGTCGTCGGGCCGCCCGTCGGGCTCGTCACCATCAGCCGTCCTCTCAGCAGTGCCACCCGGTCGGCGAGCCCCGCCAGCCCGGCCCCGGCGGCCGGGTCGGCCCCGCCGCGGCCGTCGTCGGTCACCTGGACGACCAGCCGGCCGCGCGAGACCCGCCCGTGGACGGTGATCGCGGTGGCACCGCTGTGCTTGGCGGCGTTGGTGAGCGCCTCGGTGACGGTGAAGTAGGCGGTGGTCTCCACGGGGGCGGGCAGCCGCTCCGGGAGCTCGATGTCGGTGGCCACCGGAATCGGGTGGCGCTGGGCGACCTCGTCCACGGCGGCGGCGAGCCCGTGGTCGGTGAGCACCTGCGGGTGGATGCCGCGCACCAGCCCGCGCAGCTGCTCCAGCGCCTGCCGGGCCTCGCCGCGCGCCCGGGTGACGAGTTCCGCCGCCCGGCCGTCCCGCTCGCGCAGCTCGTACTCGGCGAGCCCCAGGGTCATGCTCAGCGCGACCAGCTGCTGCTGCGCTCCGTCGTGCAGGTCGCGCTCGATCCGGCGCCGCTCGGCCTCGAAGGCGTCGGCCAACCGGGCACGGGATCGGGTGAGTTCGAGCACCTGGCGGCCGAGGTCGTCCTCCCGGGGCCCGAGCAGGAAGCGGGCCAGGGCGACCTCGGCGGCGGTCAGCAGCGCCCCGGCGTAGGCGCAGAGCAGCAGGCCGGCCAGCCCGGCGGCGGTGAACGGCAGGGCGGCGAGCGGCCCGTGGGCGGCGTGCCCGGGGATCAGCATCACCGTCTCCGGCGCGAGCGCCCAGACCACCAGCGGGGAGAGCGCGTACAGGCCGGAGAGCACCAGGAGGACGGTGAAGCCGAGCGCGGCGGCGGCCAGCACCGTCGAGGCGAGTACCGCGTGGGCGAGCTCGCGCCAGGTGGCCCGCTCGCGCAGCCGGGTGCGGATGCGGGCGCGGCGGCCCGCCCCGGGCAGGCTTCGGTGCGGGTCGGGCAGCGGGACCGGCTCGACCAGTCGCAGCCGCCACCGGGCCGCGGTGGCGGCCGGGATGCCCGCGAGTGCCAGGGCGAGCAGCACCGGCAGCCCGATGCCGACCACCGACAGGCCCACGCCGAGCACCAGCAGCGCCGCGAGGACCACCAGCTGCACCGGCCCGAGCAGGGCGCTGCCCAGCAGGTACGCCCAGCAGCGCGGCACCCGGCGGGTGAAGGGGAAGCGCAGCGGGTGCGCCCACAGTGCCTCGCGGACGGACGCGGACCGCCGCTCCCCCTCGCTGCTCCCCTCGCTCACCCGGTCAACCCTAACGGAACGTCGGACGGCCTTTCGGGGCTCCGCCCGGGGCCGCCACCCGGGCCTACGCCGGGGCCTTCGCCCGGGCTGCCTCCCGGGCTGCCTCCTGGGCCTCCGCCCGGGCCCGGCGCGGTCTGGTCAGCGCGACGGCCACGATCACCAGCGCGCCGCCGGCCAGGGCGTTCCAGCCCACCGGCTCGTGCAGGACGGCCGCGCCGAGCGCCGTCGACCAGAGCGGCATCGCGTACGTGACGGCGGAGGCCACGGTCGTCCCCGCACTGCGCACCAGCGCCATGTTGAGCAGGTACGCCAGACCGGTGCCGAGCACGCCGAGCACCAGCAGGGCGAGCGCGGCGCCGGCCCCGGGCCAGTGCGGGACGCCCGCGGCGAGCGGCGCGACCAGGGCCAGCTCGACGGCGGCACAGGTGATCTGGAGCACGGACAGGGCGGCCACCGACTCCGAGCGGCCGGACAGGAAGCGGCGCAGGTAGACGTAGCCGGCGCCGTAGCAGCAGGTGGCGGCCAGGCAGGCCAGCGCGCCGGTCGTCGCCCCGGCACCGAGGCCGCGCCAGACCCCGAGCACGGTGAGCACGCCGAGGAAGCCGAGCCCGAGTCCGGCCAGCCGCCGGGCGCCCGGGCGGCGCTCCTCGGGGACGGTCAGCACCGCGAACAGCAGGGTGAACAGCGGGGTGGTCGCGTTCATCACCCCGGCGAGCAGCGAGCTGACCCTGGTCTCGCCGAACGGGAAGAGGGTGAACGGCACGGCGTTGAGCAGCACCGCCACCACCGCCGAGTGGCCCCACAGCGCCCGGTCGCGCGGGACCCGCTCGCCGCGCACCGCGAGGATCACCCACAGCGCGGCCGCGCCCAGCAGGCAGCGCCACAGAGCCACCCAGAGCGGCGGCACCCCCGCGTCGACCGCCACCTTGATCAGGGCGAAGCTCGCGCCCCAGATCGCCGACAGGGCCACGAAGCCCGGCAGCCAGCGCCGCATCCCCACCACCTCCATGTCCGACTCCCGTGTCCGAGTCCGTGCCATCAGCTGGACAGAGACTGGCCCGGCGCCGCACCATGAGTCCAACAAGTGGCATTGCACTCGCGATGAGGAAGTCTCATGGCCTCGGACGTCAACCTGGCCCAGCTCAGGGCCCTGGTCGCGGTCGCCGACACCGGCGGCTTCGGCGCGGCCGCCGACGAGTTGGGCATCAGCCAGTCCGCGGTCTCGCACGCCGTCGCCGCCCTGGAACGGGCCCTCGGCGCGCCCGTGCTGTGGCGCGGCAGCCCGTGCCGCGCCACCCCACTGGGCGAACAGGTCCTGCCGCACGCCCGGACGGCCGTCGCCTCGGCCGCCGCCGTCCGCGCGATCGCCACCCGGCACTCCGGCGGCCTGACCGGCACCATACGGCTGGCGGCGCCGACCACCGTCTGCCAGGCACTGCTGCCCGGACTGCTCAAGGACTGGCGGGCGGCCCACCCGCAGCTGACCGTCCGGGTCTTCGAGGGCGAGGACGACGAGCTGGCGGCCTGGCTGGAGGCGGGCACGGTGGACGCCGCCGTGCTGGTGGACGCCGGCCGGCTGCCGCCCGGGGCGGTCGCGCTCGGCGCCGACTCCATGCACGTGCTGCTGCGCCGCGACCACCCGCTGGCCGGCGAACCGACCGTCCACGTGGCCGAGTTGGAGGACGACGACTTCCTGCTCTCGGAGGGCGGCTGCGAGCGCCACGTCCGCGAGGCCTACCGACGGGCCGGGGTCCGCTTCACTCCGCGACACCGCATCCGCGACCTGAACACCCTGATCGGCATGGTGCACGCGGGCGTCGGGGTGTCGGTGATGCCCGCGCTGGCGCTGACCATGCTCCCGGCCGACTGCGTGCTGGTCCCGATCCGCCCCGCCGTCCACCGGACGCTGACGCTCACCGGGCCGAGCGGCCGCCCGTGGTCCCCGGCGGTCAGCGGTCTGCTGGCGGGCGTGGGCGCGGACCTCGTCGGCAGGACCTGAGGGGCCCCGCCGCCAAGGCCGGAGCGGGCCCCGCCGTCAGGGCCTGACCGAGCCCCGCCGTCAGGGCCGGAGCGGGCCCCGCCGCCAGGGCCTGATCTGCCGCAACGGCTCCCCACCGGTCGCGTGGATTCACCCGCGGCTGACGGGGCTCCCGGCGACGGGGAGGAGCGGTGGGGCGGAATGCGCTGATCCACGCCGTTTCGGCGCCCCGGCCGTTGCCGTCACCCCTATGCCGCCGCAGGACCACCTGAGGTCGTGCAGCCCCGCCCGTTCGGCCTCGGGGGCAGAAGTCCGGCCGCGCCCAGGTCCTCCAGCGCCATCTCGGCGTCGTCGGCGGCACCGCCGAGCATGCCGGTCGGCCGGACGCGGCTTGACCCTTTTGGGGTTGACCGCCCTTCGTGACAGGTCTATACCAGTGAGGGCCTTCGGCAACCACCCGCCGCCGACGGCCCGTTCGGCCGGCACGCCACCCCCACACCCGGCGTGACCAGGCCCGCCCTCCCCCACCGCCGTGTCCTGGAAAGGCTTCCGATGGAACGCGCTCTTCCCCCACACCGCACCCCACCCGCGCCGCGGGAACGCCGCTCCCGCCGCTCGCGCCGCTCCCGCCGGGCCGCGCTCGCCGTGGCGGGCGTGCTCGGCCTGGTCGCCGGCGGTGTCGCCGCACTGGCCGGCACCGGCTCCGCCGCCGCGGACACCACCGGCCCGGCCGGCGCTGCCGCCGGAGGGCTCGGCAGCAACTGGTACGCCTCGGCGCCGTACCTGATGCCGGAGGACAACAGCCCGCCGGACGCCGCCGCCGTCATGGACGCCACCGGCCAGAAGGCCTTCCAGCTGGCGTTCATCCTGGCGCAGGGCAACAGCTGTTCGCCCGCCTGGGGCGGCACCTCCTCGATCGACACCGACACCACCATGCCGGGCGTCATCCAGACCGTCCGCGGCAAGGGCGGGGACGTCTCGGTGTCGGTCGGCGGGTACGGCGGCACCAAGCTGGGCCAGGTCTGCGGCACGCCCGAGGCGACCGCCGCCGGGTACCAGAAGGTGATCACCAAGTACGGCCTCAAGGCGATCGACTTCGACCTGGAGGAGCCGGAGTACGAGAACACCGCGGCCATCCACAACGAGATCGGCGCGGCACGGATCCTCCGGCAGAACAATCCCGGCCTGTACGTGTCGATCACCACCGCCGGCACCAACGCGGGCACCGGCTGGTTCGGCACCCAGATGCTCAACGAGGCCAAGTCGCAGGGCTTCACGCCGGACAACTACTCGATCATGCCGTTCGACGGCGGCTTCAACGGCGCCGCGGCGCAGACCGACGCGCTGGTGAAGTTCAACCAGATCCTGCAGACCACCTTCGGCTGGAACGAGGCCACCGCGTACGCCCACGAGGGCGTGTCGATGATGAACGGCCGCACCGACGCCGCCGAGTACTTCCACCAGTCCGACTTCCAGACCATGCTGGACTTCGCCACCGCACACGGCCTGGCCCGCTACACGTACTGGTCGGTCAACCGGGACCGCCAGTGCGCGGGCAACGTCGACCCGGGGCTGTCCGGCTCCTGCTCCAGCGTGGTGCAGAACGACTGGGACTTCACCAGGTACACGGTGCGGTTCGCCGGCGCGACCCCGCCGACCACGCCGCCCACCACCCCGCCGACGACTCCCCCGACCACCCCGGGCAGCTGCACCGCCCCGGCGTGGAGCGCGAGCACCACCTACAACGGCGGCGCCAAGGTCTCGTACAACGGGCACGACTACCACGCCAAGTGGTGGACGGTGAACGAGGTGCCGGGCGCCGGCGGCCAGTGGGGCGTCTGGGCCGACGACGGGCCCTGCTGACGGAACGGCCGCCGGTGGGGGGGGGGCCCGGGCCCCCGCCCCACCGACAGGACGCGGGGCGTCACTCGCCCGCGAACTGCTCCCGCAGGTCCGCCAGGATCTCCGCGGCCTCCGGCAGACCGGCCGCCTCGCAGCGCGCGATGCCGGCCGTCAGCCGGGCCACCGCCGCGTCCGTGCGGCCGAGGTCGCTGCCCTCGATCAGCGCGGCCAGCCGGACGGCCTCCGCCCGCGGCGACTCGGCCTGCCCGCCGCCCGCCTCGTACTCCGGGATGGCCCGCTCGACCTCGGCCAGCGCCTCCTCGTGCCGCCCGGCGACGGCCAGCGCGCGTGCCCGCTCGTAGTGCGAACCGCCGCGCAGGTACCAGGAGTTGTACTCCATGCCGGCCCGCTCGGCGGCCTCGCCGAGCGCGTCCGCCTCGGCCAGCAGGGCGAGCGCGGCCGACAGCCCCTCCGCGCCCTTCACCCGCGTCGTCAGCCGCACCAACTCCCGCAGGGTGGCTGCCAGTTGGTCCACCTGGGGGGCCTTGCCGTGAGCCTCGCGGGCCCGGGCCAGTGCCGCGTCGGCGGCGTCCCAGCGCTCGGCCCGGGCGAGCGCCACGGTGGCCTCGCAGGCGACCATGGTGTGGGTCTCCTGCTCCTCCCAGCCGGCCACCTGGTCGGCCAGCCGCAGGTACTCCTCGGCGGCGTCCCGGTACTCCTCCAGCTCGGACAGGCCCCGGGCGAGGTCCAGCCGGGCCTGGGCGAGCATCCGGCCGTCCAGCCGGGCCGCCGACGCGTCCAGCAGCACCGACTCCAGCACGGCCACCGCGTCCGCCGCCCGGCCGGTGTCGCGCAGCACGTCGGCCAGCTGCAGGCGCACCTGGGCGGCCTCCTCGACCGCCTCGGCGCCCTTGCGGTCGTAGCGCGCGGCCGCCTCCGACAGTGCGCGGACCGCGCCGCCGAGGTCGCCCACCCGGAGGCAGGAGTGACCGAGCATCATGTACGTCGGCGCGAACGGGTAGGAGTCGTCGCCCCAGCGGACGGCCTCGGCCAGCGCCCGGTGGAACACCTCGACCGCCTGGCCGGGCTCGTCGCCCTGCAGCAGTACCTGGCCCAGCAGGCCGAGCACCCGCGGGGTGTGCCAGGGCAGCTCGGCGGCGTCCAACCGGCCGAGCACCTCCCGCAGTTCGGTCTCCGCCTCGGCCAGCCGGCCCGCCCGGGCGGCGGCGTCCGCGATGTACTGCCGGGAGGTGGCGGCCCGCCGCTCGGAGCCGAGCTCCACGGCCGCCCGCCAGTACGCCCCGACGGCCGCCTCGAAGCGCTCGGCCACCTCGGCGGCGGGCTCGGGCAGCGTCTCGACCAGGTCGTGGTGGGCGGCGTAGGCGCGGGTCTGCAGCACGATCAGGTAGTCGTCGTCGGTCAGTTCACCGCCGGTGCGCAGCTCCTCGGCGCGGACGAGCGCCGCGTCGAGCGCCGCCCAGTCGGGCCTCCGGGCGCCGCTGCCCTCGCCGTCGCCGTCACCCTTGACGTCGCCGTCGCCGTCGCTCTCGTCCAGGTCCGCGATCAGCGTCCGGGTGCGGCACATCAGCGCCGACCCGGCCAGCCCGGCCTCCTCGAACAGGTCGGCGGCGGCCAGCAGTCCGGCCTTGCCCTCGGCGTACGCGTCGCGCTGGAGCGCCTCGTGGGCGCGCTGCTCGGCGAGTTCGGCGCGCAGCCGCCCGGGACCGCCCAGCTCGGCACTCTCCGGGTGGACGAAGCCGGCGGCCTCGACGCGCTCGGCGACCCGCTTCCACAGCCGGTCGGAGTCCGGGTGGCCGAGCACCTCCAGCTCGCGGGCGCGCAGCACCAGGGCGGTGAAGTCCTCCGGCTCCGGCTCGACCGCCCGGCGCGGCGCGGGGGCGACGGCCGGGGCGGCGGACAGCCCGGGCGCCGCGGCGGCCCGCACGCCCAACGCCAGCGGCTCGGCGAGCAGCGGCTCGACAGCCAGCCGGGCGCGCCGCGCGGCGCCGACCGCGTCGGTGCCGTTGCGGGCGTCGAAGCGGGCGGCCAGGGCGTCGGCCTCGGTGCGCACGTGGACGAGCAGGGAGTCCACCGTCCAGGTGGTGCCGGCCGAGCCGCTGACCGCCAGGTCACCGTGGCCGGTCCGGGCGAGCCGACCGAGCAGCACCTCGACGCCGGTCAGGAAGTCCAGCAGGGCCGCCGGCTCCCCCGTGACGGCGAACAGGCCGCGGTTCTCGGCGAGCAGTTCGAGGCCGCGCGGCTCGTTGCCGGACAGCGCGCAGAACTCGACGTGCAGGCCGAGGGCGCTCAGCATCGAGGCCTTGCCGCGGGAGTTGCGGTAGCCGGCGAGGTGGCCGGAGACGGCCTCGTCCAGCCGGCCCTGGCGCAGCTGGGCGAGCAGCGCGGTGGCCTGGCTGAGGTGGGGCTCCTGCTCGCAGCCGCTGCGGCCGTCCAGCACCGGGGCGAGCACCTCCAGCGCCCGGGCGTCGTCCCCGGCGGCGATGAGGTGCCGGGCGCGGGCGCGGGTCTCGCAGGCGTGGCAGTCGCTCAGCTCGGATCGCAGGCGCGCCGCCCACAGCTCGTAGGCGTCCTGCACCCCGATGCCGGTCTGCACGGCCAGGTGGTAGCGCTGGGCGTAGTAGGGCTGGAGGTCGTGGCCGGCCGCGCGGTAGCGGTCGCGCAGTTCGGTGTGCCAGCGCCGGATCGCCGCGAGCGGGACGTCCGGGGTGTCCTTGAGCGCGTCGGCGACCCACTTGAAGCGCCAGAGCACCTGGTGCCGGGCCCATTCGCCGAAGCCGTCCGGGTCGGTGTCCCAGAGCTTGAGGATGCGGGCGAAGACGACCGGGCTCTTGCTGCGCTCGCCGTCGTACTCGTAGGCCTCCATCAGTTCCAGCAGGGCCATCGAGCGGACCCCGGTGTCCTCGAACTGCTCGGCGGCGTCGACGAGTTCCTCGGCGGTGACGGTCCTGGTCCGGCCGTACGGGCGGGCGTCGTTCTCGCGCAGCGCGGCCATCACCGCGTCGGTGGTGTCCAGCATCACGCCTCCTTCTCGCCGTCGGACTTCTCGCCACCGGACTTCGCGCCGCCGGGGGAACCCGCCGCGCCGGCCGCCTCGTGGCCGAGCATCGCGTGGTCGAGCAGGCTGATGAACGAGCGGTTGAGCAGGGCGGACTCGCTGGCCTTGAGCGGCCGGCGGGTCATCAGCACGGCCTGCCCGTACAGCGCCTCGACGGCGGTGACGGCCAGCTCGCGGCTGGTGACGGTGGCGGCGCGGCGCACCAGCGGATTGAGGTGGTTCAGCACCAGCTGGGCGCGGGGCGCCTCGGCGCGCAGCGAGCCGAGGATGTCGGCCCACAACCCGTCGGCCTCGTCGGCGAGTTCGGCGCGGGTGCGCTCGTGCCTGGCCTCCCGGTTGTCGAGCAGCAGGGCGGGCGCGTTGGTCGGGTGGAAGCTGCGCAGCGCGACGTCGCAGTCGAACCGGCCGACCACCTCGCGGGCGATCGCCAGGAAGGCGTTGGCGGCCAGTTCGGCGGCCGGGTCGACGGTGTCCAGGTGCGCGGTGACGGTGCCCGGGTCGAGGTCGGAGACGGAGACCCCGGGGCGGATCTCGGGCAGCCGGTGCACCAGGTCGTGGTCGTAGGTGTAGCCGCCGTTGACCACGCCGAGTCCGGCCGCGCCGGCGATCGGGGCGACCTGCCGGAACTCCTCGACCGTGCGGGTCACCAGCACCACCGGGTGGCTGCGGGCGAACTCGTCCAGGGTGACGTTGCCGTCGGTGGTCTCGAACGGCAGCCAGGGCAGCATCATCCGCAGCAACTCGTCGTCGTAGCGGGCGAGTTCCTTGACGGCCAGGTGATGGACGGACAGGAAGCGGTGCAGCAGGGCCGGGTCGCTCGCGGACAGGCCGGTCAGCCAGTCGCGGATCCGGGCGCCGAGCGCGTCGCGGACGGCGGCCAGCGTCTCGTCGGCGTACAGGCCCTCGCGGGACGCGGTGGGGCGCAGCCCGTCGGTGTCGACGACGCAGCGGACGAAGAACGCCCAGTCCGGCAGCAGTTCGTCGGCCTGGTCGGAGAGCAGCATGCCCTTGAGGTGCACCCGGTGGCCGTTGCGGCGCGAGGGCGGGGCGGCGTCCGGCAGGACGTACGCGACGCCGCGCAGGCCGACCAGCGGCAGGTCCAGCTCGATGGTGTCGAGCGGGGTGAAGTCGAAGGCCGCGCGGCAGTACTCGGTGAGGGCGTCGCGCCGGGCGATCGGGGAGGCGTGGCGCTCGGCCCACGGCGGGGTGCGGTTGATCCGGTGCTCGGTGCCGTTGCCGTCGATCACGGTGACGTCGTGGCGCAGCAGGCTGCCGAAGTCCCGGGCGAGGGTGACGACCCGGCCGGGGCGGGTCCACTCGGCGGCGTCGGCGCGCGGGGCCAGCGTGACGGTGGTGCCGGGCTCGGGCTTGGCCGAGGCGGGCAGGGTGCGGATGGTGTAGCTGCCGTCGGAGCTGCCGCGCCACTCGATCGCCGGGGCGTCGGGGGTGGCGGCGGAGCGGGTGACCACGGTGATCTCGTCGGCGACCACGAAGCAGGCGAGCAGGCCGATGCCGAACTGGCCGATGAAGTCGCCGCGGGCCCGGGCCAGCCCGGCGCCGTCGAGCCGGCCGTCGGCGTCGCGCTTGGAGCTGCGGCCGATGGTGGCGAGGAAGGTGTGGACGTCCTGCTCGGTCAGGCCGATGCCGGTGTCGGTGACGGACAGCTCGTCGTCGGCGCGGACGGTGATCCTGGCCGGCGCCCCGGGATCGAGGGCGCGGCGGGCGGAGATCGCGTCCACGGCGTTCTGCAGCAGCTCGCGCAGGTAGACCCGCGGGCTGGAGTAGAGGTGGTGGGAGAGCAGGTCCACCAGGCCGCGCAGGTCCACCTGGAAGGTGTGCGCACTCGTCGGGTTGTCGGTAGGGGACACCGGAGGCTCTTTCGATCGCGGGGTGGATGACGGTGGATGACGGTGGATGACGTGGTCGACGGGTGACGGGCGGGTGCCGTGACAGGCAGGTGCCGTGACGGGCGGGTGGCGCCGACGGGGTACGGCTCAGCGCCAGTACGACGTGCAGCGGTCCCGGTGGGCGCGGAAGGCCTTGACCGGATCGCGCGACACGTAGTGCCACGGCGCCTCGGTCACGAAGCCGTCCAGCGCCTCGAACAGCAGGCGTGCCGTCTTGGGCTGGTCGGCGAGGGAGAAGGCCATCGCGAAGGCGTTGAAGCTCGTCTGCCAGCCGCGCACCGGCGTGAAGTCGGGGTGCAGGACGGACCGGAAGGCCGCCTCCTGCAGCTCGCCGACCACGGCGGGGCTGGTCAGGTACGCGCGGTCCTCGCCGTCCGGGAGGGCCAGCCAGTGCTCCAGGTGCGCGAGCGCCACCAGCTCGCCGAGCTGGCTGCCCTCGGGTGCGGCGAGCATCGCGGTGCGGGCGAACTCGTGCATCTCCTCGTGCGAGCCGCCCCACTTGGCGCTCAGCTGCTGCAGCCGGGCGCGGTGCGAGCCGGCGTTCCCGGGCGCCCGGCGCACGGCGGCCTCGAAGCGGACGGTGGCGACGTCCGCGCCGAGCGAGGCCCCCATGGCGCTCGTCTGCAGGAAGCTCCAGGGGGCGTGCCAGGACGGCTCGCGCTCGGCGGCCTCCAGCAGCTGCTCCTCGGCGGTGTCCAGCCGCTCGTGGAACACCTTCCAGCGCTCCTCGGTGACGTCCTTGGCCCGGGCGCTCGTCCTGGCCTCCCAGCCCCAGACGACGTGCCGGGCGCCGGACAGCACCAGCAGCAGCGCGTCGTCCGGGGTGTCGGCCAGCGCGCGGGCCGTCCACTGCTCGACCCTGGGCACGTCGGATATCGCCCCGACCAGGAAGGACAGGTCGGCACCGTCGGCGGCGGCCAGCACGGGGCGCAGCGCGGGCCAGTCCCCGGCGGCGGCCTGGCGGAGCGCCAGGCGGACCGTCTCGTCCCCGTACGTCGGGTCGAGCCGCGGCTCGCCGGCACCGGCCGCCGCGGGCGATCCGGTGCCCCGGCGGCCGAAGCCGAACCCGCGCCGCCCGGCTCCGTCCTGCGCGCCCTCCCCACCGGAGCGGCGTCGGAACAGCGGCATGTCTGGCCCCCTCGAACGTCATCGGTATCTTTCGCATGGCCGCACTGTGACCACGAGAAGGTACATATCACGGCCGACTGACATCCGTTTGCCCAGCCCAGCGCCCTGCGCGTGCGGGGAGGGGGCCTCAGCCCGCGGCGAGCCCGGCGTCCGGTGTCCTCCCGGCCTGCGCCTGCTCGATGCGCTGCACCAGCATCACCGCGAACCGCCGGGTGGCGGCCACGTCCGCCGGACCGCCCTCACTGGTCACGCTCGCCACCACGGTGCCCGAGCGCACCACGATGCCGACGCCCTCGCCCTCGGCCAGCGGCCCCTGGAAGGCCTGGCTCTCGCTGCCCAGCGCCGGGGTGTCGACCTTCCTGAACGGCCCGGCGGCGTACGAGGCGTAGTTCTCCTTCAGCCGCTGCGCCGCCGCGTCCCGGCTGGGCAGGGTGTCCACCAGGAAGCGCACGACGACGTCCCCCGAGGAGTACCGGACCGACCCGCTCAGCGGCTTTCCGGCGCAGGAGGCGGCCGCGGCACCGGTGCAGGTGACCTTGTGGTCGGCGGTGTCGACCCTGCGCTTCTCCTCCTCCCACCCGGGCATCGCCTTGCCGTCCGGCAGCACCTGTCCGACCACCTTGTCGTCCAGCAGCGCCGCCTCCAGGTCCCCGTGCGGCGCCTCGGCGGCCGGGGCGGGCGCGGGGGCCGACGCGGAGGCGGCCGCCGGGAGCCCGGTGGGGGCGTCGGCGGCGGCCGGGGCGGACCCGGGGGCGGCCACGGCCGAGGCGGCCGTGGGCGCCGCCGACGCCGGACCGGACGCGGCCGAAGCCGCCGTCCCGCCACGGCTGTTCGACCCCCCGGAGGAGCACCCGGCCAGCACACCCGTCAGCACCCCGGCCGCCGCCACCGCGGCGAGCACCCTCCGACCAGCCATCCCCGTCGCCTCCCCAGTCCTGTCAGTGACTGCTCAAGATAGCCGCAGCCCCGCCCCCGAACGCCGGTGGGGGGGGGGGCGCGGGGGGGCCCCCCCCCCCCCCACCCCCCCCCCCCCCCCCCCCCCCCGGGGGGGGGGGGGTCCCCCCCCCCCCCCCCCCCCCACCGCACTGCCGTGCCGTCCTGCCCTACCGGTGGATCAGACCGCCGGAACCGGGAAGGTCGGGTACTCGACGCCCGAGATGTACTGGACGACCCGGATCACCTGGCACGAGTAGCCGAACTCGTTGTCGTACCACAGGTAGAGGATCGCGTTGTCGCCCTCGACCTTGGTCGCGCCGGCGTCCACGATGGAGGCGTGGCGCGAGCCGATGAAGTCGCTGGAGACGGCGTCGGGCGAGTCGGTGAAGTCGATCTGGCGCTTCAGCGGGGAGGTCAGCGAGACGTTCCGCAGGTACTCCAGGACGTCCTCGCGGTTGGTCTCCCGCTTCAGCTGGAGGTTGAGGATCGCGATGGAGACGTCCGGCACCGGGACGCGGATCGAGCTGCCGGTGATCTTCGCCTCGAGGTCCGGCAGGGCCTTGGCGACGGCCGAGGCGGCACCGGTCTCGGTGATCACCATGTTCAGCGGCGCCGAGCGGCCACGGCGGTCGGCCTTGTGGTAGTTGTCCAGCAGGTTCTGGTCGTTGGTGAACGAGTGGACGGTCTCCACGTGGCCGCGGACCACGCCGTACTCGTCCTCCATCGCCTTCAGCGGCGGGACGATGGCGTTGGTGGTGCAGGAGGCGCAGGACAGGATCTGCTCGTCCGGCTTGATCGTGTCGTGGTTCACGCCGTGCACGATGTTCGGGACGTCGCCCTTGCCCGGGGCGGTCAGCACGACCTTGGCGATGCCGGGGCGCAGGTGCTTCGACAGACCCTCGCGGTCGCGCCAGCGGCCGGTGTTGTCGATCAGGATCGCGTCCTTGATCCCGTACTCCGTGTAGTCGACCTTGGTCGGGTCGTCGGAGTAGATCACCGTGATCTCGTTGCCGTTGGCGATGATCTTGTTGTTCGCCTCGTCGACGGTGATCGTGCCCTGGAACTGGCCGTGGATGGAGTCACGGCGCAGCAGCGAGGCGCGCTTGACCAGGTCGTCGCCGCCGCTGTTGCGCACGACGATGGCCTTCAGCCGCAGGCCGTTGGCCGAGGCCTTCTCGACCAGCAGCCGGGCGACCAGACGGCCGATCCGGCCGAACCCGTACAGCACGACGTCCTGCCCGGACCGGCACGCCAGCTTGTTCTCGCCGGTGGCGCCGACGACGGCCTGGGCGGTGAACTCCGCCACCGACAGGCCCCGGTCGTCCGCCTTGTAGGTCGAGGCGAGCATCCCGAGGTCGATCTGCGAGGGGCCGAGGTCCAGGGCGGTCAGGGCCTCCAGGAACGGCATCGTCTCGGTGACCGAGAGCTCCTCGCCGGCTATCTGCCGGGCGAAGCGGTGCGTCTTGAGGATGCTGACCACCGACTTGTTCACCAGGGACCGGCTGTGGAGCAGGACGGTGACGTCCCGCTCCCGGTGCAGGCGCCCGATGATCGGGATCATCGACTCCGCGATCTCCTCGCGGTTCTTCCAGTCCGTGAACACGTCGTCGTTGACAGTCACAAGTCCATCTTTCGAGCTGAGGGTGTTGCCCACATGGTAGCTTCGCCCGCCCGCGCCCCGACCGCCGGTCCCCGCCCGGCCCTCCCCGCCCACGCCCCCGACCTGCGTTTTCGCCCCGCCTCCACCCCCGAAGGTGATCACCGCCACCCCGCAGGGGCCCCCACCGGGCGGCCCGCCGCGAGTGATCACCGGGGCCAGTACAGTGAGGCGCACTGCCCGGCCGCGCGGACGGGCCGGGAGCGCGAGGGGGGCCGGGGTGGCGACGCTGGGCATGCACCGGGACTTCCTGATGGAGTTCGCGGCGCTGGAGAAGCCGGTGCAGCGGCGGGTCTTCGAGACCTTCGAGAAGTTCACCGCGGCCACCCACAGCGGCGTGCACCTGGAGAAGCTCACCAACCAGCGGGACCCCCGGATCCGGACCATCCGGATCACCGACTTCTGGCGCGGGGTCGTCCTCAAGGCCGACCGGGGCGACGGCTACCTCCTGCTGAAGGTCCTTCCGCACGACAAGGCCAACGACTGGGCCACCAAGCACCGGGCCTCGGTCAACGCCGCCACCCAGGGCGTCGAGATCCGCAACGACGTCGCGCTGGAACGGGCCTCCCGGTCGCTGAGGGTGCTGGCCGCCGACGAGCCCCGGAGGCTCTTCGCCGACCGCTCCGACAAGGTCCTGCGCAGCCTGGGCGTCGACGAGGAGATCCTGCCGATCATCCGGCTGCTCCCCGACGAGGCCCACCTGGAGGCGCTCCACCGCGTGCTGCCGGAGCAGCAGTTCGACGTCCTGATCGGCCTCGCGAGCGGGATGGAGCCGGCCGAGATCGACCGTGAGATCGTCCAGGCGTACGCCCGGGCGGCCGCCCCCACGAGCGTCGAACAGCCCGCCGGCGGTCTGGTCTCGGCCATGGCCCGCGCGCGCGGCCGGGTCGCCCTGGTGTCCGGGCCCGAGGAACTGCTGGAGATCCTGGAACGCCCCTTCGACGCCTGGCGGATCTTCCTGCACCCGGCCCAGTACCGGGTCGCCTACCGGGAGTCGTACAGCGGGCCGGCCCGGGTGACGGGTGGCCCCGGGACCGGGAAGACGGTGGTGGCCCTGCACCGGGCGTACCACCTGGCACGCCGGTTGCCGCAGGACGCGCCTGACGGATCGATTCTGCTGACCACCTTCTCCGAGGACCTCGCCGCGGAGCTGGAGCGCTGCCTCGCACTGCTCGTCACGAACGAGCGGATCCTGGCGAAGGTCCGGGTGGTCACCGTCGACGCGCTGGCCGAGGAGGTCCTGCGGCGTTCCCCCCGCGGCGCCCCGGCGAAGGTCCTCTTCCAGCAGCACGCGGTCCTCGCCCGCTGGGGACGGGTCGCCCGTCGGCTCGGCGCCGGGTTCACCGACGTGTTCCTCGACCAGGAGTGGCGACAGGTCGTCCTGGCCCAGGCGATCGAGAGCCACGAGCAGTACCTGCGGGCACCGCGCTCCGGACGCGGCAAGGCCCTCGGGGCCGCGGAGCGGACCCGGCTGTGGCGGGTGGTGGCCGCGTTCGAGGAGGAGCTGCGCCAGGCCGGGGAGTTGACGTTCCTCCAGGTCTGCGCGCAGGCCGCGCGGGCCCTCGACGAACGGGACGCCCGCCCGTTCCGGCACGTGGTGATCGACGAGGCGCAGGACCTGCACCCCGTCCAGTGGCGTTTCCTGCGCGCCCTCGTGGCCGTCGGGCCGGACGACCTGTTCCTCGCCGGCGATCCGCACCAGCGGATCTACGGGAACAAGGTCTCGCTGCGCTCGCTCGGCATCCAGGTGGTCGGCCGTTCCTTCCGACTGCGGATCAACTACCGGACGACGCAGGAGATCCTCAGCTGGTCCGCGTCCCTGCTCACCGGCGAACGCCCGGACGACATGGACGGCGGGGAGGACTCGCTGGCCGGCTACCACTCGACCCTGCACGGCGCGCACCCCGAGGTGTTCGGCCACCCCGACCAGGCCGAGGAGATCCGGGCCCTGGTCGCGCGCGTCGAGGAGTGGACCGCCTCGGGCGTGAGCCCGGCGGACATCGGAGTCGCCGTGCGCACCGCCCGACTCGGCCGCGACATCGCCCGGGCCCTGGAACGGAGCGGGACGCCGGCCCACCTGCTCGGCGGCGCGCCCTCCCCCGGTGTCCGGGTCGGGACCATGCACCGGATGAAGGGACTGGAGTTCCGCTGCGTCGCCGTGGCGGGCGTGAGCGACGGGATGCTGCCCATGCCCAGCGCGGTCACCCCGCAGGACACGGACCCGCTGCAGCACCGCGAGGACCTGGACAGCGAACTGAGCCTGCTCTTCGTGGCGTGCACGCGCGCACGGGAAGCCCTCTTCGTCTCCTGGCACGGGGCGCCCAGCGACTTCCTCGAACCGGTCGTCCCGGCGCACTCGCCCGCCCGGTGACCCGCGCGGCCTCGGGACTGCGGGACTGCGGGTGACGCTCGGTGAGGGGCCGAAGGTGGTCGATCCGCCCGGAAGTTGCCCCGGTCGCCGTGCGGTGGGGTAATGGAAGGCGGCCGGTGTTCGAGCGTTGACGAGCAGCCCCGGGAGCTTGGGATGAGCGGTGGGCCGGAACCGATCAGTGCCGAGGGTCTGCGTGCGGTGCGGGAGGAGTTGGCGCAGCTGCGGGCGGACCGGGGGAAGGTGGCGGCGACGCTACGCGGGGTGGAGCCGACGGGGGACCGGGCGGACGCGGCGGACGAGTTGCAGCGGGCGTCGGAGGTGACCCGCCTGGACCGGCGGATCACCGAGCTGGAGACGCGGCTGCGGGAGGCCGAGGTGGCCGGGGAGCCGTCCACGCACGTGGTCGGGGTGGGGTCGACGGTGACCGTGCGGTTCGGCGACGGCACGGAGGAGACCGTCGAGATCTCGGAGTTGGCGGAGGAACGGGACCTCACCCTGGTCACCTTCGACAGCCCGCTCGGGAAGGCACTGCTGGGCCGCCACGCCGGGGAGACGGTGCACTACGAGACTCCGGCCGGCGCGGACAGCGCGGTGGTGCTGTCGGTGGGCGACACGGCGTAGCCCGGGCGGAATCACGGAATTCCCGATCGCACTTCCGGGGTATTCGTGGAAGGGCGTTCGGGAATTCAGCCGATAGGTGTCGCCTATCGGCTCACAGGAACTGCCTCTTTGACGCTCCGGAACGACGGACCACACACTGGACCTGCGGAAATCCAGGAATGGCCGGAAAGTCGGGAACGGGGCAGAACAGCGCATGGGCGGTACCGATGAAATGCCCGTGCCGCACCCCACCGGCGATTGGCTCCCGGCGGCCGCCGCCGTCGCCGTCGCCGCCTGGGGCGCCAATCAGTTCACCGCGCTGGCCTCCGTGTACCGGGCGCGCACCGACTGGTCGGCGCTCTCGCTGGCCGCGATGTTCTCGGTCTACCTGCTCGGCCTGGTGCCCGGTCTGCTGCTGGCCGGACCGGCCGCGGAGCGGTACGGACGGCGGCGGACGGTGCGCGGTGCGCTGGGCCTGTCCGCCGCCGCCAGCGTGGTCCTGGCCCTGTCGGACGAGCCGTCGGTGTACGCCGCCCGGCTGGCCACCGGCTTCGCGGCCGGGCTGGTGTTCCTCGCCGGGACGGCCTGGCTGCGCGAGCTGTCCGGGCCCGGCGTCCCGCCCGAGCGGAGCGCCCGCCGGGCGATGTACGCCACCGGTACGGGCTTCGCGGCGGGTGCGCTGGCCTCCGGGGTGATCGCCGAGTGGCTGCCCGCCCCGACGGTGCTGCCCGCCCTCGCCCAGACGCTGGGCTGCCTGCTGGTGCTGCGGGCCACCCGCGGGCTCCCGGAGACCGCCCGCGGCCGCGGCTGCGGCAACGGCGACGGACGCGGCGCGCGACCCGGCGCGGGACCCGGCAAAAGCGACGGCACCGGACCGGCGCACGGCACGCCGCCGCCCCGCACGGCCGCCGTCCGCCACCCCCGGTTCCGCTACGTCGTCCTGCCCGCCAGCCCGGCCGTGCTCGGCGCCGCCACCGTGGCGTACGTGGTGCTGCCGCCGCTGGTCGCCGACCGGGTGCCCGGCTACGCGCCGCTGTTCAGCGGTCTGGTCGCGGCGCTGACCCTGGCCACGGGCGTGGTCGCCCAGCCCTTCGCCGCCCGGCTGGACGACGCGGACAGCGCCCGGGCCACCCTCACCGCGATGGCCACCGTGATCGCCGGACTGCTGCTCGGCGCGCTCGCCGCCGCCCGGGACTCGGTGGGCCTGGTGGTGGCCGCCGCCGTCGTCCTCGGCACCGGGTACGGGCTGACGCTCGGCGCGGGGCTGCACGAGGTGGAGCGGCTGACCCCGCCCGCCTCCGGGCCGACCTCCGCCTCGCTCTACCAGAGCACCACCTCCAGCGGCTTCCTCACCCCGCTGCTGCTCGCCGGCACCGCCGGCCACGCCTCCTACCCGGCGCTGCTGGCGGGCATGGCGGCCGTCGGTCTGCTCTGCCTGGCGGTCACCGCGGCGCACAGCCGCCGCCACCTGCCGGACCCACCCGATCCGCGCACCGCCGCCAGGAGGGAGGATTCATCCGTACAGACCTGACGGAGAGCACCGAGGAGCCGACGAGCATGGGCCGAGTGACCGTACCCCGCAGAGTGCTGCGCCTGCGCCAGGGCACGCCCTCGTACCGTCCCGACACCCTGGCGGCCGAGGAGCCGATGGAGATCCGGGTCGGCGGGCGTGCGCTGACGGTGACCATGCGCACCCCCGGCAGCGACTTCGACCTGGCGGCCGGCTTCCTGGTCAGCGAGGGCGTGGTGCACGCCGCCGAGCAGGTGGCCGGCATCCGCTACTGCGCCGGCGCCACCGCCGACGGCGGCAACACCTACAACGTGGTGGACGTCCTGCTCGCCCCCGGCGTGCCCGCCCCCGACGCCTCGCTGGAGCGCAACTTCTACACCACCTCCTCCTGCGGCCTGTGCGGCAAGGCCAGCCTGGACGCGGTGCGCACCACCGCGCCGTGGAGCGTCGCCGAGGACGGGCTGCGGGTGACCCCCGCACTGCTCTCCGCGCTGCCCGACCGGCTGCGCGCCGCCCAGAAGGTCTTCGACAGCACCGGCGGTCTGCACGCGGCCGGGCTGTTCGACGCCGACGGGCGGCTGCTCTGCCTGCGCGAGGACGTGGGCCGGCACAACGCGGTGGACAAGGTGGTCGGCCACGCCCTGCGCGAGGGCCTGCTGCCGGCCCGCGGCACGGTGCTGATGGTCAGCGGCCGGGCCTCCTTCGAGCTGGTGCAGAAGGCCGTGATGGCGGGCATCCCGGTGCTCGCGGCGGTCTCCGCGCCGTCCTCGCTGGCCGTGGACCTCGCCGAGGAGAGCGGGCTGACCCTGGTCGGCTTCCTGCGCGGCGATTCGATGAACGTCTACACCCGCACCGACCGCATCGACACCGACGGCCCCACGACCGACGGCCCCACGACCGCCGCCACCGGCACCGCCGCCCCCGCCACCGCCGTCCCCGGGATCGAGTAGGCGATGCTGTTCCGCCAGCTCGAGTACCTCGTGGCGCTCTCCCGGGAGCGCCACTTCGCGCGCGCCGCCCAGGCCTGCCACGTCTCCCAGCCGGCCCTGTCCGAGGCGCTGCGCAAGCTGGAGGACGAACTCGGGGTGCTGCTGGTGCGGCGCGGCCGCGCCTACGAGGGCCTGACCCCCGAGGGCGAGCGGATCGTGCTGCGGGCGCAGCGCATCCTGGCCGACCGGGACGCCCTGCGGGACGAGGTGGACGCGCTGCGCACCGGTCTGAGCGGACGGCTGCGGATCGGCTCGGTGCCGACCGCCTCGGGCGCCGTGTCGCTGCTCACCGGGCCGTTCTGCACCGCCCACCCGCTGGCCGCCGTGGAGCTGTCCACCGATCTGCGCTCCGATGAACTCCTGCGCCTGGTACGGAACTTCGAGATCGACGCGGGCGTCACCTACCTGCCCGGGCCGGGCCACGAGGACCTGCGCGCACTCCCGCTGTACGAGGAGCGGTACGTCCTGCTGACCGGCGCGGCCGACGAGTTGGCCCAGCACCCGCGGGTGACGTGGGCGCAGGCCGCCCGGCTGCCGCTGTGCCTGCTGCACCCGGGCATGCAGGGCCGCCGGGTGCTGGACGAGGTGTTCGCCGGCCTCGGGCTGGAGCCGACGCCGCGGGTCGAGACCGACTCGGTGGCCTCGCTCTTCGCCCACGTCCGCACCGGGCACTGGGCGAGCGTGGTGCCGTACGCGTGGCTGCACGTGTTCGGCGTGCCGCACGGGATGCGGGCCGTCCCGCTCGCGGAGCCGGCGCACAGCGCGCCGATCGGGCTGGTGATCGCCGCCCGGGAGCCCGGCTCGGTGATGGCCCGCGCGCTGCTGGAGGTCGCCCGGCGCACGGAGGTGGCCGCCGTGCTCGGCAGCCTGCCGACGGCGTGACCGCTCGGTGCACGGCTACCTGGCCGTCCCGTACGACGTCCCGCGCGGCCGGGTACATGCCGGAGTTGAACGGGATGTGCGCGATCGGCGACTACAGCACCCAGGGCGACCAGCCGATCATGAAGCACCTGAAGGTGACCGTGACGAAGGCGGCCTGAAGGTAAAGATTTAACCAAGTGCGCAAGTATTGCCTCCGAGCAGGGCTAAGCTCGGACGAGTTGGGGTGAACCGGCGGTCGCGTTCCGCGGGCCGGTGAACTCCTTGCCGCGTCGATGACACGCACCACGGGGTGCGCCGGCCGGGAGGAGGCGAGAGACATGGATTGCAGTAGTCCGGGCCACAGTTGCCCCTACCCCCGCTTGCCCTCGTACACCTCCGGCATGCGGTAACACCTTTCCCTGCACGACGTCCTGACGATCCGTCAATCACGGGGACCCGTCAGCCACGACGACACGTCGTTTCCACACGCGGCCGAGCCGTGCCCGCACGCCCGCGTACGGGCCGCGCCGCCGCGTGTCGATGCGCCGTGCCCGCCTGCAGGGAGCGCTGCCGCCTGCCTCCGACCCGCCCCGCCTGCCCGGGGCCCAGGGAGGAAACGTCATGACCACCCACGCCACTCTCAACTCCACTGCCCCCGAGCCGCGTTCGGCCGTCCTCGACGACGCGCACATCGGCGACATCAAGGGTGCGCTCGGCACCATCAGGCTCGACGACGACACCCCGCGCCACGGCCTGTCGGCCCGGCTGAAGACCCTGCTCGCGATCGTCGGCCCCGGCCTGATCGTGATGGTCGGCGACAACGACGCCGGCGCCTTCTCCACCTACGGCCAGGCCGGGCAGAACTACGGCACCAAGCTGCTGTGGACGCTGCTGATGCTCGTCCCGGTGCTCTACGTCAACCAGGAGATGGTGCTGCGCCTGGGCGCCGTCACCGGCGTCGGCCACGCCCGACTGATCCTGGAGCGCTTCGGCAGGTTCTGGGGCGCGTTCAGCGTCATCGACCTGTTCCTGCTGAACGCCCTGACGCTGGTCACCGAGTTCATCGGGGTGACGCTCGCGGCCGGGTACCTGGGCCTGCCGAAGGTCGCCTCGGTGGTGCTGGCGGCCGGGATCATCATCGCCTCGGCCTTCACCGGCTCCTTCCAGCGCTTCGAGCGGGTCGCCGTCACCCTGTGCATAGGCTCGCTGCTGCTGGTCCCGATCTACTTCATGATCCACCCCAGGACCTCGCAGATGGCCCACGACTTCGTCGTGCCCAGCATGCCCGGCGGCACCGGCGAACTCGCCGCCGTGATGCTGGTCATCGTCTCCATCGTCGGCACCACCGTCGCCCCGTGGCAGCTGTTCTTCCAGCAGTCCTACGTCATCGACAAGCGGATCACCCCCCGCTTCATGAAGTACGAGAAGGCCGACCTCTGGATCGGCATCGTGATCGTCATCGTCGGCGCCGCCGCCATGATGGGCCTCACCGCCGCCGCCTTCGCGGGCACCGACGGCTTCGGCCAGTTCTCCGACGCGGCCGCCGTCGCCCGGGGCATCGAGGACAAGGCCGGGCACCTGGCCGGCGTGCTGTTCGCCGTCGCGCTGCTGGACGCCTCGATCATCGGCGCCTTCGCGGTCTCCCTGTCCACCGCGTACGCGATCGGCGACGTCTTCGGCATCAAGCACTCGCTGCACCGCGGGGTGAAGGGCGCCAAGGGCTTCTACGGGATCTACGCGGGCCTGGTCGTCGCGGCGGCGGCGATCACGCTGCTCTCCACCGACTACACCCAGGGCCTGATGACCCAGTTCGTCCAGGTCCTCGCCGGCGTCCTGCTGCCCTCCGCCACCGTCTTCCTCCTCCTGCTCTGCAACGACAAGGCCGTCCTCGGCCCATGGGTGAACGGTCCCAAGACCAACGCCTTCACCGCGGCGGTGGTCGGCGTCCTGGTGATGCTCTCGCTGATCCTCACCGCCGCCGTGGTCTGGCCGGACATCAGCTCCGAGGCCATCCTGTGGATCATGGCGGGCTGCGGCGTCGCCGGAGTCCTCGTCGCCGGGTACTCCTTCACCGCCGGGCGCCGCGGCACCAAGGAGGACCCTCTCCCAGCCTCCGGCCGGGGGTACCCCCATGACCGCACCGGCCGGGAGAACTGGCGGATGCCCCCGCTGGAGACCCTCGGCAAGCCGGTGATGTCCACCGCCCGCAAGGTCGGCATGGGCGCGCTGCGCGCCTACCTGCTGCTCGCGATGGCGATGGTCGTCGTCAAGATCGTCCAGACCGCGCTCGACCACTGAGCCGCGGGCCGGGCCGGCGGACCGGCACCACCACCTCCCCGTCCGCCGCCCCGACGGTCGCCCCCCGACATCCGCCCCGCTCGCCCCGACCCCGAAGGAGTCCGACCACCATGGCCCTGCGCTACCCCAGGATCGACGCCCTCTTCTCGGACCACCCCGCACCCGCCCCGAACCGGCGCCCGGCCCCGCGCCCCTTCCCCGCGCCCGGCCTGGTGGTGGACACCGAGCAGCGCACCGTCACCGTCGAGGGCCGCCAGGTCACCATGCCGTACCTGGAGTTCGAGCTGCTCGCCCACCTGGTCGGCAACCCGCTGCGGGTGCACTCCCGGCGCCAGCTGATGGAGAACGTCTGGGGCCGCACCGACACCGGCGACTCCCGCACCGTCGCCACCCACATCGCCCGGATCCGGCGCAAGCTCGGCCCCGGGCACCGGGAGGCGATCGCCACCGTCCGGCAGATCGGCTACAAGTACGACCCCCGGCTGGCCAGGACGGCCTGACCGCCCGGCCGCCCCGCAGAGGGACACGACACCCATCGAAGGAGGGCCCCGCGATGACCCGAACCGTCCTGTTCCCCCGGACCGGCAGAGGCACCGCGCTGTGCGGCGTCCTGTTGCTGATCACCACCGAGGGCCTCGCCGTCGGCCTCGCGCCCCACCCGCTGCGGCTGTTCCTGTCCGGCGCGCTCGTCGGCGCCTCGGTCGCCGGGCTGCTGCTCGCCCTGCTGCTGGCCGGCAGCGGGCGGCGGCAGTCGTCGGACAGGCCCTAGCCGGACGGGCCCCGGGCGGTACGTCATGCGGTACGGCATGCGGGACGGGTTTGCATACGGACGTACCGAGGGAGCAGACTGCCCGGGTTTGCGCCGGAGGTACCGCCATGACCCTGCTGAAGCCCGCCCCGGGCCGCTCCCGGAGCCCAATGCCGGGCGGCCGCTCCCTGAGGCCGCTGCCCGGCGGCCGGTCCGCGGGCCTGTTGCCCGTCCGGACGGCGAGCCTCCTCGGCGGGCGGGTGTGGGTGGACCTGGTCGTCGCGGCCGCCGTCCTGGTGCTGCTCTACCTGGTGCTGCGACTCGGCCAGGGCGGCTCCGTCCGGTTCTCCGCCGTCCGGGACGCGGCCGTCGACACCGACCCGGCCCGGCTGCCGTACGACGCGGTGCGCTCGCTGCTGCGGATGTTCGCCGCGCTCGCCGTCTCGGTCGTCTTCACCTTCTGCTACGCCTACGCCGCCGCCCGCAGCCGCCGGCTGGAGCGGGTGCTGATCCCGGCGCTGGACATCCTCCAGTCGGTGCCGGTGCTCGCCTTCCTGAGCGTCGCGGTCGCCGGCTTCCTCGCGCTCTTCCCCGGCTCGGTGCTCGGCCTCGAGTGCGCCGCCGTGTTCGCCATCTTCACCTCCCAGGCCTGGAACATGACCTTCGCCTTCTACCAGGCGCTGGTCTCGATGCCACGCGAACTCGACGAGCTGTCCCGCTCGTTCGGTTTCAGCCGGTGGACGCGGTTCTGGAAGGTCGAGCTGCCCTCGGGGATGATCGGCCTGGTCTGGAACGGCATGCTCGGCTTCGGTGGCGGCTGGTTCTTCCTGGTCGCCTCCGAGGCGATCACCGTGGACGGCCGACGGTACGCGCTGCCCGGGGTCGGCTCGTACGCGGGCGCGGCCATCGCCGCCGGGGACCTCGGCCGGGTCGGCTGGGCGATCGCCACCATGGTGGTACTGGTGATCGGCGTCAACTTCCTGTTCTGGCGGCCGCTCACCGCCTGGGCCGAGCGCTTCAAGAACGAGCAGTCCGAGGCCACCGAGGTGCAGCGCTCGGTCGTACTGGACCTGCTGCGCCGCTCCCGGCTGCCCGCCGCGCTCGGCGGGGCGCTGCGCCCGGCCGGACGGGTGCTGAACCGGGCCGGGCGGGTCTTCGGCACCGCCGCCCGCCCGCCGGCGGCCCGCCCCGGCCGACGGCGGGCCGGGGACGTGGCCTTCGCCCTGGTCGCGGGCGGCATCGTGCTGTGGGGCGTCCTCGACCTGGGCCGCTACCTCGCCGACCGCACCGGCCTCGGCGTCTTCGGCGAGCCGCTGCTGCTGGGCCTGGCCACCCTCGCCCGGGTGCTCGTGCTGGTCGCGGTGGCCACCGTGGTCTGGGTGCCGATCGGTGTGAAGATCGGCTTCTCGCCCCGGCTGACCAGGATCGCCCAGCCCGTCGTCCAGGTGCTGGCCGGCTTCCCGGCCAACTTCCTCTTCCCCCTAGTGGTCTGGCTGCTGCTGCGCACCGGGGTGTCGATCGACCTCGGCGGCATCCTGCTGATGGCCCTCGGCTCCCAGTGGTACATCCTGTTCAACGCCATCGCCGGTGCCATGGCCGTGCCCACGGACCTGCGCGAGGCGATGGACGACCTCGGCGTGCGCGGCTGGCAGCGCTGGCGGCGGCTGATCATCCCGGCGGTCTTCCCGGCGTACGTCACCGGCGGCATCACCGCCTCGGGCGGCGCCTGGAACGCGTCCATCGTCGCCGAGGTGGTCACCTTCGGCTCCACCACGCTGACCGCGACCGGCCTCGGCGCGTACATCGCCCGGGCCGCCGAGCACGGTGACCACCCGCGCCTGCTCGCCGGAGTCGCGGTGATGAGCCTGTACGTCGTCGTCCTCAACCGTCTGCTCTGGCGCCGGCTGTACCGGCTGGCCGAGCGCCGCTACTCGCTGTAGTCCGGAGTCCGCCGATGCGCTTCCCGTTCCGCCCCCGCGCCACCACCGCCGCCACCGCTCCCGTTCCCGCTCCTGGCCCCGCTCCGGTTCCCGAAGGGGACGGGGGGGACCAGGAGGTGCTGCTGGAGGCCGCCGGCCTGACCAAGGCCTACGCCGGGGCGGCCGGCGAACTGCCGGTGCTCTCCGGCATCGACCTCACCGTGCGGGCCGGCGAGATCGTCGCCGTGCTCGGGCGCTCGGGCTCCGGCAAGTCCACCCTGCTGCGCTGCCTGGCCGGGCTGGTCCCGCCCAGCTCCGGCACCGTCCGCTACCGCGGCACCCCGCTCACCGGCGCCAACCCCGGCACCGCGCTGGTCTTCCAGACCTTCGCGCTGCTGCCCTGGCTGACCGTCCGGCAGAACGTCGAGCTCGGCCTGGAGGCCCGCGGGGTGCCGCCCCGGGAGCGTGCCCGGGCCGCCGCCCAGGCCATCGACCTGATCGGCCTGACCGGCTTCGCGTCCGCCTACCCCAAGGAGCTCTCCGGCGGGATGCGCCAGCGGGTCGGATTCGCCCGGGCGCTGGTCGTCGAACCGGACGTGCTGATGATGGACGAGCCGTTCTCCGCCCTCGACGTGCTCACCGCCGAGAACCTGCGCGGCGAGCTGATGGAGCTGTGGGACTCCGGCCAGTTCCCCACCCGGGCCGTCGTCCTGGTCACCCACAACATCGAGGAGGCGGTGCTGATGGCCGACCGCGTCGTGGTCCTCGGCGCCCGCCCGTACGGAACCATCAGGGAGACCGTCGAGGTCGCCCTGGAGCGGCCGCGGGACCGCGAATCGGCGGCCTTCGACGAACTGGTGGACCGGGTGTACCGGATCATGACCGGCCGGCCCATGGACACCCGACCGGCCGGCCGCACCGGCCACGACCCCGACCCCGATCGGCGCACCGTCGCCAGCACCCCGCTGCCCCCCGCGAGCGTCGACGGCCTCTCCGGTCTCGCCGAGACGGTCGCCCACCGCGGCGGGAGCTGCGACCTGGCCGGGCTCGCCGACGAACTCGGCCTGGACATCGACGACCTGCTCCCCCAGGTCGACGCCCTCGACCTGCTCGGGCTCGCCGAGGTCCACGGCGACGACCTGCTGCTCACCGAGACCGGCGCCGCCTACGCCGGGGCCGACGCCCAGGACTCCCGCGCGGTGTTCGCCGCCGCGGCCCTGGAGGTCCCGCTGGTCAAGCTGATCGCCAACAGCCTCGGCGGCCGGCCCGGCGCCACCGTCCGCACCGGCTTCCTGCGCGACCTGCTCGGCCGCCACTACACCGTCGAGCAGACCGACCGGCAACTGGAGACCGCCACCGACTGGGGCCGCTACGCGGGGCTCTTCGCGTACGACGCCGACCGGCAGGAGTACCGGCTGCAGTAGCGGCGCCGGGTGGCGCTCGGCCGGCAGTACCGGCGAACCCCGGCGCCCCGTGCCCCCGCCCGCGCAGAATGCCGTCGGGGCCGGCGCACCCGTCGTGCCGGCACGTCGACCGGACGGAGAACACAGGGATGTTGGACAGGCGCTCCTTCCTCGGAACCGCCGCCGCGGCCGGGGCCGTTCCGTACGCCGCGCACGCCGTTCCGGTCGCGCGACCGGAGCCGCGGCCCCGGTCACAGCCGCAGGAGCGGGAGCAGCGGCGCGGCCACGAGTACTTCATGGCCCAGGCGATCGTCGAGGGCCGCAAGCTGGAGCGCTACCCCTTCGGAGCGGTGATCGTCCGGGCCGGGGTGGTGGTGGCCCGCGGGGTCGCCGCCGCCGCGGAGAACCCGACGTACCACGGGGAGATGGTCGCCATCGAGGACCACGCGCAGCGGGCGGACGACCCCGACTGGGGCGCCACGACCCTGTACACGACCGCGGAGCCCTGCCCGATGTGCATGAGCGCCTGCGCGTGGGCCGGGATCCGACGGGTCGTGTGGGGGACCTCGATCGAAGGGCTGCGCCGCACCGGTCTGGATCAGATCGACCTCTCCGCGACCGCCGTCGCCGACGCCGCCAGGTCCTTCTACTCCCCGCGGCTGCTCCTCGGCGGCGTGCTGGCCACCGAGACCGACGCGATGTTCCGCCACGCCCAGGCCATCCGCGACGGCGAGATCCCGGCGGGCACGGGCTGATCCGGGCCGGCGCCCCCGGGGAGCCGGGCCGGTTGGCGACCGGGGAGCCGGACCCGCGGCTGGGGAGCCGGACCGGCTGGGCCGCCGGGGCGCCGGACCGGACCGCCGGTTACCCGGTCGCCGGGCGGCGGCGCACCGCGCGGGCCGCGCGGGCGAAGGGCTGCGGGGCGGTCGCACCGGCCGGAGCGGCTCCGTCGTCGCCGCCGTCGCGACGGTCGGGCAGGTCCTGGGCGATCAGCGCGGCCTCGGTGAGCAGCCCGCGCACCTCGGTGGCCCGGTAGAAGATCCGCGTGCCCTCCCGCCGGGCCACCACCAGTCCGGCCGCCCGCAGCTTCGCCAGGTGCTGCGAGGTCGCCGCCACGTGCGCCCCCAGCAGCTCGGCCAGCTCGCTCACCGGCAGCTCCCGGCCGCTCAACGCCCACAGCAGCCGGTAGCGCGACGGGTCCGCCACCGCCTTCAGCACCGCCACCGCCCGCTCCGCCGCCTCCGCGTCCCAGGCCTCATCCCGCGCACCACCCATACAGGGATCGTACCGAGGTGCGCCCGCGCGCCCGGGGCCGGGAAGATCCGACGGCGGCCCCGGGGCGTGCGCCGGGCGGTCGCGCCGGGCGTTCGCGCCGGGGTCAGCGCGCCGGGTACGCCTCCGGCTCCAGGGTCGAGCTGGTCCGGAGCACGTCGGTGACGCTCAACTCGTAGAACGAGTACCACTTGTCCCGCCCCTGCTGCTGGGCGTTCCGGTGCTCCAGGTCGGCGCGCCACTGCGCCAGCGTCTCCGGGTTGCGCCACCACACCAGGGTCAGGCGTTCGCCGTCCTCGGCCTCGTAGCTCTTGACCCGGACGAGGTCGTCGCCGTAGACCGCCCGCGCCTTCTCGGCGAGGTGGTCGTCCGTCGTCCGGTAGTCGCCGTCGACCTGCTCCGAGAAGCGCGACCTGAACACGACCAGAATCATCTCTGTCTCCCATCAGTTCCGGCTGATGACATCTGATGACACAGCAGTTCCCCCGGTTCACACGGTTCACCCGGTCCCCAGGGGTTCCGTTCCCGCGCCGGCCCCCGCGAAGGGCCCGCGGAACGTTCCGGTAGTCCGTTCCAGGCGGGCACGAAACCGCAGGTCGGAGGGGGTGGAACCGTTCCAGTGTCCCGGCCTGGCCGGGAAGCCTGGCGGACCGGGCGGACGGCGGACCAGAGTTCTGCCCAGCGGCCGGTGCCGATGGCCCGCCGCCCCGTCCACTCCTTCATCCGCGGCTCCGTCCGCGATCCGTTACGGGGGAACCTCCATGTCCGCTCGCCGTGCCCTGTTCGTCCCGGCCGCCCTCGCCCTGGGCGCCGCCCTCACCCTGACCGCCTGTGGGCCCGACGGCGGCGACGCGGCGAAGCCCGCCCAGTCCGCCTCGGCCGCCGCGCCCGGCACCGCCGCCCCCGCTCCCGGGGCCCCGGCTCCGGCGGCCCCCGCCGCCCAGCCGACGGCCGCTGCTCCCGCCCCGGCGGCTCCCGCCGGAGCCGGCACGGCCCGCCCCAAGACCCCCGTGGTCCCCGCCACGGGCGGCGCGGCCGCGGCCGGTGGCGATGAGGCCTACGCCTACACCCACTCCTGCAAGGCCGACAAGCTGACGGTCAAGGTGACCACCAGGACCGGGTCGCCCGACCAGCGGGTGATCGAGGTGCACAACCAGGGCGGCACCTACTGCGGTCTGAGCTACTACCCGCTCGTCAACCTCGGGAGCTCGAAGGCCCCCAACCACGGCGACGACCTCACTCCGCTGGTTCCGGGCGGGCTGGGCGGCCCGCCGGCCCACGCGCTGGCCCCCGGCAAGAGCACCTACGCGGTGGTGGACCTCAACCCCGGCAGCGGCGGCGTGGCCGACGTGGACCAGCTGAACGTCCTGGCCGACGACCAGATGCCCAACTCCGACACCCGGACCTTCCCGCTCGGCGCCGGCGCGAAGGTCGGCAAGCAGCCCAAGGTCGGCCTGTACCGGGACGACGTCGCCGACGCGGCCTCCTCCACCGAGACGGCCGGCCGGAGCTGACCTGCTGCGTTGCGCTCCCCCCGCTCCCGGTACGGTGATCCGCGGATCGACGGCATCCCGGACCGACCCGGGGTGGGGGAAGGGCAGCAGATGAGTGTGGAGACCGAGGAGTTCGCGGCGATGCTGCGCGAACTCAAGGAGCGTTCGGGCCGCAGCTACGGGGCCCTGGCCACTCGGCTGCACGTCAGCACCTCCACCCTGCACCGCTACTGCAACGGCGCCGCCGTACCGACCGAGTACGCGCCGGTGGAACGGCTGGCCCGGGTCTGCGGGGCCGGCGCCGAGGAACTGGTCGAGTTGCACCGCCGCTGGATCCTGGCCGACGCGGCCCGCCGCCGGGAGTCCTCCGCCGCGGGCGCCCCGGCCGGCACCGGACCGGCACCCGCACCGCGGCCGGAGGCCCAGCCGGAACCCGGGCCTGATCCGACGCCCGGCCAGGAACCCGATCCGACGCCCGGACCGAAGCCCGGTCAGGAGCCCGGCCAGGAGCCGGAGCACCGGCCGGCCGCCGGGCCCGACCGGCCGTCAGCCGCCCTACCGGAGGAGGAAGCCGAGGTGACGAGCGCGACCCCCTCGGCCCCGCCCGCCGGGCCGCGCCGCCGCACCCGCACCCGGGTGCTGCTGAGCGCGACCGCCGTGGCCGTGCTGGCCGCCGTGGTCTCCGGCCTCGTCCTGCGCGAAGCCGGCGGCACCCCGCGCACCTCCACCCCCTCGGCCGTCTCCTCTGCTGTCGCACCGTCCGTCGCCGCCGGTGCGGCGGCCGGCAGCGCGCCCACCGACGCCCCGGCGCCGGCCGCCCCCTCGGACCCCGCCGCCGCGGACACCGCGGCCGCGGCCGCCTCGGCGGTCCCCGAGGAGCTCCCCCCGCCGTTCCACGTCAGTGTCCTCAACAACAACTGGGGCAGTCTCTGCAACCAGTGGTTCCTCTCCGCCCGCTCCCCCGCCCAGGTGACCCCGCCCCCGTCGTCCTCCGGCCGGATCGACAGCTGGGCGGCCTCCCAGCGCATGGTGCCCGCCGGGCACCTGCGCATCGAGCTGACCGCCCTGGGCGCCGACTCGGACACCGTCGTGCTGAACGCCATGTACGTGCAGGTGGTCAGCACCCGGCCCGCACCCAAGTGGAACGCCTACACGCCCGGGTCCGGCTGCGGCGGCGGGCTCGAACCGGCGGCCTTCGCGGTGGACCTCGACGCGGCCACGCCGCGCCCCGTCCCCGTCCCGGGCAAGGAGGGCGAACGGAAGACCGCCACCGCGAAGGACTTCCCGTACCGGATCTCGGCCAACGACCCGCAGGTGATCGACGTGGACGCCTCCACCCGGTCCCAGGACGTCAGCTGGTTCCTCGAACTGGTGTGGACCGGCAAGGACGGCCGCAGCGGCACCACGCGGGTGGGCCTCGGCGACCAGCAGCCGTTCCGGACCGTGGGCAGGCACGGCGCGCCGAACTACTTCCACAACGGCACCGCCTGGGCCCCGGACCACGACGAGGGCTGAGCCCGACCGCCGGCCGGGGGCGGAAGGTGCCCGCCCTCCGGCCCACGCCACCCGCCCTCTGGCCTATGTCAACGGTGTTGGCATAACCTCGGTGGATGACCGACCGCGTAGTGCCCGAACCGCAGCGGCGCCGGCGCCGCCCCACCAAGCAGGGCGTGGTGCTGTCCGCCGAGCTGATCGTCGACACGGCGATCCGGCTGATCGGCGGGCACGGCGCCGAGGCGCTCACGGTGCGCCGGCTCGGCGCGGCCCTCGGCGCCGACCCGAGCGCGGTCTACCGCTACTTCCACAGCACCGACGACCTGCTGCTCGCCATCGCCGACGAACTGATCGGCCGCGCCCAGCTCGGCTGGCGGCCCACCGGCGACTGGCGCGCCGACCTGCGCGCCATCGGCCTGCGCATCCACGCCAGCTACCAGGCCCACCCGCAGGCCGCCATCCTCGCCGCCCACCGCACCACCGGCCGCACCCACGAGATCGCCGCCGTCGAGGCGATCCTCGGCGTCCTGCGCACGGCGGGCTTCCCCGACCCCGAGGCCGTCCGGATCTACCACGCCTTCGTCGACCAGAGCCTCGGCTTCGCCGCCCTGGACGCCGCCACGCTCGCCCTCCCGGCCGCCGCCCAGAACGCCGACCTCCACGTCTGGCAGGGCTCCTACGCCCGGCTCGACGCCGCCGACCACCCGCACATCGCGGCCACCGCCCACCTGCTCACCAGCGACATGCGCCGCAGCGGGTACCCGTACGCCCTGGACCTCCTGCTGGAGGCCGCCGAGGCCCGGCTGCGGGCGGCGGGCGACTGAGGACGAGGGCGGCTGAGGACGAGGACGGGGACGCGCCGCTGCGCGCCGGAACGCGGCCGGCCGCCGGTGGTGGGCCCCCCGGGCTCACCACCGGCGGCCGTTCCGGCCCCGGGCCGGCTCACTGCGCCGCGTGCACCAGCTCCCCGCCGACGTACGTCCGCAGCACCCGGGCGTGGGCGATCTCCTCCGGCGGCCCGGTGAGGATGTCGCGGTCGAGCACGACGAGGTCGGCCAGGTTCCCGGCCGCCAGCACCCCGGCGTCGTCGTGGCCGTTCAGGTGGGCGCTGCCGGCCGTGTAGGCGGCGATCGCGGAGAACAGGTCGAGCCGCTGTTCGGGCAGGAAGACCCGTCCGTCGGTGGCCTCCGGCTCCATCCGGTTGACCGCCACGTGCAGCCCCGCCAGCGGGTCCGGGCTGCTCACCGGCCAGTCGCTGCCCGCCGCCAGGGTGGCGCCGGCCCGCTGGAGGGCACCGAACGGGTACTGCCAGGCGGCCCGCTCCGGCCCGAGGAAGGGGATGGTGAGCTCGTCCATCTGCGGCTCGTGGGCGGCCCAGAGCGGCTGGATGTTGGCGACGGCGCCGAGCCGGGCGAAGCGCGGGAGGTCGTCCGGGTGGACCACCTGGAGGTGGGCGAGGTGGTGGCGGGTGTCGCGCCGGCCGTTGGCGGTGCGGGCGGCCTCGACGGCGTCCAGCGCCTCGCGCACGGCCCGGTCGCCGAGCGCGTGGAAGTGCACCTGGAAGTCGAGCGCGTCCAGTTCGGTGACGTACCCGCGCAGCGCCGCCGGGTCGACGAAGCTGAGGCCGGTGTTGGCGGTGGCGCAGCCGCAGCCGTCCAGGTAGGGGCTGGTCATCGCGGCGGTGAAGTTCTCCGCGATGCCGTCCTGCATGATCTTCACCGATCCGGCCCGGAACCGGCCATGGCTCAACTCGGCGCGACGCCGGACGAGTTCGGGGATCTGCTCGGCGCCCCGGTCGCGCTGCCACCAGAGCGCGCCGGTCACCCGGGCGGTCAGCGCGCCGGAGCGGGCGGCGGCCAGGTAGGCGTCGGAGGGGTCGGGCATGCCGTTGAACTCGCCGAGCAGGGCGTCCTGCCAGCCGGTGATGCCGAGCGAGTGCAGCAGGCGCTGGGCGCGCAGCAGCCCGTCCAGCCGGTCGGCGGCGGTCGAGGGCGGGATCAGTCGGGCGACCAGGGCGGTGGCGCCCTCCTGGAGGGTGCCGCCGGGGGTGCCGTCGGCCTCCCGCTCGATCCGGCCGTCGGCCGGGTCGGGGGTGTCGGCGGTGAGGCCGGCGAGTTCCAGCGCCCGGGTGTTGGCCCAGGCGCCGTGGTGGTCGCGGTTGGTGAGGTAGACCGGGCGGTCGGGGACGACGGAGTCGAGCAGTTGCCGGGTGGGCAGGCCGCCCTCGAAGCTCTCCATCGACCAGCCGCTGCCGGTGATCCACTCCTGCTCCGGGTTCGCCTCGGCGTACGCCCGGACGCGCGCCAGGTAGTCGGCGACGCCGACGGTGCCGGTGAGGTCGCAGGACGCCAGCTCCGCGCCGCCGCCCACCGCGTGGATGTGGGCGTCCTGGAAGCCGGGCAGCAGCAGCTTGCCGGTGAGGTCGACGACCTCGGTCCTCGGCCCGATCAGCTCCCGGACCTCGTCGTGCCCGACGGCGGTGATCCGTTCGCCGGTCACGGCCAGGGCGCTCGCCCGGGTGCGGGCGGCGTCGCCGGTGTGGACGGGGCCGTGGGTGAAGACCAGATCGGCCTCGGTCATGGGTGGTGCTCCGTTCTCGGGTGGTCGTGCTTGGTCGTGCTTCGTGCTTCACGCATCATGCGCCGTACGGGCCCTACCCGGAGGTCTCCCCCAGGAAGTACGGCGAGCGCCGCCGCCAGCGGGCCCAGGCCGCCGCCGGCAGCCCGCTGACGATCATCAGGATCACCACGGACAGCTCGAACCACCCGTTGTCGGCGGCGAGTTCGAAGTGGTCCGTGGAGTCGTAGAAGGTCCAGGCGAGGTAGCCGCCGACGGCGAGCAGCGCCGCCGCGCCCAGCAGCGGTCCGACCACCGCGCGCAGCCCCTCCAGCGGGGCGGTGCGCAGCAGGCCGCGGAACCGGACGGCGGCGGCGACGGCGGTCAGCGCGTAGTAGAGCGCGACGACGATGCCGATGGCGTTGACGGCGGCCGAGATGAGGTCGTTGACGGTCGGGATGGCGACCGAGCAGAGTGCCAGCAGGACGGCGATGCCGGTGATCAGCAGGGTGCCGACGGCGGGGGTGGCGTGGCGGGGGTGCAGCCGGGTCCAGACCGGGCCGAGCACCCGGTCGCGTCCCATCGCGTACATCCCGCGGGCGGTCGGGATCACCGAGGACTGCAGCGAGGCCACCGCGGAGAACATCAGCGCGATCAACGGCAGTGCGGCCAGCGGCTGTTGGGCGAGCTTGGTACCGAAGTAGGTCAGCCCGTGGGCGCCGTTGTCGGCCAACTCGTCCAACGGCAGCACCCGTTGGAACGCGGTGCCGGCGAGCAGGAAGAGCAGCAGCATCACCACCAGGGCGATCAGGCCGCCCCGGGAGGCGTCGCGCGGGTCGCGGACCTCCTCGCCGACGCTGAACACCGACTCGAAGCCCCAGTAGCAGAAGACCGCGAGCACCATGCCCTGCGCGACCGCGCCGAAGGAGGGGATGTCGAAGGGGTTGTACCACTGGAGCGAGAACGGCTGGTCCCCGGCGAACAGCCCGTAGCCGCAGAAGCCGAGCAGCACGGCGTACTCGAAGACCAGCAGTGCCTTCTGCAGCCGGGCCGCCAGGTCCAGCCCGCGCACCGCGACCAGCGCGGCGACCACCAGCACCACCAGGCCGAGCAGGGTGCACTGGACGGTCGAGTCGGCGTCGAGCCGCAGCCCGGCGACGCTGCGCAGGTGGGCCTGGTCGAGCAGTTGGATGACCGAGGAGCCGGTGACGGTCGTGGTGTACGCCATGAAGACCACGGTCCCCACGGTGTTCACCCACCCGGTCAGGAAGCCCAGCCAGGGGCTGAGGGTGCGGCCGACCCAGCGGTAGCTGCTGCCCGCGTCCGGATCGACGGCGTTCAGCCGCCCGTAGCCGCCGGCGATGGCGAGCACCGGCAGGAAGGCCAGCAGCATGATCGCCGGCAGGTGCAGGCCGACCACCCCGGCCATCAGGCCCAGGCCGATCCCGATGCTGCTGGTGGCGGCCGTGCTGGAGGCGGCGATCGCCGCTCCGTCCAGCAGGCCGAGCGACTGTCGCATCGCGACGTGGGAGGCTCGTGCGTCCGCTCTCGGGCTGCCGCCCGTGTCCTTCACCGTCGATGCCAACGGATCACCGCCTTGGTCGTGGGGTGCGCGTGTGGGGGAACTCCCGCACCGGTCGGAGGGGGTGACGCGGGCGGGAAGTGCGAGCCATGAAACCGGCGGCGCCCGCACACGTCAATGCCGTTGTCATAAGAGTGGGCGCCCGGGCGCCGGCCGTCGCGTTCCCCGCCGACCGCCCTCGGTTAACCCCGGATTCACCGGCCGCCGGAAACCACGTTCACCTCGGCCGCCTAGCGTCGTTCGTTCCCCGGCGCCGGCCGTGTGACCGCACCGCCCGACGGCACCGCCCGACCGCACCGCCCGACCGCACAGCCGCCCGCCGGAACCCTGCACGAGCACCGTGAACCAGAACCGTTTCGACGAGAGGGAACCACTGATGCTCCAGCGCAACCGCCGGTCCACCACCCTCGCCCTGAGCGCGGTGGCGCTGGCCGGCGCACTGACGCTCACCGCCTGCGGGGACGAGAAGCCCGGGCCCACCGAAGCGAGCGCCGCCTCGATCGCCTGCGGAGCCAAGGGCGGCAACCTCCTCGGCGCCGGCTCCACCGCGCAGGGCAACGCGATGGACGTCTGGAAGACCGCCTACAACGCCGCCTGTTCCGGCACCACCGTCAACTACAGCGGCGGCGGATCCGGCGCGGGCGTCCAGCAGTTCAACCAGGGCAAGGTCGCCTTCGCGGGCACCGACTACGTGCTCAAGCCCGCCGACGTCGACGCCTCCAAGTCGGTCTGCACCGCCGGCCGGGCGATCGACCTGCCGATGGTCGGCGGCCTCGTCTCGCTGGTCTACAACCTGGACGGCGTCGACAACCTGGTGCTGGACGGCCCGACCGCCGCGAAGATCTTCGACTCGCAGATCACCAAGTGGAACGACCAGGCGATCGCCGCCCTCAACCCGGGCACCAAGCTGCCGGACGCGGAGATCCAGTCCTTCCACCGCTCGGACGACTCCGGCACCACCTACAACCTGACCTCCTACTTCGCCAAGACCTCCGGCGGGGCCTGGGGCGCGGCGCCGGACAAGGCGTGGAAGGGCAGGGACGGCCAGTCCGCCAACGGCAGCGCCGGCGTCTCCGCCCAGATCAAGCAGGTCAAGAACTCCATCGGCTACGCGGAGCTGTCCTACGCCCAGGTCAACAACCTGAAGAGCGCCAGGATCTCCACCGGCGCCGCCAAACCCGTCGAGGCCACCACCGCCAACGCGGCCGCCACCATCGCCTCCTCCACCGTGGCCGGCACCGACGGAGACCTCGCGCTCTCCCTCGACTACGGCACCAAGGCCGAAAACGCCTACCCGATCGTCCTCGTCACCTACGAGATCGCCTGCGACAAGGGCAACAAGGCCGACACCCTCGCCGCCCTCAAGTCCTTCCTCACCTACACCGTCGGCGACGGCGCCCAGAAGGCCATCGGCGACAAGGGCTACGTCCCCCTCCCGGCCGCCATCGCCGACAAGGTCAGGGCCGCCGTCGCCACCCTCGCCTGACCCGGGCCGCACCCGCGCCGCCACCGGGCCCCACCGGGGCCGGCGGCGGCGTTTCCAGACCCCGGGCCGGCGGCCCCCTCGTCAGAGTTCGTCGAGGGGCTCGTCGAGGACGCCCTGGCGGGCGATGATGTAGCCGAGGTGGCCGCGGCTGCGGCTGCCGAGGAGTTCGCTGGCCTTCTGGATGTGGCTGGAGACGGTGCGGGTGCTCATGCCGAGGCGGGAGGCGATGGCCTCGTCGGTGTAGCCGTTGACCATCAGGCGCAGGACGTTCTGGCGGGTGCGGGCGGTCAGCAGCCGGGGGCGGTGGTGGCCGTGCTGGTAGGTGACGGGCTCGGCGCGCTCCCACATCAGCTCGAAGATCTTGAGCAGGTACTCGACGAGCGGCGGGAGTTCGATGAGCATGGCCGCGGCCTCGCGGTCGGCGCCGGCCGGGATGAAGGCGGTGGTGCGGTCGCAGATGATCACCCGGTCGAAGACCTCGTTCAGGGTCCGCACCTGGGCGCCCTGGGCGGTGACCTGCTCGATGTAGGCCAGCGTCGGGCCGTGCGAGCGCACGGTGTGCTGGTAGAGGGTGCGCTGGCGCACGCCCCGGCCGGCCAGGGCGAGGTCGCGCGGGAGCGCGTCGCCGAGCTGCTCGGGCCCGCGGCCGCCGCCCGGCTGGGCGGTGAGCAGTTCCTCGGAGCAGGCGGCGACGGCCTTCTCCAGTGCGGGGTTGATCTCCTCGCCCGCCAGCAGCCGGATCGGCAGTTTGGCCCGCCGCATGACGTCGCGGTAGGCGTGCTCGGCGGTGTGGAAGGAGGTGTGCAGCGCGGCGAGCCGTTCCTGGTGCGCCAGTACGGCGAGTTCGAGCGGACGCGCTAACCCGGTGACGGCGATGTCGGGCGGGACGGGGGCCAGCCGGTCACCGGAGCCGGGCAGCGGGCGCAGCAGCCCCATGGCGAGCAGGCATTCGGGGGCTTCACCGGTCGCCTCCCCCTCGGCCAGCGCCGTGCGGTAGAACTCGATGCCCCGGTCGCAGAGCTGGGGTGTTCCCCTTTCCGCGCAGTTGTCCTGGGTTGGGCACATCTGGGCATCCTTCCGGCTTCGGCATTGCGGTTTCACGAATGCCCGTACCGGCTACCGCCAGGCATCAGAACCGGCAAGATGGAGGTGACTGCCGTTCGGACGCCGCCCCCCGGGCTCCGACAGCCGTGAGTGTACGCCCAATGGGCGCGGAAATCATCGGCTGACAGTAGTCGGGCGAGCACGCAGGAGGGGGAGCCGACGGTGGCGGTCACGATCACGGCCGCGCCCGGCAGCGGTGACCCGGGGGATTGCCGGCACATCGCACCTGGCGCCCCGGCGGGGCGCCCGGAGCGGGCGGTCGGCGCGTGGAACGGCCTACAGACGGAAGGCACCCCCAGTTGCGAGCTGATTCCGACCCAGCGACACCGCCCGCCGCCCTCGCCGGCCTGGTGGACCAGCGCCTGGTACGACAGTTCGCGGAGGCCGCCGCCGCGCAGGTCGGCTCCGGCGCGGTCCGGCTGCTGGGCGACGGCGGGATCCTCCAGGCCTTCGCCAAGCAGCTGATCGAGGGTGCTCTGGAGCTCGAACTCCAGGAGCACCTGCGCGGCTCAGGCTCCGACTCGGACTCCGGCTCCGGGTCCGGTCCCGGCACCAACGGCCGCAACGGCGCCCGGGCCAGACGGCTGCTCACCGAGATCGGCCCGGTCGAGGTGCGGGTGCCCCGGGACCGCGAGGGCAGCTTCACCCCCAAGGCCGTCCTCCCCCGGGCCCGGCGGCTGCCCGGGCTCGACCGGCTGGTGATCTCGTTGACCGCGCGCGGCCTCAGTTCGGGCGAGCTGGTGGCGCACCTGGCCGAGGTGTACGGGGTGGAGTTGAGCAGGGAGACCGTCTCGGCCATCACCGACCAGGTGCTCGACGAGCTCGCCGAGCGGCGCGGGCGGCGGCTCGACCCGGTCTACCCGGTGGTCTTCGTCGACTCGGTGCGCAGCGGCCGCTCGGGCGGGCCGCTGGTGCACCTGGCGCTCGGGGTCTCCGTCGAGGGCCGGCGCGAGGTGCTGGGCCTGTGGCCGGCCGCGGACGGGGAGCAGTGGCCGCAGGTGCTGGCCGGGCTCGCCGAGCGCGGGGTGCGCGAGGTCTGGGTGCTGGTCGGCGGCACCGGTGCGGCGCTGGCCGAGGCGGCGGCCGAGCAGTGGCCGAGCACCGTGGTGCACGGCTCGGTGGCCCACCTGCTGCACGCGGCGCTGCGGCACGCGCCCGGCGAGGACTGGGCGGCGCTGTCGCGGGCGCTGCGCGGGACCTGTACGGCGGCGACCGAGGCGGCCGCGCTGGAGCGGCTGGCCGAGGCCGAGCGGGAGTGGGGGCCGAGCCACCGCGAGGTGTTCCGGGTGTGGCGCTCGGGCTGGCCGCTGCTGGCGCCCGGTTTCCGCTTCGGCCCGGAGGCGCGGCGGCTGCTGACGGGCGGGGGCGCGCTGGAGCGGCTGCACGCCCGGCTGCGCCGGATCGAGCAGTCCGCGGGCCGGGTGCAGGACGAACGGGCCGCGCTCAAGCGCGCCTACCTGGCGACGCTCGCCCTGGAGTCGCCGGCCGGGGCGGGGCGGCCGGGGGTCGAGGACTGGCCCGCCGTCCGGGAGGAGCTGCGCCGGGGCTCGCCGCGGCGCGCCGGGGTGCCCGTCTCCGCACTGCTCCCACCACTGATCTGACAGAGCCAGGCGGGGGTTGGATCATGTCTGTCTGTTTTTGACACGATCTGCCCGGGCTTCCGGTTCCCGCATTGCGTGTTCACGATCACAAAGAGAGCTTCCAAGCACGTTTGGGCCTTCGGCAGGATGCGTTTCAGAGCGAAGAGGGCAGACCGCCCTCCTCAGGAAGAGGAATTCGCGATGCCAAGCCTTGCCGTCCGCGTCCACAAGATGCCCGGGATGCGCACCGTTCGACCGGCCGCCGTGGTGGGCCTCCGACTCCACGACCGGCCGCGCCTGTCCGTGGTTTCCCTCACCGCCCACGACTCCCTCTGCGGGGACTCCGGCTGGGGTCCGTGAGCCTCGGCTCCGTCGACCACCCGATCCCCACCTTTTCGCACCGCTCCGAACAGACCTGATCAGAGAGGAACCGACGATGGCGAACCCGTTCGAGGACCCCGAGGCCAGCTACCTCGTCCTGGTCAACGACGAGGGCCAGCACTCGCTCTGGCCGGCCTTCAGCCCGGTGCCCGCCGGCTGGCAGCAGGTGTTCGGTGCCGCCGGACGGCAGGACTGCCTCGACTACGTCGAGCAGAACTGGCAGGACCTGCGGCCGAAGAGCCTGATCGCGCAGCTGTCCGAGCACTGACCTCGGCCACCGCCCACCGACCGTCGGAGGGCTGAACACCCGGCTTCCGTACGGGGATCCCCGCCGAGCGGCCGCTCACCCGGCCACACCGCCTCGGCGCCGACCGCGGAGAAGACCGCGGCGGAGGAGACCGCGGAGCAGACCGCCGCTCACCCGGCGTCGCACCGCGCCCGAGCCGCCGCTCACCCGGCCGCTCCCCGGCCCTCCCCCGGCCGCCGGCACCACCCGCGGCACGGATCGCACCGCACCACTGCGGCACGGACGGATCGCACCGCACCGCACCGCCGCGAGCCTTGGCACCACCGCGAGCCGTCTCATCCTCGCGAGCCACCGCAGCACCCCACCACCGCCGTACGGCCCCGTCACGCCGTCGGCGCGGTCCCGTGTCCGACATCTACGCGCGTGCATCGAACAGCGCCGGCGCGCCGGCACCCTCCGCACGGCCACACCGCGCCGCACGGCCACACCACCGCACCGCGCCACACCACCGCACCGCGCCGCACGGCCGTCACCCGAAGCACGCCCCCAGCACCGCAAGACGACCGCAACATCGCTCCGCCGACCGCCGGGCTGACCGCCCCGAGGTCAACCCAGCTCGCCGCTCCCGCCGCCGCGGGGGCCAGCCGCACGAGGGAGAGAGTCACATGTCCGGGGTCCAGCAGACGCACAGATCCGAGCAGCGGCCGGAATCGGCCGAGGTCCTGTGCCGCGCCCGTCCCGACGCCCGTCCGACCCTCACCGAGCTGGTCGACGCCCAGGTCGCCCGCACCCCCGACGCCCCCGCGCTGTACGCCGAGGGCACCACCCTCACGTACGCCGAGCTGGACGCCCGCGCCAACCGGCTGGCCCGGGTGCTGGCCGCCCGCGGCCTGGGCACCGAGGACGTCGTCGCGCTGGCCCTGCCGAAGTCCCCCGAGGCGGTCGCCGCGATCCTCGCCGTCGCCAAGACCGGCGCCGCCTGGCTGCCCGCCGACCCGGCCTACCCGGCCGAGCGGCTGCGCCACATGCTGACCGACTCCCGCGCCGCCCTGGTGCTCACCACCGCCGAGGCCGCCGGGCAGCTGCCCGGGACCGGCGCCCCGCTCCTGCCGCTCGACTCCCCCGAGCACCGGGCCGAACTCGACGCCCAGCCGGACACCCCGTTCACCGCCGCCGAGCGGGTGCGGCCGCTGAGCGCGCTGAACACCGCGTACGTCATCTACACCTCCGGCTCCACCGGCGTGCCCAAGGGCGTGGCCGTCACCCACACCGGGCTGCCCAGCATGATCGGCACCCAGGTCGCCGCCACCGGGGTCGGCCCCGGCAGCCGGGTGCTCCAGGCCTCCTCGCTCAGCTTCGACGTCTCCGTCTCCGACCTGTGCGTCGCTCTCACCACCGGCGCCGCGCTCGTCCTGCCCCGCGAGCAGAGCCAGTTGGTCGGCGAGCCGCTGGCCGCCCTGATCGACCGGTTCGGCGTCACCCACGCCGACATCGCCACCGCGATGATCTCCACCCTGCCCGATCTGCCGATGCCCTCGCTGCGCACCCTGATCGGCGGCGGCGAGGCCGTCTCCCGCGAGCTGGCCGCCCGCTGCGGCCGCGGCCGGCTGATGCTCAACAGCTACGGGCCGACCGAGGCCACCGTCATCGTCTCCATGAGCGAGCCGCTCACCGGCGAGGAGCAGCCGCCGATCGGCCGGCCCTGCCAGGACGTGCGCGTCCATGTGCTGGACGAGCGGCTGCGCCGGGTCGAGCCGGGCACCGTGGGCGAGCTGTACCTGGCCGGCCCGCACCTGGCCCGCGGCTACCTCAACCGCCCCGGCCTGACCGCCGAGCGCTTCGTGGCCGACCCGTACGGCGAGCCCGGGAGCCGGATGTACCGCACCGGCGACCTCGGCAGCTACCGCCCGGACGGCCAGCTGGACTTCCTCGGCCGGGCCGACGACCAGGTGAAGATCCGCGGCTTCCGGGTGGAGCTCGGCGAGATCGAGCAGACCCTCTCCGCCCACCCCGAGGTGCGCCAGGCCGTGGTGCTGGTCCGCGAGGACCGCCCCGGCGAGCGCCGCCTGGTCGGCTACACCGTCGGCGCCGCCGACCCGGCCGAGCTGCGGGCGTACTGCGCCGAGCGGCTGCCCGACCACATGGTGCCCACCGTCGTGGTGCTCGACCGGCTGCCGCTGACGCCCAACGGCAAGGTGGACAAGCGCGCCCTGCCCGCGCCGGTGTTCGGCGCCGGCGAGGAGGACGGCCGCGCCCCCGTCGGGGAGCTGGAGCACACCCTGGTCCGGCTGTTCGGCGAGGTGCTGGGCCTGCCGCGGGTGGGCGTCACGGAGTCCTTCTTCGAGCTCGGCGGGGACTCCATCGTCGCCATCCAGCTGGTCTCCCGGGCCCGGCACGCGGGCCTCCAGCTCACCCCGCGCGAGGTGTTCCTCGCCCCGACCGTCGAGGCGCTGGCGCTGATCGCCCGTCCGCTGGAGGGCCCGGTCGTCGTCGAGCCCGCCGGGGCCGGCCTCGGCGAGGTGCCGCCGACGCCCATCGTGCACTGGCTGGCCGCGCAGCACGGCGCGGTCGAGAGCTTCTACCAGTCGACCCTGCTCACCCTGCCCGCCGGCACCACCCGGGAGCACCTGGCCGCCGCCGTCCAGGCCCTGCTCGACCACCACGACCTGTTCCGCGCCCGCACCTCCCCGCTCGCCGAGCGCCCCTGGACGCTGCACGTGCCGGAGCCCGGCGCCGTCGCCGCGGCCGACGTACTGAGCCTGGTCGAGGGCCCGGCCACCGCCGGGGCGCTGCGCGCCGCGACCGAGGCCGCCCGCGAGCGGCTGTCGCCCGAGGACGGCCGGATGGTGCGGGCCGTGCGCTTCGACGCCGGCCCGGAGCTGCCCTCGCAGCTGCTGCTGGTGATCCACCACCTGGTGGTGGACGGCGTCACCTGGCGCATCGTCGAGGAGGACCTGCTGGGCGCGCTCGACGCGCTCCGCGAGGGCCGGGCCGTCGAGCTCGCGCCGGTGCCCACCTCCTTCCGCCGCTGGGCCCAGCGGCTCACCACCGAGGCCAACACCGACCGCCGCGCCGCCGAACTCCCGCTCTGGCAGTCCGCGTTGGCCACCCCGGACCCGCTGCTCGGCGACCGCCCGCTGGACCCTTCGCGGGACACCTACGCCACCGAGGGCCTGCTGCGGCTGGTGCTGCCCGCCGAGACCACCCAGGCGCTGCTCACCAAGGTCACCGCCGCCTACCACGCCCAGGTCAACGACGTGCTGCTGACGGCGCTGGCGCTGGCCCTCGGCCACTGGCGCGGCCGGGAGACCACCGGGCCCGACGGCGCGGTGCTGGTCACCGTGGAGGGCCACGGCCGCGAGGAGATCGTGGAGGGCGTCGACCTCCACCGCACCGCCGGCTGGTTCACCTCCGTCTACCCCGTCCGGCTCGCCCCCGGGGCACTGGACTGGTCCGAGGTCACCGCGGCCAGCCCCGCGCTCGGCCGGGCCCTCGGCCGGGTGAAGGAGCAGCTGCGGGCCGTCCCGGACAACGGCATCGGCTTCGGCCTGCTGCGCCACCTCAACCCGGAGACCGCCGCCGTCCTCGCCGACCGCGCCGACCCGCAGATCGAGTTCAACTACCTGGGCCGCTTCGCGCCCGAGGGCGTCACCGCCGAGGACGTGCTGGCCGGCACCGAGGCGATGTCCGAGGGCGCCGCGACGGGCCTCGCGCTCGGCCGGGTGCTCGGCCTGGACGCCACCACCGTGGACACCCCGCAGGGCCCGCTGCTGGTCGCCCAGTGGTCGTACGCCTCCGGGCTGCTCTCCGGGGAGCGGGTGCGCGCCTTCGCCGAGGCCTGGTTCGCCGCGCTGGGCGCGCTCGCCGAGCACGCCGAGCGGCCGGACGCGGGCGGGCACACCCCCTCCGACTTCCCGCTGGTCGAGCTGACCCAGGACGAGGTGGACGCGCTCGCCGCCCACCACGCCCCGGCCCGCCTGGTGGACGTCTGGCCCACCTCGCCGCTCCAGCAGGGCATGGCCTTCCACTCGGCGTACGACGCCGAGGGCGCGGACGTCTACACCTCGGTGGTGACCTTCGACCTGACCGGCCCGGTGGACGCCGACCGGCTGCGCGCCGCCGCCGAGGCGCTGCTGGTCCGCCAGCCGAACCTCAGGGCCGCGTTCCACCAGCGGCACGACGGCCCGCCGGTGCAGGTCGTCCCGGACGGCGTCGAACTGCCCTTCACCGTCCTCGACCTGAGCGACCACGCCGACCCGCGGGCGGAGGCCGCCCGGATCGCCGCCGCCGAGTACGGCCGCCGCTTCGACCTGGACCGCCCGCCGCTGCTGCGCTACACCCTGCTCAGACTCGCCCCGGGGCAGCACCAGCTGATCGCCTCCGCGCACCACATCCTGCTGGACGGCTGGTCCACCCCGCTGTTCGCCGAGGAGCTGTGGGGCCTGTACTTCGAGCAGCCGATGGCCCCGGCCGCCCCGTACCGCGAGTACCTGCGCTGGATCACCCGGCGCGACGGCGTGGCCGCCCGCGCCGCCTGGGCCCAGGCGCTGGCCGGCGCCGACGAGCCCACCCTGCTCGCGCCCGGCCGCTCCGCCGCCACCCCGCAGCTGCCGCTGCGCCTGCACACCGGGCTCACCCCGGAGCGCACCGAGGCCCTCGCCCGTACCGCCCGCCGCTACGGCGTCACCCTCAACACCCTGGTCCAGGCGGCCTGGGGCGTGCTGCTGGCCCGGCTCACCGGCCGCGAGGACGTGCTGTTCGGCACCACCGTCTCCGGCCGCCCGCACGACCTGCCGGGCGTGGAGCGGATGATGGGCCTGCTCATCAACACCGTACCGGTGCGGGTGCGGCTGGACCAGGCGGAGAGCTGGGGCCAGCTGCTGCTGCGCCTGCAGCACGAGCAGTCCACGCTGCTGGACCACCAGCACCTCAGCCTCACCGAGATCCAGCAACTCGCCGGCATGGGAAGCCTGTTCGACACCGTCACGGTGTACGGCAACTACCCGGACCCGTCCGCCCTGGACGGCGCCGACCCGAGTGGCGCGACCGGCGTCACCCTCGTCGAGGACGTCGACAGCGCCCACTACCCGCTGGTGCTGGCCCTCACCCCCGGCGACGGTCTCCAGCTGCGCCTGGACCACCAGCCGGACGCCTTCACCGCCGACGAGGCCCGCGCCCTGCTGGACCGCTTCCTCGCCCTGCTCGACCGGATCGTCGCCGACCCGGCCGAACTCGTCGGCACCGTCGAGGTGTTGACGGCAGCCGAGCGCGCCGAGCTGGTCACCGAGTGGAGCGGCACCGGCACCCCGCTGCCGGAGGGCTCACTTCCCGAGCTGTTCGAGGCGCGGGCCGCCGCCGCCCCGGACGCGATCGCGCTCACCGCCGACGACGCCGAGCTGACCTACGCCCAGCTCAACGCCCGGGCCAACGGCCTGGCGCTGCGGCTGGTCGAGGCCGGGGTCGTCCGGGAGACGCCGGTCGCGCTGATGATCGACCGCTCGGCCGCCCAGGTGGTGGCGATCCTGGCGGTACTCAAGGCCGGCGGCCTCTACGTGCCGCTGGACGACGCCCAGCCGGCGGACCGGCTGCGGACCGTCCTCGCGGACGCCGGGGCCGAGCTGGTGCTGGCCGACGACGCGCACCGCGAGCACCCCGCGCTGGCCGGCCTGACGGTGCTCGACCCGCACGCCGAGGAGCACCCGGAGAACCTCGGACTGCCGCAGCGCGCCGACCAGTTGGTGTACGTGATGCACACCTCGGGCTCGACCGGCGTACCCAAGGGCATCGCCGTCACCCACCGCGGCGTGGTGGACCTCGCCCTCGGCGGGCAGTTCACCGGCGGCGGCCACGAGCGGCTGCCGGTGCACGCGCCCTCCGCCTTCGACGCCTCCACCTACGAGATCTGGACCCCGCTGCTCTCCGGCGGCCAGCTGGTGATCGCCCCGGCCGGCCGGCTCGGCATCGCCGAGCTGGCGGCGGTGATCGGCCACGAGCGGACCACCTCCGCCTGGATCAGCGTCGGCCTGTTCAACGTGCTGGCCGCCGAGGCCCCGGAGACCTTCGCCGGGCTGCACGAGGTGTGGACGGGCGGGGACATCGCCTCGCCGGTCGCCATGCGGCGGGTCCTGGACAGCTGCCCCGGACTGCGGCTGGTCAACGTCTACGGGCCCACCGAGACGACCACCTTCGCGACGCACTTCCCGATGACCTCGGCCGCCGAGGTGCCCGCCGTCGTGCCGATCGGCCGACCGCTGCCCAACAACCGGCTGTACGTGCTGGACGCCGGGCTGCGCCCGGTGCCGGTCGGGGTGGCCGGCGAGCTGTACATCGGCGGCAACGGCCTGGCCCGCGGCTACGTCCGCCGCCCCGGCCTGACCTCCGAGCGCTTCGTGGCCTGCCCGTTCGGAGAGCCCGGCGGCCGGATGTACCGCACCGGCGACGTGGTCCGCTGGACCCCTTCGGGTGACTTGGAGTTCGTCGGTCGAGCGGACGACCAGGTCAAGCTGCGCGGCTTCCGGATCGAACTCGGCGAGGTCGAGGCGGCGTTCACCGCCCACCCGGCGGTCGGCCAGGTCTGCGTGGCGGTCCGCCAGGACCAGCCGGGCGACAAGCGCCTGGTCGCGTACGTCACCGGCGAGGTGCGGGCCGAGGAGCTGCGCGACTTCGTCACCGACCGGCTGCCCGGCTACATGCTGCCGGCCGCGATCGTCGTCCTCGACGAGCTGCCGGTGAACCCCAACGGCAAGGTGGACCGCAAGGCCCTGCCCGCGCCCGACTACAACGGCGCCGACGGCGGACGCCAGCCGCGCAACGCCACCGAGCGGGCCCTGTGCGAGCTGTTCGCCGAGGTCCTCGGGCTCGCCCGGATCAGCATCGACGACAACTTCTTCGAGCGCGGCGGGCACTCGCTGCTCGCCACCAAGCTGGTCAGCCGCGTCCGCGCCGGGCTCGGCGCCGAGCTGCCGATCCGCGCGCTCTTCGACAACCCGACGGTGGCCCTGCTGGCCGCAGCGCTGCCCGACTCCGCCGCGGCCCGCCCGGCCCTGCGGCCGGCCGGGCGGCCGGAGCGCGTGCCGCTCTCCTCCGCCCAGCAACGCCTGTGGTTCATCGAGCAGTTCGAGGGCCAGAGCGCGCTCTACAACACCCCGGTCGCGGTCCGGCTCACCGGCGCCGTCGACGCCGCCGCCCTGGAGCGGGCCGTCCGGGACGTGGTGGAGCGGCACGAGGTGATGCGCACCGTCTTCCCGACCGTCGACGGACAGCCGCACCAACTGGTCACCGGTGCGGACGACTTGGCCCTGCACCGGGTGCAGGTCGCCGACGAGGCCGAGCTGCGGACCGCGCTGGTCACCGCCGGCGAGGAGGTCTTCGACCTCGCCCGCGACCTGCCGGTGCGCGCCACCCTGCTGTCGCTGCCGCACGACGAGCACGTCCTGCTGGTGCTGATGCACCACATCGCCAGCGACGGCTGGTCGGTCGAGCCGCTCTTCCGCGACCTCGCCGAGGCCTACCGGGCCCGCTGCGCCGGCACCGAGCCGCAGTGGCGGCCGCTGCCCGTGCAGTACGCCGACTACACCCTCTGGCAGCGCGAACTGCTCGGCAGCGACGAGCGGCCCAGCGCCCTGCTGAACGACCAACTCGCCTACTGGCAGCAGGCCCTGGCCGACGCACCGGAGGAGCTGGCGCTGCCCTACGACCGGCCGCGCCCGGCCGTGCCGGGGCACCGGGGCGGCCTGGTCGAGGTCGCCGTCGACGCCGAACTGCACGGAAAGCTCGGCGAGTTGGCGGCGGCGCAGAACGCCAGCCTGTTCATGGCGCTGCAGGCCGCGGTGGCCGCCCTCTACACCCGCCTCGGCGCCGGCACCGACCTCCCGCTCGGCACCCCCGTCGCCGGCCGCACCGACGAAGCGCTCGACGACCTGGTCGGCTTCTTCGTCAACACCCTGCTGCTGCGCACCGACACCTCCGGCGACCCGAGCTTCCGGGAGCTGCTGGACCGGGTCCGCCGCACCGACCTGGACGCCTACGACCACCAGGACATCCCCTTCGAGCGCCTGGTCGAGCACCTCAACCCGACCCGCACCCCCGCCCGCCACCCGCTCTTCCAGACCCTGGTGGCCCTGGAGAGCCGGGTCTCGGTGCCGGCCGCCTTCGGCGACCTGGGCTGCGCGGAGCACCCCTTCGAGCTGGACGTGGCCAAGTTCGACCTGTCCTTCCGCTTCACCGAGCAGGGCCCCCGGGCGGGCCTGACGGTGGCGGTCGAGTACGCCGTCGACCTCTTCGACCACGCCACCGTCGCCGCCCTCGGCGAGCGGCTGCTGCGGGTGCTGCGCGCCGCCGTGGCCACCCCGGACGCGCCGATCGGCGGCATCGAGATCCTCGACCCGGCCGAGCGCGAGCGGCTGCTCACCGGCTGGAACGCCACCGCGGCGCCCGTCCCGGACGCGACCCTGCCGGAGCTGTTCGAGGCCCAGGCCGCCGCCACCCCCGACGCGCCGGCCGTGGTCACCGCGGACGCCACCCTCAGCTACGCCGAACTGGACTCCCGCGCCGAGCACCTGGCGGCCCACCTGGCCGCCGCCGGGGTCGGCGCCGAGACGCCGGTGGTGCTGCTGATGGACCGCTCCGCCGACCTGCTGACGGCGATCCTCGCGGTGGCCAAGGCGGGCGGCGTGTACGTCCCGCTGGACGACCGGCACCCGGCCCAGCGGCTGCGGCGGATCACCGCCGAGACGGCCGCGGCGCTCGTCCTGGTCGACCCGGCGCACCGGGACCACCCGCTGGCCGCCGACGCCCCCTGCCCCGTCCTGCCGCTCACCGAGGGCTGGTTCGACGGTCCGCGCGAGCGGCTCGCCCACCGGGCCGCGCCCCACCCGGAGCAGCTCGCGTACGTGATGTTCACCTCCGGCTCCACCGGGGAGCCCAAGGGCATCGCGATCACCCACCGGGACGTGGTGCAGCTCGCCACCGACCCGTGCTGGCGGCACGACGAGGGCCTGCGGGTGCTGTTCCACGCGCCGCACGCCTTCGACGCCTCGACCTACGAGATCTGGGTGCCGCTGCTGTCCGGCGGCCGGGTGGTCGTCGCGCCGCAGGGCGACCTGGACGCGGCCGCCATCCGCGACCTGGTCCGGGTCCACGCGCTCACCCACGTGCACGTCACCGCCGGCCTGTTCCGGGTCATCGCGGAGGAGGACCCGGCCATCTTCGCCGGTGTGCGCGAGGTGCTGACCGGCGGCGACGTGGTCTCCGCCCCGGCCGTGCGCCGGGTACTGGAGGCCGTCCCCGGCATCGCGGTGCGGGCGCTCTACGGACCGACCGAGACCACCCTGTGCGCCACCCAGTACCCGATGCCGGACGCCACGGCGGTACCGAGCACGGTGCCGATCGGGCGCCCGCTGGCCAACACCCGGCTGTACGTGCTGGACGCCGGGCTGCGCCCGGTGCCGGCCGGAGTGGCGGGCGAGCTGTACATCGCCGGGGCCGGCCTGGCCCGCGGCTACGTCGGCCGCCCGGCGCTCAGCGCCGAACGCTTCGTCGCCTGCCCGTTCGACGAGGCGGGCGGCCGGATGTACCGCACCGGTGACCTCGCCCGCTGGACGGCATGGGGGTCCCCCCGGCCGGAGGCTGGGGGAGGCGTCCTGGAGTTCCTCGGCCGCGCCGACGACCAGGTGAAGATCCGCGGCTTCCGGATCGAACTCGGCGAGGTCGAGGCCGCGTTCACCGCCCACGAGAGCGTCGGCCAGGCGCTCGCGGTGGTCCGCGAGGACCAGCCGGGCGACAAGCGCCTGGTGGTGTACGCCACCGGCAAGGCCACCGACGGCGAGCTGCGCGCCTTCGTCGCGGACCGCCTCGCCGGCTACATGCTCCCGGCCGCCGTGGTCGTCCTGGACAGCCTGCCGGTCACCGCCAACGGCAAGGTCGACCGCCGGGCCCTGCCCGCGCCCGAGTACGCCGGGGCGGCCGAGGGCCGCGCCCCGCGCACCGAGCGCGAGCGGGAGCTCTGCGCCCTGTTCGCCGAGGTGCTGGGCGTGCCGACGGTCAGCATCGACGACCGCTTCTTCGACCTCGGCGGCCACTCCCTGCTCGCCACCCGGCTGGTCAGCCGCATCCGCGCCACGCTCGGCGCGGAGCTGCCGATCCGCACGCTGTTCGACGCGCCCACGGTCGCCGCCCTCGCCGCCGTCCTGCCCGGCGGCGAGCAGGCGCCCGCACCGAAGAAGGCCCGCCCGGCCCTGCGGCCGATGCGCCGCCCGCAGGCCTGACCGGCGGCGGGACGCGGGCCGCCCACCGGCGGCGGCCCGCCCCGCCCCACGACCGCCCCGCCCCACCGGGCAGAGCGGCCCCACCAGCCACAGCAGCCGTACGTCGCCAGTCGGAGGCAGACCTTGATCCCGTTGTCGTTCGCCCAGCAGCGGCTCTGGTTCATCGAACAGTTCGAGGGCCCGAGCGCCCTCTACAACACTCCGTTCGCCCTCCGGCTGACCGGTGAGCTCGACGCCGCCGCCCTCGAGGGCGCGCTCGGGGACGTGGTGGAGCGGCACGAGGTGCTGCGCACCGTCTTCCCCACCACCGACGGCCAGCCCCACCAGCACATCCTCGCCGAGGGGCGCCCGCCGCTGCACCGGGTGCCGGCGGCCGGCGGGGCCGAGCTGCACGAGCTGATGCGCGAGGCCGCCGGGCAGGTCTTCGACCTCGCCGCGGACCTCCCGGTCCGGGCCTGGCTGTACACCCTGCCCGCGCCGGACGAGCACGTCCTGCTGCTGCTCACCCACCACATCGCCAGCGACGGCTGGTCGGTGGCCCCGCTCTTCCGCGACCTCGCCGAGGCCTACCGGGCCCGCCTCGCCGGCACCGAGCCGCAGTGGGAGCCGCTGCCGGTGCAGTACGCCGACTACACCCTCTGGCAGCGCGAGCTGCTCGGCGAGGAGGACGACCCGGAGAGCGTCGTCTCCCTGCAACTCGCCCACTGGCAGCAGGAGTTGTCCGGCCTGCCGGAGGAGCTGGCACTCCCCTACGACCGGCCGCGCCCGGCCCTGCCGAGCCGCCGCGGCGGCGCCGCCGACTTCGAGCTGGACGCCGAACTGCACACCGCCCTCACCGAGTTGGCCTCCGGCCGGCACGCCAGCCTGTTCATGGCGCTGCAGGCCGCGGTCGCCGCCCTCTACACCCGCCTCGGCGCCGGCACCGACCTGCCGCTCGGCACCCCCGTCGCCGGCCGCACCGACGAGGCCCTCGACGACCTGGTCGGCTTCTTCGTCAACACCCTGCTGCTGCGCACCGACACCTCCGGCGACCCCAGCTTCCACGAGCTGCTCGACCGGGTCCGCCGGGCGAACCTGGACGCCTACGACCACCAGGACATCCCCTTCGAGCGCCTGGTCGAACACCTCAACCCGACCCGCACCCCCGCCCGCCACCCGCTCTTCCAGACCGTCGTCACGCTGAACGCGGAACGGGCCGGCGACCTCGCCTTCGGCGCCGCCGTGGGCACCCCGGTCGAGGTCGGCGAGGCGCAGGCCCAGTTCGACCTCAACTTCAACTTCGTCGAGCGACTCGCGCCCGACGGCACCTGCCTGGGCGTGCGCGCCGCCGTCGACTACGCCGCCGACCTCTTCGACCACGCCACCGCCGTCTCCCTCGCCGAGCGGCTGGTACGCGTGCTGCGCGCCGCCGTCGCCGCCCCCGAGGCGCCGATCGGCACCGTCGAGATCCTCGACCCGGCCGAGCGCGAGCGGCTCCTCACCGGCTGGAACGGGCCGGCCTCGCCGGTCGCCGAGCAGAGCCTGCCCCGGCTGTTCGAGGCCCAGGCCGCCGCCACCCCCGAGGCCCTCGCCCTGGTCTCCGACACCGAGCGGCTCGACTACGCCGAGCTGAACGACCGCGCCAACCGGCTCGCCGCCCTGCTGCTGGAGCGCGGGCTGAGCACCGAACAGCCGGTCGCGGTACTGATGGAGCGCTCCGCCGGGCTGCTCACCGCCGTCCTCGCGATCGCCAAGGCGGGCGGCACGTACGTCCCGCTGGACGACCGCTACCCGCTGGACCGGCTCCAGCACATCCTCGCCGACACCCGCACCGGCCTGCTGCTCGTCGACCCGGCCCACCGGGGCCACCCGGTGCTCGCCACCGGCGGCTTCGCCACCGTCGAGGTCACCGGGACGCTGCTCGACGAGGCCCCCGCGGCGGACAACCCGGCCGTGCCGGTGCTGCCCGGCCAGCTGGTCTACGTGATGTACACCTCCGGCTCGACCGGGGTGCCCAAGGGCGTCGCCGTCACCCACCGCAACGTGGTCGACCTGCTCGGCAACCCGCACTTCCGGGCCGGCCACCACGAGCGGGTGCTGCTGCACTCGCCCACCGCCTTCGACGCCTCCACCACCGAGATCTGGGCGCCGCTGGTCACCGGCGGGGCGATCGTCCTCGCCGAGCCCGGCGAGCTGGACATCCGCCGCCTCGCCGAGACCGTCACCACCCATCGGGTGACCCTGGTCCAGGCCCCGTCCGGCCTGCTGCGGCTGATGGCCGACGAGAACCCGGCCGCCTTCCGCGACGTGCGCCAGGTGTGGACCGGCGGCGACGTCGTCCCGCCGGAGTCCGTCCGCCGGATCCACCGGGCCTGCCCGGACACCGACGTGCTCGCGGTGTACGCGCCCACCGAGACCACCGCCATCAAGACCGTCTTCACCATGCGCCCGGGCGAGCCCGTCCCCGCCGTGGTGCCGATCGGCAGCCCGCTGAACAACACCCGGCCGTACGTGCTGGACACCGCGCTGCGGCCGGTGCCGGCCGGCGTGGCCGGGGAGCTGTACATCGCCGGCGAGGGCCTGGCCCGCGGCTACGTCGGCCGCCCCGCGCTGACCTCCGAGCGCTTCGTGGCCTGCCCGTTCGGCGAACCGGGTAGCCGGATGTACCGCACCGGCGACCTGGTCCGCTGGACCGCCGACGGCGTGCTGGAGTTCCTCGGCCGGGCCGACGACCAGGTGAAGATCCGCGGCTTCCGGATCGAACTCGGCGAGGTCGAGGGCGCGTTCACCGCCCTCCCGACCGTCGGCCAGGCCTTCGCCGTGGTCCGCGAGGACCGGCCCGGCGACAAGCGCCTGGTGGTCTACGCCACCGGCGGGGCCACCCCCGCCGAGCTGCGCGCCGCCGTCGCCGACAGCCTGCCCAGCTACATGCTCCCGGCCGCCGTGGTCGTCCTCGACGCCCTCCCCGTGACCGCCAACGGCAAGGTCGACCGGCGCGCCCTGCCCGCCCCCGACTACACCGGGGCCGCCGAGGGCCGCGCCCCGCGCACCGACACCGAGCGCGCGCTGTGCGAACTCTTCACCGACGTCCTCGGGTTGGACCGGATCGGGATCGACGACAGCTTCTTCGACCTGGGCGGCCACTCGCTGCTCGCCACCAAGCTGGTCAGCCGCATCCGCACCGCGCTCGGCACCGAACTGCCCGTCAGGGTACTGTTCGACGCCCCCAGCGTGGCCGTGCTGGCCGCCGCCCTGCCCACCCCGGGCACCGAGGAGCCCACCGCCCGTCCGGCCCTCGGGCCCGCCGCGCGGCCCGAGCGCGTCCCCCTCTCCCCCGCGCAGCAACGCCTGTGGTTCATCGACCAGTTCGAGGGCCCGAGCACGCTCTACAACACCCCGTGCGCCCTCCGGCTGACCGGCCCGGTCGACGCCGCCGCCCTCCACGCGGCCCTGGCGGACGTGCTCGACCGCCACGAGGTGCTGCGCACCGTCTACCCGACCACCGAAGGACAGCCGCACCAGCTGCTCCTGGAAAGCCCCGAACTCCCGCTGTGCACCGCGGCGGTGGCAGACGAGGAGGAACTCCACCGGGCCCTCGCCGAGGCCGGCGCGGAGGTCTTCGACCTCGCCCGCGACCTTCCGGTGCGCACCACCCTGTTCTCGCTGCCCGGCGAGGAGCACGTCCTGCTGGTGCTGATGCACCACATCGCCACCGACGGCTGGTCCGTGGTCCCGCTGCTGCGCGACCTCGCCGAGGCCTACCGGGCCCGCCTCGCCGGCACCGGGCCGCAGTGGCGGCCGCTGCCCGTGCAGTACGCCGACTACACCCTCTGGCAGCACGAGCTGCTCGGCACCGACGAGCGGCCCAGCGACCTGCTGAACGCCCAACTCGCCTACTGGCAGCAGGCCCTGGCCGACCTGCCGGAGGAGCTGACGCTCCCCTTCGACCGCCGCCGCGCCGCCGCCCCGAGCCGCCGCGGCGCCGCCGTGGAGCTCCGGATGGACGCCGGACTCCACGCCGCCCTGGTCGAGTTGGCGCAGCAGAGCCGGGCCAGCGTGTTCATGGTGATGCAGGCCGCGCTGGCCACCACGCTGGGCCGGATCGGCGCGGGCACCGACCTGCCGATCGGCACCGTGCTGGCCGGCCGCACCGACGAGGCGCTGGAGGACCTGGTCGGCTTCTTCGTCAACACCCTGGTGCTGCGCACCGACCTGAGCGGCGACCCGAGCTTCCGCGAGCTGGTGGAGCGCGTCCGGGTCGCCACCCTGGACGCCTTCGAGCACCAGGACGTGCCCTTCGAGCGGCTGGTCGAGCTGCTCAACCCGGTGCGCTCGACCGCCCGCCACCCGCTCTGCCAGGTGATGCTCACCTCCGGCGGCGAGGCCGGGGAGATCAGCCTCGGCGGCCTGCCCGGCCGGGTCGAGCAACTGGACTCGGACCTCGCCAAGTTCGACCTGACCTTCGCCTTCAGCGAGAGCTTCGACGCGGACGGCGGGCCGGCCGGTCTCGGCCTGACGCTGGAGTACGCCGTCGACCTGTTCGACCGGGCCACCGCCGAGGCGACGGCCGTCCGCCTCGAGCGCGCCCTGCGCGCGGTGCTGGCCGACCCGGACCAGCCCGTGGGCCGGGTCGAGGTGCTGGCGCCCGAGGAGCGCGAGCAGCTGCTCACCGGCTGGAACGACACCCGGGAGGACATCCCGCTCGGCACCTTCCCGGCGCTGTTCGAGGCGCGGGCCGCCGCCCGACCGGAGGCCGTCGCGCTGTCCTTCGGCGCCGAGCGGGTCACCTACGGCGAGCTGAACGAGCGCGCCAACCGCCTCGCCCGGCTGCTGACCGAGCACGGCGCGGGCCCCGAGCGGTTCGTCGCGATCGCCCTGGAGCGCTCGGTCGAACTGATCGTCGCCCAGCTCGCGGTGCTCAAGGCCGGCGCCGTCTTCCAGCCGCTGGACCCGCGCTACCCGGCCGACCGGATCGCCTACATGCTGGACGACGCCGCGCCCGCGCTGGTCCTCACCAGCAGGGCGCTGGCCGACGGCGTGCTCGGCGACAGCACCGTCCCCCGGCTGCTGCTGGAGGACCTGGACGCCTCCGGCCACCCGTCGCACGACCTCACCGGCACCGCGATCACCCCGCACTCCGCGGCGTACGTCATCTACACCTCGGGCTCCACCGGCCGCCCCAAGGGCGTGGTGGTCACCCACAGCGGCCTCGCCGCCATGGTGGAGGGCCAGCGGCGGAACCTGGCCGTCACCCCGGACAGCCGGGTGCTGCTGTTCGCCTCGCCGTCCTTCGACGCGGCCGTCTGGGAGCTGGGCATGGCCCTGCTCACCGGCGCCCGGGCCGTCCTCGGCGACGCCGACCAACTGCTGCCGGGACCCTCGCTGACGGCGCTGATCGCCGAACAGGGCGTCACCCACCTGACCCTGCCGCCGACCGCGCTGGCCGTGCTCGCCCCGGACGCGCTGCCCCCGGGCGCCACCCTGGTGGTCGCCGGTGAGGCCTGCCCGCCCGACCTGGTCGAGCACTGGTCGGCCCGGCTGCGGATGGTCAACGCCTACGGCCCGACCGAGTCCACCGTCTGCGCCAGCATGAGCAGCCCGCTCAGCGGCCGGATCGCCCCGCCGATGGGCCGGCCCGTGCCGGACACCCGGCTCTACGTCCTGGACGCGGCGCTGCAGCCCGTCCCGGCCGGGGTCGAGGGCGAGCTGTACATCGCCGGCGCGGGCCTGGCCCGCGGCTACCTCAACCGGCCGGGCCAGAGCGCCGAGCGCTTCGTCGCCGACCCGTACGGCGCCCCCGGCAGCCGGATGTACCGCTCGGGCGACCTGGTCCGCCGCCAGGCCGACGGCACCCTGGAGTACCTGGGCCGCACCGACCACCAGGTCAAGATCCGCGGCTTCCGGATCGAGCCCGGCGAGATCGAGGCCGTGCTCGCCCGGCACCCCTCGCTGGCCCAGGCGTTCGTGCTGGTCCGGGAGGACCGCCCGGGCGACCGCCGGCTGGTCGGCTACGCCGTCGCCCACCCCGGGCAGAGCGTCGACCAGGCCGCGCTGCGGGCCCACGTCGGCGCGTCCCTGCCCGACTACATGGTGCCCTCGGCGGTCGTCGCCCTGGACGCCCTGCCGCTGACCGCCAACGGCAAGGTCGACCGCAAGGCCCTCCCGGCCCCCGACAGCACCTGGCTCGGCTCCGGGCGGGCGCCCGCGACGCCGCGGGAGGAACTGCTCTGCGGCCTGTTCGCCGACCTGCTCGGGCTGGAGAAGGTCGGCGTCGACGACAACTTCTTCGAGCTGGGCGGGCACTCGCTGCTGGCCAGCCGGCTGGTCGCGGGCCTGCGCGAACTGGTCGGCGAGGACGAGGAGATCGGCGTCCGCGCGGTGTTCGAGGCGCCGACCGTCGCCCGGCTGGCGGAGCGGCTCACCCTGGGCCCGGCCGCCGAGAGCTTCCCCGTCCTGCTGCCGATCCGCACCCGCGGCTCGCGCCCGCCGCTGTTCTGCGTCCACCCGGCCGCCGGCATCAGCTGGGTCTACACCGGCCTGCTGCGCCACCTCGACGCCGAGCAGCCGATCTACGGCCTCCAGGCCCCCGGCCTGGCCGACCCGAGCGCGCACCCGGCCACCGTCGAGGAACTGGCCCGCACCTACCTCGCGCAGATCCGCGCCGTCCGCCCCGAGGGCCCGTACGCCCTGCTCGGCTGGTCCTTCGGCGGGGCCGTCGCCCACGCGATCGCCGCGCTGCTGCGCGAACAGGGCGAGGAGGTCCGGCTGCTGGCCCTGCTGGACGCCTACCCGGGCACCGGCCAGCCGGGGCCCGAGCAGTGGCGGGACGACCCGGCGCAGCTCGAACTGATCCTCGACTCGCTCGGCCACCCGGTCGGGGAGGTCACCGCCTGGCCCTCGGACGAGGACGGCTACGCCGCGCTCGTCCGGGGCGGCGAGGGCCCGCTCGCCGGCCTCAGCGGCGCCGGGGTGGCCCGGGTGGTCTCGGTCTTCCAGGCCAACGCCGAGCTGTCCCACGCGCTCCCGCTGCCCGGTTACGACGGCGACGCGGTGTTCTTCACCGCCGCCAAGGACCGGCCCACCGACGCCCCCGACCCGGAGAGCTGGCGCCCGCACCTGGGCGGTCGGCTCGACGTCCACGAGGTGCCGAGCACCCACGGCGCTATGACGAGCTCCGAAGCGCTCGCCGTCATCGGCCCGGTGCTCGCCGCCCACCTGACTCCCTGACCAGTCCGCCCCACCGACTCAGCACCCCTACCGACCGCAGGCAACCGACCTGCGCACACCACGCGGACCGCACCCGGCCCGCCCACGGAGAAACGGACACCACCATGACCACTGCGGCCATCCCCGACACCTGGCGTGGCATCACCCCGTCGCCGATCACCTCGACCGACGCCTACAACGGCTTCATCGCCGCCAACGTGATCTTCGCGCTGGACCGGATCGGCCTGCTGGAGTCGATCGGGCGCGGCGAGCCGCTCTCGGCCGCCGAGGCCACCGCCCAGGCCGGCGACACCGCCCGCACCGAGGCCGTGCTGCGCGCCGCCGCCGACTACGGCTACCTCAAGGCCGACGGCGACGCCTACCTGCCCACCGAGGCGGGCCTGGAGATCGCCGCCGCGCGCGGCTACTTCACCTGGGCCGTCGGCGGCTACCACGACGTGTTCGGCCGCGCCGGCCACCTGAGCGCCGGCACCCACCGCTACAACGAGGACGTCTTCCGCGACGAGGCGATGGTCGCCCTCGGCTCCGCCCAGTGCGACCAGTCGATGTTCGCCGCCCAGCTGACCGACGTGCTGAACGGCATCGACTTCCGCACCATCGCCGACCTGGGCTCCGGCACCTCCGCCCGGGTGCGCCGCGTGGTCTCGCAGCGCGAGGGCACCCGGGGCCTGGGCATCGACATCAGCCGCCCGGCCACCGACATCGCCCGCCGCGACATCGTCGAGGCCGGCATGCAGGACCGGGTCACCGCCGTCCGCGCGGACGTGCTGGGCCTGCTCGGCACCCAGATCGACAACGACGCCGAGGCCGCCGAGGTGGCCGAGGTCGACACCGTGATGAGCTTCTTCCTGCTGCACGACCTGCTGGCCGACCCGACCACCCGCTCCTCGATCTTCACCCGGATGCGGGAGGCCTTCCCGAAGGCCCGCACCTTCGTCCTCGGCGACACCATGCTGCGCGACCCGGGCACCTCCGAGGGCGCCCAGCCGGTCTTCTCGGTCGGCTTCGAGCTGGCGCACGCGATGATGGGCGTGCCGCTGCACACCAAGGCCACCTACGAGGAGCTGTTCACCGACGCCGGCCTGCGGATCGACCGCGTCGAGGCGCTGGCCACCCCGCACTCCTGGCTCTACGTCCTCCAGGCCGACTGATGGCCGCCCCGTCGGGCGCCAGATACCTGCTGGCGCAGAACGAGCACCCGTACCCGCCGCTGCCGTCGGTGCGGGCCGCGCTGGCCGAGGCCAGTGCCGACGTGCACCGCTACCCGGACTTCCGTCCGGAGCGGATCGCCGGGATCGTCGCCGACTGGCAGGGCGTCCCGGCCGGCCAGGTCGTGGTCGGCCACGGCTCGGCGGGCGTGGCACTGGACCTCTTCCACGCGGTCGTCGAGCCCGGCGACAACGTGGTGCACTCGGACCCCTGCTTCGACGCGTACCCGCTGTTCTGCGAGATCGCCCGGGCCGAGGCCCGGCCGGTCCCGCTCGGCCCCGACGCCCGGCACGACCTGGCAACGATGGCCGAGCGGATGGACGGGCGCACCCGGATCGTCGTGCTGTGCAACCCGCACAACCCGACCGGCACGGTCTACTCCTGGGCCGAGCTGACGGAGTTCTTCCGCCGGGTGCCGTCCACCGCGCTGATCCTGCTCGACGAGGCGTACGTCGACTTCGCCCAGGGCTGGCAGGCCCCGGACGTGCCGGCCCGGATCGCCGAGTGGCCGAACCTGGTGGTGCTGCGCACGCTGTCCAAGTCGCACGGCATCGCGGCGCTGCGGATCGGCTACGCGCTGGCGGAGGAGTCCGTGGCCCAGCGGGTGCGGGACCACCAGGTGCCGTACGCGGTGAACCGGCTCCAGGAGGCGGGCCTGCTCGCCTCCGTCGCCGCCGGGGACGAGATGGCGCACCGGATCGCCGAGATCGCCGCGGAGCGGGAGCGCACCGAGGCCGAACTGCTGCGGCTCGGCTGGACGGTGGCGCCCAGCGTCACCAACTTCCTGTGGGTCGACGCCCCCGGGGACCAACTGCCGCTGCGCGCGGAGCTGGAGCGCCTGGGCGTGGCCGTCCGCTACTACCCCGGCCTCGGCATCCGGGTCGCCATCGGCGAGAAGGACGCCAACGACGCGGTGATCGAGGGTTTCGCCGCCGTCGCCCCGCTCGCCCCGGCCCACCCCGTCGCACCCTGACGCCCGGCGCCCTGAGCACCCCGCGTGCGTCAGGGCGCACCCCGGGCACTCCCTGCACCCGCGGAACCGCCGGCACCTGAGGCACGTCCCGCACCTCCCGCACACCGCACCACCGCACACCCACGCACACCCCGAAGCGCCGCCGTCGGCGCAGCGAAGGAACCGCCATGCACCCGCTGTTGGCCCGCCCGGAGTTCCGGCGCTACCTCGTCGGGCAGACCCTGTCCGTCCTCGGTGACAGCGCCCTCTCCATCGCCCTCGGCATCTGGGCCAAGGTGCTGACCGGCAGCAACTCCGCCGCCGGTCTGGTGCTGTTCTGCTTCTCCGCGCCACTGCTGCTGCTGCCGCTCGGCGGCCTGCTCGCCGACCGGGTCCGCCGCAGGCCGCTGCTGGTCGGGGTCAACCTGGCGGTGGCGGTGTCACTGCTGCCGCTGCTGCTGGTCGACGGCCGGGACACGGTCTGGATCATCTACTGCACCGCCACGGTCTGCGGTCTGGCCGGGGCCGTCCTGGCTCCGGCGCAGAGCGCGCTGCTGCGCAGTATCCTGACGGAGCGTCAGGACTTCGGCGCGGCGGCCGGGCTGACCCAGAGCGCCCGGGCCGGCACCACCCTGGTGGCACCGCTGGTCGGCTCGGGGCTCTACGGCTGGTTCGGCGGGCACGCGGTGGCCGTGGCCGACCTCGTCGTGCTGCTGCTGGCGGCGCTGAGCTTCCTCACCCTGCGGGTGGAGGAGGTCAAGCCGGAACCCTCGGGTCTGCGGTGGCGCCGCGAGGTGCTGGCCGGCTTCGTCCACCTGCGCGCCTCGGTCGGGCTGCGGTCGCTGGTGGCGGCCACCGCCGTCTCCGGCTTCGTACTGAGCCTGCTCCAGCCGGTGCTGTTCGCGCTGACCCAGCACGGGCTGCACCGCTCGCCGCAGTTCCTCGGCGTGCTGGAGACCACCGAGGCGGTCGGCGCGCTGGGCGGCTCGGTGGTCGGCGGTCTGCTGATCGGCCGGCTCGGGCCGCGCCGGACGGTCATGGCGGGGTCGGCGGTGTTCGGCCTCGGGACCGTCCTGCTGCTCGCCCCGTCGCTGTACGTGGTGGAGGCCGGCCTGGTGATCGCGGGTGCGGGCATCCCGGCCGCCATGGTCGGGCTGGCCACCGCCGCCCAGGCGTCCACCCCGCCGCAGCTGATGGGGCGCGCCCAGGCGGCCGTCAACCTCTCGCTCACCGCACCGCAGGCGCTGGCCGTCGGCGTCGGCTCCGGCCTGGTGGCCGCCCTGGACTTCCGGGTGGTGCTCGGCGTGATGGTGGTCGGCGCGCTGCTCGCGGCCGCCCACCTGATCGGCAAGCCGGAGGCCCCGACGGAGCCGCCGGGCGAGGAGTCCGAGTCCGAGGACGAGCCCCGGACCGAATCTCAGACCGAACCCCGGACCGAACCCCGGACCCGGCCCGAATCCGCATCCGAGCCCCGGCCCGAGGGCGCGCCCGCGCCCGAGGGCCCGGCCGAGCGGCAGGACGCCAAGGACCTCCAGGCCGGCTGACCGGCTGACCGGCTGACCGGCTGACCGGCTGACCGGCTGACCGGCTGACCGGCTGACCGGCTGACCGGCTGACCGGCTGACCGGCTGACCGGCCCCGGCGTACCCGCCCCGCCCCACCCCACATACCTGCACGACCCCGCACGTCCGATCACCCGATCACCCCTCAGCACCTCCCGTCCTCCTCACGAGAGAGCTCCTCCGATGACCGACCGTTCTTCTCCCGCCGCCACCCCGATCCCCGTCGCGCTGGACCACGTCGAGTTCTACGTGGCCGACCTGGGCGCCGAGACCACCCGGCTGACCGCGGAGTACGGCTTCGAGCTGCTCGTCCCGCCGACCGAGCGTGGCGACGCCGCCGAGCGCTGCCTCTCCGCGCTGTTCGGCCAGGCCGACATCCGGCTGCTGGTCACCCAGCCGCTGGCCGCCGGCCACCCGGCCACCGACTACCTGGAGCGGCACGGCGACGGCGTGGGCGCCCTCGGCGTGCGGGTGTCGGACGCCGCCGACGCCTTCCACGTCCTGACCGCGCGCGGCGCCGCCGCCCTGCGCGAGCCGCAGGCCGCCGACGGCTGCGTCACCGCGGTGGTCGACGCCTTCGGCGACGTGGTGCACACCCTGATCGAGCGCGGCCCCGAGACCCCGGCCGGCCGCATCCCCGGCCTGCCCGACCCGGCCCCGCTGACCGGCGAGGGCCAGGTCGGCCTGCGCTCCGTCGACCACTTCGCCGTCCTGGTCCCGTTCGGCGAGCTGCGCAAGACCGAGCACCGCTACCGCGAGGTCTTCGGCTTCCGGACGATCTTCGAGGAGCGGGTCGAGGTCGGCACGCTCGGCATGGACTCGGCCGTCGTGCAGAGCGGCGACCGCAGCGTCACCCTCACCCTGATCGAGCCGCTCACCGCCGACGCGGGCGGCCAGATCGCCTCCTTCCTGGCCGGCCACGACGGCGCCGGGGTGCAGCACGTCGCCTTCGCCGCCGAGGACGCGGTGCGCTCCGTCTCCGTCATGGCCGAGCGCGGCGTGCCGTTCCTGCGCACCCCGCAGACCTACTACGACGCGCTGCCCGACCGCCTGACGCCGCTGCGGCACTCCTTCGAGCAGCTGCGCGAGCTGAACCTGCTGGTCGACCAGGACCACGACGGCCAGCTGTTCCAGATCTTCACCCGCTCCCAGCACCCGCGGAACACCTTCTTCTTCGAGGTGATCGAGCGCATTCGGGCCCGCAACTTCGGCAGCAACAACATCCGCGCCCTCTACGAGGCCGTGGAACTCCAGCGCAACGCCGGCGAAGTGGCCGGATGAGCGCGTCCGTCCGCAGCGAACCCCCGGCCGACGTGCGCCCGGCGCTGTCCGTCGCGGAGTACGCCGACCGGGCCCGGGCCGTGCTCGCGCCCGAGGTCTGGGAGTGGCTGGAGGGCGGCGCCGAGCGCGAGTTGACCCTCGCCGCCAACCGGGCCGCCTTCGACCGGGTGGGCCTGGTGCCCCGGGTGCTGACCGACGTCGGCACCCGGGACACCGCCGCCACCCTGGTGCGCAGCCGGGCGGCGCTGCCGGTGGCGGTGGCGCCCGTCGCCTACCACCGGCTGTTCCACCCCGAGGGCGAGCTGGCCTCGGCCCGCGCCTCGGCCGCCGCGGGCGTGCCGTTCACCGTCGGCACGCTCAGCAGCGTCGGCTTCGAGGAGCTGGCGAAGACCGGTGCCACGCTCTGGTTCCAGCTCTACTGGCTGCGCGACCGCGGCCGGCTGCTCGACCTGGTCAGGGCGGCCGAGGAGGCCGGCAGCGAGGCCCTGGTGGTCACCGCCGACGTGCCGTACATGGGTCGCCGGCTGCGTGACGCCAGGAACGCCTTCGCGCTGCCCGACGGCGTCCGCGCGGCGCTGCTGGAGGGCGGCGCCGCCGGGCGGGCGCACCGGTCCACCACCGCCGTCTCGGCGGTGGCCGCGCACACCGCCGAGCTGCTCTCCCCCGGCGTCACCTGGGCCGACCTCGAGTGGCTGCGCGGGGAGACCGAACTGCCGCTGGTGGTCAAGGGCGTGCTCGACCCGGCCGACGCTCGGCGGGCCGCCGGCATCGGCGCCGCGGCCGTGGTGGTCTCCAACCACGGCGGCCGCCAGCTCGACCGGGCCGTGCCCGCGCTGACGGTCCTGCCCGCCGTCGCCGAGGCGCTGGCCGGCGAGGACTGCCAGGTACTGATGGACAGCGGGGTGCGCGGCGGCTCGGACGTACTCGCCGCGCTGGCCCTCGGCGCCGCCGGGGTGCTGCTGGGACGCCCGCTGATCTGGGGCCTGGCGGCCGGCGGCGAGGCGGGCTGCACCGAGGTCCTCGACCTGCTCGCCACCGAACTGCGGCACGCGCTCGGCCTCGCGGGCTGCGCCGGCCTCCGGGCCGCCGCCGAGCTGCGCACCACCACCCTGCCCTGCACCACCTGGAGCACCCCGTGACCACCATCGCCGCACCGCACGACCTGCTGCTGGCGGGCCTGCACACCTCGCTCGCCGACCCGGCGATGACCTCGATGAACCTGCTCAACGAGATCTCCATCCGCTACCCGGAGGCGGTCTCCTTCGCGGCCGGCCGCCCGGCCGAGCAGTTCTTCGAGACGGACGCCGTCCACCGCCACCTGGACCGCTACCTCGACCACCTGCGCACCGAGCGCGGGCTGACCGAGGAGCAGGCCCGCCGCCAGGTGCTCCAGTACGGGCGGACCAAGGGGATCATCCACGACCTGATCGCCACCCACCTCGCGACGGACGAGGGCATCGAGGTGCCCGCCGAGTCGATCGTGGTGACGGTGGGCTGCCAGGAGGCGATGTTCCTGGTGCTGCGGGCGCTGCGCCGCGGCCCCGAGGACGTGGTGCTGGCCGTCTCCCCCACCTACGTGGGGCTGACCGGCGCGGCACTGCTGGCCGACCTGCCGGGGGGGGGCGGCGCCGCCCGCCCCCCCCGCGGGGGCCACCCCCCCCCGCGCCCGCCCCGGGCCGCCCCCCCGGCCCCGGGGCAGCGCCCCCCGGCGCGGGA
>NZ_JBICYZ010000037.1:0-58087 GCF_043201465.1 Kitasatospora sp. NPDC048298
GCAACGGAAGCCTAACCGCCGCCTGGCGAACTACTGGCACAAGCAGGTCGATCAAACTTCGATGGCAAACGGTGAAACTTCGCTGTCACAGGACACGGTGCTCGCCTTGGCCGGCGACGGTCAGCCTGCACTGGCCGTCCTCGCAGGAGCGCTGGAGGCGGCCCCGCGAGATCGTCTGCATCAGGCCGATCGTCCAGCAGGTCGGGCAGCCGCGCAGGGCGAGCAGGCCGATCGGCAGGAGGCCCAGGGCGACCGGCCCGACCGCCGGGATGAGGGCGACCGAGCCGACCAGCGCACCGAAACCCACCACGCCGCGCACGACGTGCTCGGGCAGGGACCTGCTCGCGAAGTCGGGGCCGTCGGGTCCGGCATCGGACCCGGGCTTCGTCCCACCCTTCGTCCTGCCTGTCGTTCCAGTCATCGTTCCCTCCAGCCGGATTCAGGTGGTGGCCCGCAGGGCCTGTTGGACCGCCGTACGGGCCCGGTGCAGGCGCGACTTCATCGCCGCCGTGCTGAGGCCCAGTGCGTCGGCGACCGCGCGGCCGCTGTGGCCCTGGATGTCCCGCATGATCAGCACGCGGCGCTGGTCCGGGGGCAGGGCGGCGACCGCGGCCGCCACCGTGCCCGCCTCCAGGCTCTGCAGGACCTGGTCCTCGGCCGAGGGTGCGGGGGTGTCCTGCCGCAACGGCACGCTGCGGTCCCGCAGTTGGGCGCGTGCGCGCCGGAGGCACTCGTTGCGGACGATGCGGAACATCCACGACGCCAGGGCGCCGGAGGCCCGCAGCATCCCGATCTTGCGGTACAGGATGATCAGGGCCTCCTGTGCCGCGTCCTCCGCGTCCTCCGGGGTGGCGCAGAGGGAACGGGCGAACCGCTGCACGTTGGGGTGCGAGCCCGACACCAGTGCGGCGATCGAGTCGACGTCGCCACCCTGCGCGGCGGCGATCAGCCGTGCGCCGGGCCAGGTCGATTCAGTCACGTCCGGCTCGCCTGCGCTTCACGACCACCATGCAGGTGCAGAGCAGCACCAGGGTGACGGCGATGCCGATTCCGATGATCATCACTACCTCCGGATCCCGTGCCGGACGTTCGTCGGCACGTCTATAAGAGGTGCGCGCCGCCTCGAAGGATTCGGCCGTGCCGCGGGAAAGTCGCCCGCGTTCCCGGTGGATCGCCGTCGGCTGCGCCCGGCACCGGCCTGGGTCCAAGCCCACCGGCCTGCGGCCAGGCCACAGTAGGGCCGGTTGCGGAGAGTGACGGGTGGGGTGACCTGGGCGGACTTGAATCTTTGCGAACGTATGTTCGATCCTGGGGTTGTGCCCGTTTTCGAATCTGTTTTCGAATCCACCGCCGAGCAGCCCGCACGCCCCGTGCTCCGCCCGGTGGCGTCCCCGGCTGCCGTGCCGGGGGAGCCGGGGGAGCAAGGGGAGCGAGACGGGCGGGGGACGCCGGGTACCTGGCAGACGGCGGTGGGGTCCCGGGGGCTGGTGCCGGTGCCGTCCGCGCTGCGGGAGGTGCTGCCCGACGCCGGGCTGCGCCGGGGGACGGCGGTGTCGGTGGCGGGCGGGGACACCGGGCTGCTGCTGGCGCTGGCCGCCGGGGTGAAGGAGACCGAGGGCGGCTGGGCCGCGGCGGTCGGACTGCCGGACCTGGGGCTGGCCGCCGCCGAGGGGTACGGGCTGGACCTGCGACGGCTGCTGGTCGTGGACGATCCGGGGGCGCACTGGGCCGAGGTGGTCTCGGTGCTGGCCGGCGCGGTCGAGCTGATCATGCTGCGCCCGGACGGGCCGGTGCCGCCGAAGCTGGCCGCCCGGCTGGCGGCGGTGCTGCGGCGCAGCGGCTGCGTGCTGCTGGTCGCCGGACCGTGGCCGGGCGCGGTACTGCGGCTGGGGGTGCGCTCGGGGCGCTGGTTCGGGCTGGGCGACGGCCACGGGCAGCTCGTCGGCCGACAGGTGGAGGTGGTGGCCGAGGGCCGCGGCTCGGCGGTGCACGGCCGGACGGCCTGGCTCTGGCTGCCGGACGAGCACGGCGCGGTGCGCCCGCTCCAGGAACAGCCACAACCGGCGGCAGGTCCGGCGATCCCGGCGATCCCGGCGATCCCGGTGATACCGGCGGCGGAGCCGTTGGCCCCCCGCGTGGCGGCGGTGGTCTGAGATGGCGGACGACAGAACCCCCCGGGTGCTGGTGGTCTGGTGCCCGGACTGGCCGGTGGTGGCCCTCACCGGCGACGACCCGGTCGCGGTGACCGAGGGCGGGCGGATCCTCGCCTGCTCGGCGGGTGCCCGGGAGGCCGGGGTGCGGCAGGGGCAGCGGCTCAAGCTGGCTCAACGGCTCTGCCCGTCGCTGGAACTGCGCGACCGCGACCCGGAGGCGGAGACCCGCCGCTTCGAGCCGGTGGTCGCGGCGGTGGAGGCGTTCACGCCCCGGGTGGAGGTGATCCGCCCGGGCCTGTGCGCGATCCCGGTGAAGGGCCCGGGCCGCTACTTCGGCGGCGAGGAGGCGCTGGCCGCCAAGGTCGGCAGAGCGGTGGCGGACGCCCTCGGGCAGCCGCTCGTCCCGGACGCCGTCCCGGGTGCGGTGGCCGTCCCGGTTGCGGCGCCCGTCGAGGCCCGACCCGTCGAAGCCCGGCCGGTCGAGGCCCGGCTCGTCGAGGCCCGACCGGCAACCGCCCCGCAGGCCCAGGTCGGCGTCGCCGACGGCCTGTTCGCCGCCCTGCTCGCCGCCCGGGCCGGGGTGCTGGTTCCGGCCGGCCGGACGGCGGAGTTCCTCGCCCCGTACCCGGTGAGCGCGCTGGGCGACGAGGCGCTGGCCGAGCTGCTCGGGCGGCTCGGCCTGCCCACCGTCGGGGCCTTCGCCGCACTGCCGGCCGAGTCGGTCGCGGACCGCTTCGGCCCGTCCGGGGCGGTCGCGCACCGGCTGGCCCGCGGCTTGCAGCCGCGCCCGCTGGTACCGCGTGAGGAGGAGCCGGACCTCGCCGTCGAGCAGCGCTTCGACCCGCCGGAGCTGCTGGCCGAGCCGCTGGTGTTCGTCGCCCGCACGCTGGCCGAGCAGCTGCACCAGCGGCTCGCCGGGGCCGGGCTGACCTGCCGCCGGGTGGCCGTCGAGGTGGCCTGCGCGGACGGCCGGACGGCCTCCCGGCTGTGGCGGCACGAGGGCCGGCTGTCCGCGACGGCCCTGGCCGAGCGGGTCCGGTGGCAGCTCCAGGCCTGGCAGGGCGCAGGCACCTTCGCGGGCGCCTCCGAGGGCGCCTCCGCGAGCAACGACCGGAGCAACGACCAGAGCAGTGACCCGAGCAGCGCCCGGGTCAGCGATCCGAGCAGCGCCCCGAGCGGCCAGGTCGGCTTCACCCTGCTCCGGCTGGCCCCCGACGGCCTCTCCCCGGACCAGGGCCGCCAGCTCGCGCTGTGGGGCCAGGCCGTCGCGGACGACCGGGTGGAGCGCGCGGTCGCCCGGGTGCAGGCGGTGCTCGGGCACGCCGGGCTGCGCCGGATCGAGCCGGCCGGCGGCCGCGGCCCGGGCGAGCAGGTGGTCAAGGTGCCGTGGGGCGAGCCGTACGAGGCGACGGTGCCGGCCGACGCGCCCTGGCCGGGGCGGCTGCCGGAGGTGTGGCCCGCCGTGGTGCTGCGGGAGCCGGCGCCGGTGCGGGTACTGGACGGGGCCGGGCGGCCGGTCACGGTGGACGGCCGGGCGGGGGTGTCGGCCCGGCCGGCCCTGGTCGTGGTCCGGGGCCGGGAGGAGCGGGTGGACGGCTGGACCGGGCCCTGGCCGGCGGTCGAGTACTGGTGGGACCAGTCGCGGGCCCGGCGCCGGGCTCGGTTCCAGGTCGTGGTGGGCGGCGGCCGGGCGCTGCTGCTCACCGTGGAGGGGGGTGCCTGGTACCTGGAGGCCGGCTACGACTAGCGGTTCCGGAACCCAGTGGGAGGGGGGAGCAGGACGAGCACGAGAACGACGAAGGCGACCCCGATGGGCTTCACCAGCCACCCCACCGTTCCCTGGAGCGAGCTGCACCGCAGACTGACCGGTGCCACGCCGGACCGTACGGTCGTCCCGCTGCGCCGCACCCGCCCCGTTCCCGAGGAGCCCCCGACCCCGGGACCCTGCCCCGAACCTGGCCCCGAACCCTGGGCCGAGCTGCACGTCCACTCCGCCTTCAGCTTCCTGGACGGCGCCAGCGATCCGGAGGACCTGGTCGCGGAGGCGGTCCGGCTGGGCGTGGAGACCCTCGCGATCACCGACCACGACGGCCTGTACGGCGCCGTCCGGCTTGCCGAGGCGGCCCGGGGCACGGGCCTGGCCACCGTGTTCGGCGCCGAACTGACGATCCGTCACGAAAGGTCGACGGAACACCTGTTGGTCCTCGCCCGTGACCCGGCCGGCTACCGCCGCCTCTCCGCCGCGATCGCCGCCGCCCAGCTGGCCGGCGGCGCCAAGGGCAACCCGGTGTACGACCTCGAGGCGCTCGCCGGGGCGCACGGCGGTCACTGGGCGGTGCTCACCGGCTGCCGCCTCGGCCGGGTCCCCGCCGCGCTGGCCGACCCGCCCGCCGACCCGCCCGCCGATCCAGGCACCCGCCCGAGCGCCCACCGGAACGCCACCCCACCCGCCACCCGGGGCGAGGCCGAGCACCGACTCCGCACTCTCACCGAGGCGTTCGGCCGCGAGAACGTCCACGTCGAGCTGATCGACCAGTGGCTGCCCGGCGACGACCGGCGCAACGACGCCCTCGCCGCCCTAGCGGCGAAGGCGGGTCTCCCCGTCGTCGCCTCCACCAACGCCCACCACGCCGGCCCCGCCCAGGGCCGACTCGCGCAGAGCCTCGCCGCGCTGCACGGGCGCCGCACCCTCCAGGACGCGGTCGGCTGGACCCGGGCGGCCGGCACCGCGCACCTGCGCTCGGGCCGCGAGATGGCCGGCCGGCTGGCCCGCTTCCCCGGGGTGCAGCGGGCCACCGTCGAACTCGGCCGGGCCTGCGCCTTCGACTTCGCCCGGCTGGACCCGGAGCTGCCCGGCTTCCCCGTTCCCGTGGGCGAGACCGAGATCAGCCACCTGCGGGCCCTGGTCGCGGCCGGCGGCCCGGCCCGGTTCGGCCCCGGCAACGCCGCCGCCCGCCGCCAGCTCGCCAAGGAACTGGACGTGATCGAGGACCTCGACCTGGCCGGCTACTTCCTGATCGTGCACGACATCGTGGACTTCTGCCGGAGCCGGGACATCTGGTGCCAGGGCCGCGGCTCGGCCGCCAACTCGGCGGTCTGCTACGCCCTCGGGATCACCGCCGTCGACCCGATCCACTACAAGCTGCTGTTCGAACGCTTCCTCTCCACCGCCCGGGACGGGCCGCCCGACATCGACCTGGACATCGAGAACCGCCGCCGCGAGGAGGTCATCCAGTACGTCTACGGCCGCTACGGGCGCGAGCACGCCGCCCAGGTCGCCAACGTGATCACCTACCGGCCCCGGCTGGCGATCCGCGACGCCGCCCGGGTGCTCGGCTACCCGCAGGGGCAGGTGGACGCGTTCAGCCGGCAGACCGACTTCCGCTCCGCCCCCGGCGCGGACGCCGTCATCCCCGCCGACGTGCTCCAGCTCGCCACCCAGCTCCACGGCCTGCCCCGCCACCTGGGCATCCACTCGGGCGGCATGGTGCTCACCCGGGAGCCGATCGGCGAGATCTGCCCCACCGAGTGGGCCCGGATGCCCGGGCGCTCCGTGCTCCAGTGGGACAAGGAGTCCACCGCCGGTGCCGGGCTGGTGAAGATCGACCTGCTCGGCCTCGGCATGCTCGCGGCCCTGCACGACGCCTGCGACCTGGTCGCGGAGCACCACGGCCTGCGCTACGACCTGGCCACCATCCCGGACGACGACAAGGGCGTGTACGCGATGCTGCGCCGGGCCGACACCGTCGGGGTGTTCCAGGTCGAGTCCAGGGCGCAGATGGCGACCCTGCCCCGGCTCAAGCCGGACCACTTCTACGACCTGGTGGTCGAGGTCGCGCTGATCCGGCCCGGCCCGATCCAGGGCGGATCCGTCCACCCGTACCTGCGCCGCCGCGCCGGGGCCGAGCCGCCCGGCTGCCCGCACCCGCTGATGGAGAACGCGCTCGGCAAGACCCTGGGGGTGCCGCTGTTCCAGGAGCAGATGATGCAACTCGCCATCGACTGCGCCGGGTTCACCCCCGCGGAGGCCGACCGGCTGCGCCAGGCGATGGGCGCCAAGCGCTCGCACGAGCGGGTCGCCCGGCTGCGCGAGCGGCTGCTGGGTGGGATGGCCGAGCGCGGCATCCCGCCCGAGGTGGCCGAGGACGTCTACGGCAAGATCGAGGCCTTCTCCAACTACGGCTTCCCGGAGAGCCACGCGATCAGTTTCGCCTACCTGGTGTACGCCAGTGCCTGGCTCAAGCACCACTTCCCGGCGGCCTTCACCTGCGCCCTGCTGGCCAACCAGCCGATGGGCTTCTACTCGCCGCTCAGCCTGGTCGCGGACGTCCGGCGGCACGGCGTGCGGGTGCGCGGGGTGGACGTCAACGCCAGCGGGGCGCGGCCCTCCCTGGAGCCCTACCGGGGGCCGACCCCCAAGCCGCCGCTGACCGCAGGGCGCCCGCAGCCGGCGATCCGGCTCGGCCTGGAGACGGTGCGCGGCATCGGCACCCCGCAGGCCGAGGCGATCGTGGCCGGGCAGCCGTACGCCGACCTGGAGGACTTCGCCCGCCGCACCGGCCTGCCGGGGCCCGTCCTGGAGGCGCTGGCGACGGCCGGGGCCTTCGACCGCTTCGGGCTGACTAGGCGTCAGGCACTGTGGGCGGCAGGGGCGTTCGCCGGGATCTCGGCCGAGCTGATCCCCGGCACCACCCCCGGCGCCGAGGCGCCGGAGCTGCCCGGCATGAGCCCGATCGAGGAGACCATCGCCGACCTGTGGGCCACCGGCACCTCCGCCACCAGCCATCCGCTCCAGCACCTGCGCGCCCAGCTGGAACGCGGCGGCGCCCTCTCCGCCGACCGGCTCCCGGACGTGCCGCCGGGGACGGCCGTGGTGGTCGGCGGCCTGGTCACCCACCGGCAGCGGCCGCCGACGGCTGGCGGGGTGCTCTTCCTCAGCCTGGAGGACGAGACCGGGCTGATCAACGTGATCTGCAACCGTCCGGTCTGGGAGTCCCAGCGCCGCACCGCCCTGGACCGGGCCGGGCTGCTGGTCCACGGGCACATCGAGCGCGACCGGGGTGCCACCAACCTGATCGCCACCCGGCTCACCCCGCTGCGGATCGGCCTGTGAGCGGCTCCCGGTTCCGGAGGACGGGCCTCTCGGCGAGGCCGAGCGGCGGGAAGGCGCCGTCCGTGCGGAGGGCGGGCACCGTCCGTGGGGTGCGTCAGAGCGTCAGACCGGGTAGCCGATCTCCGCGAGGTCCTCGGCGAGTTCGTCGAGGTCGGTGTCCGGGTTGAGCGCCGCCACCACGGCCGGGGTGAGCGGGCGCAGCGCCAGGACGTGCCCGATCGCGGCCGGGTCCAGCTCGTGCTCCGGCTCGAAGTACTCCTCGGCCCACGCCAGGTAGGCCTCCGCGGAACCGTCCAGCAGCAGCTCGAAGAGGCCCTCCGCGCCCCGCTCGGCGGCCGCGCCGCGCCAGGCGGCGTCCTGCGGTGCGCGCCAGAAGCAGACCGTCACGACCGGCCCGTCCTCGTCCTGGAAGGCGGGCTCCTCGGCGAAGCGGCGGAACTCCTCGGGGACGGCCGCGAGCAGCTCCGGACTGTTCGCGGCCCCATGGCCGAAGCCCCGCCCGTAGACGCCGGCGGGGGAGAACACCATGAACCAGTCGGACCCCTCGCCGTCGCGCATCGAGGCCATCTCCTCGCCCTCGCCCCAGGCGGAGTCGAAGGAGTAGTACCGCGCCGCCCAGTCGTCCGGGCAGATGATCGCGTCGAGCATGGCCAGCGCGCGGCAGCGGTCGCGCAGGTCGGGGATGGCGGGCAGGCGGTTGAGCAGGTCGTTCATGCCCGCCATTCAACCCCGGGGGTCCGACAACGAATCCCCCGGAGCCCGGTGCGTGTCCCCTCGCGGCCCGGCACCCCGGTGCGCGCCCTACCCCCTGCGTCCAGGCCGCCCGCCCTACGCCCCGGGCGGGCGACCCTTGCCCGGCGCCCCGGCGAAGGCCTGGGCGATCGGGAGCCAGGCGGTCGCGACCGGCCCGGTGGCGGTGAGGGCGAGGTCGTCCCGGTGGCGGCGCTGGGTCACCAGCAGGCAGAAGTCCAGGGCCGGCCCGGCCACCACGTCCTGCGCCCCGGCCGGGCCGATGGACCAGGTCCCGCCGTCGGGCGCGGCCAGTTCGAGCCGGACCGGGCGCTCGGGCGCGGGCAGCCCGTGCAGGGTGAAGGCGAAGCCCAGGGTGCGCAGCCCCAGGTGGGCGATGTGCCGCAGCCGGTCGGTGGGCTCGCGGGTGGCGCCGAGCGCGTCCGCGACGTCCTGACCGTGCGCCCAGGTCTCCATCAGCCGCGCGGTCGCCATCGAGGCGGGCTTCATCGGCGGGCCGAACCACGGCAGCCGGACGTCGGCCGGGGCCGCGCCGAGCGCGGCCAGCACCTCCGCCCGCCCGGCCCGCCAGCGGGCGAGCAGCGCCGCGGGCTCGGCGGTCGCTCCGGCGCGGGCGCCCTCCTCGACCGGGTCGGCGCCGGCCGCCGACAGCTCGGCGAACCGCCCGCCGAGCGAGGCGCCGAAGCCCTCCGGATCGCGCGCGGCCAGCGCCGTCCAGTCGTCCGTCCAGGCCAGGTGGGCGATCTGGTGGGCCACCGTCCAGCCCTCGGCGGGCGTCGGGCGGGCCCAGCCCTCGGCCGGCAGTCCGGCGACCAGGTCGTCCAGCACCGCGCTCTCGGTTCGCAGGTCCGCCAGCAGCCCGCCCAGGACGTCGTCCGGGGCCTTCGGCTCGGTCATCGGTTCCCCTTCCGGTCAAGGCGGTTGCCGTCGGTGGCCACCACCCGCTTCCGCCGGTGTTCGCTACCCGCTTCCGTCGGTGGCCACCACCCGCTTCCGCCGGTGTTCACCACCCGCTTCCGCCGGTGGCCGTCACCCGCTGCCGCCAGTGTTCGCTACCCGCCGGTAGCGTCCGGGCGCACCCTACGCCCGGGTAGCCGCCGGCGTCCGCGACTCCACGAAACACGCATGTCAGGACTCTCGCCACCGGCCCCACCGCGTGTGACAATTCCGCGATGACCAGGGCTGCGGACCCCCACCTTGCGCAACCCCTCGACGGCGCTGCGCAACCCGACGATCCCCAACTCGCCGCGCGCGCCGCCGAGCTGGTGCGGGACGCCGTGCTCGGCGACCTCGCCCGCCGGGTGGTGGCGGAGTGCGGCGTCGACGTCGGCCTGGTCGGCGTGCCCGAGCCGCTGCCCGGCAGCCGCCCCGACGCCGAGGGCATGGTGCTGCGGCACTGGGCCGGTACCCGGGCCGACCTGCTGCACGACATGCCCGTCCCGGCCGGACTCGGCCTCGGTGGCCGGGCGCTCGCCGAGCGCGCGCCCACCTGGGTGCCCGACTACCGTGCGGCGACGACCATTTCGCACCACTACGACGCGGCCGTGGCCGCCGACGACCTGTACGCGATGCTCACCGTCCCGCTGATGGGCGACGGCACCGTGCACGGCGTGGTGTACGCCTCGCTGCGCACCGTCGTCCCGTTCGGGGACGTGCGGATCTCCGCGGTCGGCACGCTGGCGAAGGCGGCGGCCCGGGCGCTCGCCGGGGCCGCGGCCTGGAACCGCGAGCGGCCCCGGAAGGCCTCCGCCGTACCGCCGTTGACCCCGCGCGAGCACGAGGTGTTGCGCTGGGCGGCGACCGGCCGGACCAACCCGGAGATCGCCGCCCGACTGGGCCTGACCTGCAACACGGTGACGGGCTACCTCAAGTCCGCGATGCACAAGCTCGGGGTCCGCAACCGGACCGAACTCGCCCTCGCGGCAAGGGAGTCGGGGCTCGTCAGTTGACCTGGCGGTCCCGGCCGGCCCAGTACGGCTCGCGCAGCCGGAACTTCTGCAGCTTCCCGGTGGCGGTGCGCGGCAGGGCGTCCCGGAACTCCACCGTGGTCGGCGACTTGTAGCCCGCCAGCCGCTGCTTGCAGTGAGCGATCAACTCGGCCTCGGTGACCGCCTCGTGGCCCTCCCGGAGCACCACCAGCGCCTTCACCGTCTCGCCCCACTTCTCGTGCGGCACCCCGATCACCGCCGTCTCTGCGACCGCCGGGTGGTCGTACAGGCAGTCCTCCACCTCGATCGAGGAGACGTTCTCCCCGCCGCTGATGATGACGTCCTTCTTGCGGTCCGAGATGGTCAGCAGGCCGTCCGTGAGGGTGCCGCCGTCGCCGGTGTGGAACCAGCCGTCGCGCAGCGCCTCGGCGCTCGCCCCGGGCTGCTGCCAGTAGCCGTCCAGCACGGTGTTGGAGCGCACCAGTACCTCGCCGGAGGGATCCACCCGCAGTCGGGTGCCGAGCGCCGGGGCGCCCGCCCGCACCAGCTTCTCGGCCCGCTCGGCGGCCGGGAGCGCGTCCCACTCGGCCCGCGAGCGGTTGACCGTGACCACCGGGGAGGTCTCGGTCAGGCCGTAGAGCTGCATGAACTCCCAGCCCAGCTGCTCCTCGACCTGCTGGATCACCGAGGTCGGCGGCGGGGCGCCGGCCACGATCATCCGCACCCGGTCCCGGCCGGGCACCGGGCCGTCCCAGTCGGCGGCGGCGTCCAGCACCATCTGGACCACGGCGGGTGCGCCGGACAGGAAGGTCACCCCGTGCCGCTCGACCCGGCGCAGGATCTCCGCGCCGTCCACCTTGCGCAGCACGATGTGCTGCGCGCCCAGGCCGGTGAGCGAGAACGGCAGGCCCCAGCCGTTGGCGTGGAACATCGGCAGGGTGTGCAGGTAGACGTCCCGGTCGCCGGCGCCGTAGTGCAGGGCCATCACCGTCGCGTTCAACCAGATGTTGCGGTGGGTGAGCTGAACGCCCTTGGGGCGGGCGGTGGTTCCACTGGTGTAGTTGATGGTGGCGGTGTCGTTCTCGTCCACCGCGTAACGCCGCGGGGTGCCGTCGAAGTCGTACAGCACGGCGTCGCTGTCCGCGCCGAGCACGAACTTGTGCTTGGCCACGACCCCGCTCAGCGAGTCCGCGACCTCGGGGTCGACCAGCAGCACGGAGGCGCCGCTCTGCTCGACGATGTACGACACCTCCTCGGCCTTCAACCGGAAGTTCACCGGCACCAGCACCCGGCCGTACCCGCTCACCCCGAAGAAGGAGGTCAGCAGCCGGGCCGAGTTGTGCGAGACGATCGCGACCCGCTCGCCCGGCCCGACGCCGAGCCGGTCCAGTCCGGCGGCCTGGGCCCGGGCCAGCTCGGCGACCCTGCGGTAGCTCAGCTCGCCCCACGATTCGGCCGGCTGCACCGGCTCGTCGACGATGCCGACCCGGTCGCCGTAGACCAGCTCGGCCCGGTCGAGGAAGTCCATCACGGAGAGTGGAATCTGCATGGGGCCCACTGTCCTCTCCGGCCCGCGCCCTGCACACCCCCGATCGGGGGTGTCACCCGTCCGTGGGTACCGCGCCCGCGCCCGTATCCCCGCCCCCGCCCCCACCCGCACCCGCCGCCCCCGGGGGTGCCGCGGCCGCCGCCAGTGCCGCCACCAGCCGGTCCCGGGCCCCGGTCTGGACAGCGATCCGGCGGTCCAGCACCGCCAGTCGCTCCCGGGCGATCCCCAGCACCCGCTCGGACGGCCGGTTCGCCAGCACGTCCCCGTCCAGGCAGTCCAGCAGCGGCCGCAGGTCCTCCAGGGTGAGCCCGGCGGCCACCAGCGCGCGGATGTTGCGCACCCGGACGACCGCGGACTCGCCGTACTCGCGGTAGCCGTTCGGCGCGCGCCCGGAGCCGATCAGCCCGGCCTGCTCGTAGTGCCGCAGAGCGCGGGCGGTACTGCCCGTCCGGGCCGCCAGCTCGCCGATTCGCACCGCCACCCCTTCCCCCAGGTCAGCCCACCAGCGCGCCGCCGTCCACCGACAACACTACGCCGGTCACGAACGAGGCCTGCGGCGAGGCGAGTTGGGTGATCGCCCAGGCCACCTCCGCCGGGCGGCCGATCCGGCCCAGCGGGGTGTGCGCGAGCTGCCACGCGCGGATCGCCGCGCGCTGCTCCGGGTCGTACCCCGAGTGCTCGCCGATCGGGGTGTCGATCGCCCCGGGCGCCACCGCCACCACCCGGATCCCGCGCGGCGCCAACTCCACCGCCCAACTGCGGGTGACCGTCTCCAGTGCCGCCTTGCTCGCCGCGTACACCGAGTTGCCGGTCCAGCCGCGCTGCCCGACGGCGGTGCTGACGTTGACCACCACACCGCGGGTGCGTTCCAGCTCGGGCAGCGCGGCCTGCCCGAGCAGCACCGGGGCGACCAGGTTGGTGGCCAGCAGCGTCTCGACGCCGGCCGGGTCGAAGCCGCCGAGGCTCTGCGGGCCCCGCACGATCCCGGCGTTGTTGACCAGCACGTCCAGCCGTCCGAACCGCTCCAGCGCCACCCGGACGATCTCCTCCGGCGCCCCGGGCCCGGTCACGTCCGTGGCCAGCGGCTCGATCAGTGCCGGGTGTGCCGCCGCCGTCCCGGCCAGCGGTTCGAGCCGCCGCCCCACCGCCAGCACCCGCGCTCCCTCGGCCGCGAAGGCCCACGCCGTCTCCCGCCCGATTCCCGTCCCGGCCCCGGTGACCACCACGACCCGGCTCCGGGCCCCGCTCTCGTCGCTCATGGCCCCACCCTCCGACCCTGCCGCCAACGTCAGGGTCAAGCGGGAGTGTCGGAGCCGGCCGCCAGAATGCCGTGTATGAGCAGTCCCGGAGCCGTACCCGAGCCCGAGCACGTGGGCGAGCACCCCCCACTGACCGCGTGGGCCGCCGCCCACGGCCTGGCCGTGGTGCACCGCGGTACGGTCCCGCCGGGCATCCGCGCGGCCGCAGCCCGCCGCCGGGCCGGGCAGCTGGAGCCCGACCCTCCGCTTGCTGCGCCCGGCGCGGACAGCGGGCCGCAGCGCCTGCGTCCGCGCCCGCCGACTGCTAGGAAGGCCGCAACGCACGGTCCACCCACGGGGAGCACACCATGAACGACCACCGGCCCGACCTCGCGCTGGAGCCGGGAGGGCCTCAAGTGACCGCCACCGCGGCCATTTCGGCCGACGGCCTGGTGCTGCGGCCCTTCGAGGACGCCGACGCGCCCGCCCTGATCGAGGCCTACCGCGACGAGACCCTGCGCCGCTTCACCCGCACCCCGGTGGACGACGCCGAGCAGGCCGCGCACTGGCTGCGGCTCCAGTACGAGGGCCGGGCGGCCGGCACCCGGTACTCCTTCGCCGTCCTGGCCGCCGGCGAGCTGGTCGGCAACGTCGTGCTCAAGCGCGGCACCCCGGGCGGGAAGAGGGCCGAGGTGGGGTACTGGACGACCGGCCCGGCCCGCGGCCGGGGGGTGGCGCCGCGCGCGGTGGAGGCCCTCACCGCCTGGGCCTTCGCCACCTTCGCCGCCGACGGCCTGCGCCGGATCGACCTGCTGCACGAGGGCGACAACCACGCCTCCTGCCGGGTCGCGGAGAAGAGCGGCTACGCCTTCACGGAGATCGTTCCGGCCTTCCCGCCGTACCCGCTGGACGGCCACCGGCACTCCCGGAATTGGTTGGACGGATCCGATCGGCGCCCTTCAGAGTAGGCAGATGGCTTCTCTGGTACGACATGTGACGATCGACTGCGCCGACCCGTACGCCCTGGCCGGCTTCTGGGTCGAGGCGCTGGAAGGCACCCTGGGTGCGGACGACAACCCCGGTGACGAGATGGCCGTGGTGGAGTCCGCCGGCGCCTCGCTGCTCTTCATCCGGGTGCCCGAGGGCAAGTCGGTGAAGAACCGGGTCCACCTCGACCTCCAGCCGCAGGACCGCGGCCGGGACGAGGAGGTGGAGCGCCTGGTGGCCCTGGGCGCCACCGTCCTGGAGGACCACCGCCGACCGGACGGCAAGGGTTGGGTCACCCTGTCCGACCCGGAGGGCAACGAGCTGTGCGTCGAGCGCAGCCAGGCCGAGCGGGTCGCCACCGGCGACGCCTGACCGACCGCCCGTCCGGCCCGGTCCGGCCACTCGCCCATGGCCGCCTGCCCATGGCCGCCTGCGCAGGTCCACGAGGACCTGCGCGGGCGGCCATGGGCGGGAGGCTGCCAGGGAAGGCCGCGACAGCCGGGCGGCTCAGCCGAGCTGGATCGAGCGCTTGGCCAGGCCCATCCAGAACCCGTCGATGACGCTGCGCTGGCTGTCCAGGTCGGCCTCGCCGGCGCCGAGGGTGACGAACAGCGGGGCGAAGTGCTCGGTGCGCGGGTGGGCCAGGCGCCCGGCCGGGGCCTTGTGCTCGAAGTCGAGCAGCGCGTCCAGGTCCTGGGCCGCCAGGGCGCGTCGGCCCCAGTCGTCGAACTCGGCCATCACCGAGGTGACCCGGCCGTCCCTGCTGAGCGCCCGCAGGTTGTGGGTGAAGAAGCCGCTGCCGACGATCAGTACGCCCTCGTCGCGCAGCGGGGCGAGCTTGCGGCCGATCTCCATCAGCCGCTGCGGGTCGAGGGTGGGCAGCGAGACCTGGAGCACCGGGACGTCGGCGTCCGGGTACATCTCCACCAGCGGGACGTACGCGCCGTGGTCGAGTCCGCGGTCGGGGATGTCCTGGACGGGCGTGCCGGGGGCGCGCAACAGCTTGCGCACGCGTTCTGCGAGTTCCGGTGCGCCGGGGGCGGCGTACTGGACCCGGTAGTAGTGCTCGGGGAAGCCCCAGAAGTCGTACACCAGCGGGACGGTGGTGACGGCGCCGAGGGCGAGCGGGGCCTCCTCCCAGTGGGCGGAGACCATCAGGACGGCCTTGGGCCGGGGCAGGTCGGCGGACCAGGCGGCCAGCTCGCCCGGCCAGATCGGGTCGTCGGCCAGCGGCGGGGCGCCGTGCGACAGGTACAGGGCGGGCATGCGCTCGGGGGCCGCGGTGCTCATGGCGTCCTCCTCGGGACCGTTTCGACCGGTGGGCGGGTCTGGCAGTTCGGGTCAACAGATAGTTCAAATTTGAACGTCTACTCCGACCGACGGTACACCTTCGTTCGAATTTGAACAACAGGAGTAGGCTTCACCCCATGTCCTCACTGAACGAACCCCGCTGGCTGGACCGGGACGAGGCGGCCGCCTGGCGGGGCTTCGTCACCGCGAGCAACCTGCTGAACCGGCGGCTGGAACGCCAGCTCAAGGAGGACTCCGGCCTCTCCCACCAGCAGTACGAGATCCTGGTGCACCTGTCCGCCGCCCCCGGCGACTCGCTGCGGATGACCGAACTCGCCGACAAGCTGGTCACCTCCAAGAGCGGGCTGACCTACCAGGTCACCCAGCTGGAGCGGGCGGGCCTGGTCGCCCGCCGCTCCTGCCCCAGCGACGTGCGCGGCGTCATCGCCGAACTCACCGACCAGGGCCGGGAGATGCTGCGCCAGGCCGCACCCGGGCACGTCGCCCTGGTGCGCGAGCTGCTGATCGACGTGCTCACCCGCGAGCAGCTCGCGGTGCTCGCCGAGGGCCTCGGCGCGGTCAGCGCGCGGCTGCGGCTGGAGGAGGACTCCTAACCGGAGTCGGAGTCGGGGGAGGGCTCCCGACCGGAGCCGGCGGAGGACCCCTGGCCCTCGCCACCCCGGCCCTCGCCACCCCGCCCCTCGCCATCCTGCCCCTCGCCGAGCGCCGCCGCCCGCTCCAGCAGCAGCTCCCGCTCCCGCTCGTTGCGGGTCAGCCCCGCCGCCCGCTCGAACTCCTCCCGGGCCTCCGCCGCCCGCCCCAGCCGGGCCAGCAGGTCGCCCCGCACGCTCGGCAGCAGGTGGTAGCCGCGCAGCGCCGGCTCCGCCGCCAGTCCGTCCACCAGCTCCAGCGCCGCGGCCGGGCCCCGTGCCATCGAGACCGCCACCGCCCGGTTCAGCGCCACCACCGGGGACGGCGACAGCGCCAGCAGCCGCTCGTACAGTGCGGCGATCGTCCCCCAGTCGGTGTCCGCGTAGCGTCGCGCCCGGGCGTGGCAGGCGGCGATCGCGGCCTGCACCGAGTACGGCCCGGTGCCCGCCTGCTCCAGGGCTTCGAAGCCGCGCCGGATCAGCAGCCCGTCCCAGCGGGCCCGGTTCTGCTCGGCGAGCAGCACCGGCCGGCCGTCCGGCCCGGTCCGGGCGATCGTGCGCGAGGCCTGGAACTCCAGCAGCGCGGCCAGTCCGTGCACCTCCGGCTCGGCCGGTATCAGCACGGCCAGCACCCGGGCCAGCCGCAGCGCGTCCTCGCACAGCCGGGGGCGGAGCAGGTCGTCCCCCGCGGTCGCCGAGTAGCCCTCGTTGAAGATCAGGTAGATGACCTCCAGCACCGAGGAGAGCCGCCGCGTCCGGTCCTCCCCGTACGGCACCTCGAACGGCACGCCCGCCTTCGCCAGCGCCCGCTTCGCCCGGACGATCCGCTGCGCCACCGTCGGCTCGGGCACCAGGAAGGCGCGGGCGATCTCCGGGGTGGCCAGCCCGCCGAGCAGCCGGAGGGTGAGCGCGATCCGCGCGTCCGCGGACAGCACCGGGTGGCAGGCGGTGAAGATCAGCCGCAGCAGGTCGTCGTCGATGTCGTCCGGGGTGGCCGGCTCCGGGGGCGGCACGTCCTCCGCGGACCGCCCCACCTCGGCGAGCTTGCGGGCGTAGACCTCCCGGCGGCGCACCAGGTCGATCGCCCGGTGCTTGGCGGTGGCCGTCAGCCAGGCGCCCGGGTTGTCCGGTACGCCCTCCCGAGGCCACCGCTCCAGCGCGGCCACCAGCGCGTCCTGCGCCAGCTCCTCGGCGATGCCGACGTCCCGGACGATCCGGGCGACCCTGGCGATGATCCGCGCGGACTCGATCCGGAACACCGTCTCGACAGCCGCCGTCGTGGTCCTGCGGGTAACAGCCCTCTCCGTCACGGCCACCCATCAGAGCAGCCGGTGCGGAGGGAGGCAAGCGTCGACGCAGGTGCTACTTCGGCGGCTCCGGCATCTCGTCGATCTGCCGGACCTCGGCCTCCACCGGCCAGTGCGCGGGGTGGCTCTGGAGGAACCGCCGGGTCCACTCCAGGGCCTCGGCGTGGTCCTTGCACTGGAAGATGGCGTAGCCGCCGATGACCTCCTTGGTCTCGGTGAACGGCCCGTCGGTGCAGCTGACCTTCCCGTCGCTCCAGGTCAGCCGGGTGCCCTGGGAGGTCGGGGTGAGGCCGGCGGTCTCCAGCATCACACCGGCTCCGGTGATCTCCTCGAACAGTGCTCCCATTCGCTGCTCGAAGCCCGGGTCCGGCTCCCAGCCGCCGCGGGCGTTCTCGTCGATGCGGATCAGCGTGATGAAGCGCGGCATGGTGACTCCTCGGTCGAGCGGGCGGGGCCTCTCCCCGCCTCCCACTCCTGCGTCGAACGGGCCGGCGCCGGATCGACACGGCCGTGGGGAAATCCTTCCGGCTCCTCCCGGTCCGCGCTCGGGAGACGGGCCGGGAGGGGGCGCCCTGTGCTGTGCCGTCCGGGCGGTCCGTGGTCGAATGGCCTGCACGTACGAGCGGTGGAGGGGAGACACGGATGCTCGTGGACATTCTGGGTGCGGTCGTCGAGATCCTGGGGGCGACGGTCGGCGAGTCGAAGGCGGAGGAGCGCAAGGAGCGCGACGCCTTCGCCGAGGGGCGGGTGGTGTTCTTCGAGGGCTGCGTCACCGGGGCCCGGCCCTACTGCCGCCCGACGGCGGAGTTCCTGCAGGCCTCGGTCGGCGCGCTCGCGATCTCGCCGCTCCGCGCGGCCAACGTGCGGGCCCGCTACCTGCCGAGCGACCTCGTGCTGGTCGAGGTCCGGAAGCGGCGCGACGGCGACCCGAAGACCGTCGAGAAGAACTGGACCGTGTTCGAGTGCCGGGACGGGCGGGACGTGGTCCTGATCGGCTGCGCCTCGGGCAACGCGGGCTACGTCCGCCGGGCGCTGCGGTTCGAGGACGCCTGACCGCAGAATCCAGCCGAGCAGGGTATCTGCCATCGCAACTGCGGAGGGACAGTGCTTCTGGCCTGGCAGCTGCGAATGCCCACCTGCCGCCTCGGGTAGTCCTCCTCGCGGGCCACGGTGCCGTGGCCCGCGAGGAGGGAGCACCCATGACCCCGGCGAGACCCACCGTCCGACTCCACGGCCACCTCGACCGCCCCGCCGAACTCACGGTCGCGCAGCTGCGCGCCCTCCCCGCCCGCCGGGTCGAGGTCGGCTTCGACTGCCTGACCGCGGGCGAGCGGCGCCACGGCTACGAGGGCCCGCGCCTGCTGGACGTGCTGCGCGCCGCCCGGCCCCGGATCGACTTCTCCGGCCGCAAGCAGCGGCTGCGCTTCCTGCTCTCGGTGGCCGGCGCCGACGGCCACCGGGCGGTGGTCTCATGGGCCGAGATCGACCCGGACTTCGGCGACCAGGAGATCCTGCTCGCCACCAGCATGGACGGCGCCCCGCTGGACGCCACCGGCCCGCAGCTCGTCGTCCCCGACGACCACTGCGGGGCCCGCTACGTCAACGCCGTCACCGCCGTCTGGCTCGGCCCCCTCGGCGACCCGCACCCCTCCGTCTGACGCCCGCCCCGCGGGCCTGCCGTCCCCGCCCCGCGGCCGCACGCCGGAAGGGGCCGGACGGCGGTCCGAAAACACTCGCCGGAGCCGGGTTTCCGTGCCAACATGCCCCATATGGGGACGATTCTGCACGGCACCTTGGTCACGCTCCGCCCCGCCACCGGCGACGACATCCCGGCACTGGCGGCCATCCGCGGCACGCCCGAGGTGTTCGCCCGCTGGCGGGGCGGCGACGACCTGCTCGGCGAGGTCGCCAACGACCTGGAGTCGCCCGGCACCGAGACCTTCGCGATCGACCTCGGCGGCAAGGTGGTCGGCGCCATCCAGTGGTACGCCAACAACGACGACGAGTACCGGCACGCCGGGATGGACCTCTATCTCGACCCGACGGTGCACGGCCTGGGCCTGGGCACCGACGCCGTGCGGGCGATGGCCCGGCACCTGGTGCACGACCACCACTACCACCGGCTGGTGATCGACCCGGCCGCGGACAACCTCGCCGCGATCCGCTGCTACGCCAAGGTCGGCTTCCGCACCGTCGGCACCATGCGCCAGTACGAGCGCGGCCCGGACGGCACCTGGCACGACAACCTGCTGATGGACCTGCTCGCGGACGAGCTGCTCGAAGGCTGAGCCGCTCCCATCGGGTCCCGGCGTCGGCCCCGGCGCCGGCCCCACGCCGGCCCGGGCGTCAGTCCCGCGCCTCGGCCGGCGGGCAGCCGCAGGAGCGCCGGACCACCAGCCGGGCCGGGAAGGTGCGGGCGCCCCGGGCGCGGCGCTCCGGCCCGCCGAGGACGAGTTCCAGCGCGGCGCGGGCCATCTCGTCCTGCGCCGTGGTGACGGTGGTCAGCGCCGGCCCGGCGATCACCGCCTCGGCGATGTCGTCGAAGCCGGCCACCGCGAGGTCCTCCGGCACCCGGATGCCGAGGTCGTCGGCGGCCCGCAGCAGGCCGATCGCCTGGTCGTCCGTCGCGCAGAACACGGCGGACGGCCGGTCGGGCCGGGCGAGCAGGGTGAGCGCCTCGGCGTGCGCCCGGACCCGGTCGAACGGCGCCGGGGTGAGCCGCCCCTCGGTGGGCAGTCCGGCCTCCCGCAGCGCGGCGACCCAGCCGGCCGTCCGCCCGGTGACCGGGTCGTGCGGGCTGAGCGCGAGGGTGCCGCCGAAGCAGTGCACCTCGGCGTGCCCGTGCCCGAGCAGATGGCGGACCACCTCGTGGGCGCCGCCCTCGTCGTCCGCGACCACGGCGACGCCGTCGGGGCTCTCCGCCCGGTGGTGCAGCAGCACCACGGGGGTGCCGTCGGCCACGTCGAAGCCGGTCAGCCCGGAGGTGGCCGGGTCCTGGGTGACCAGGATCAGGCCGTCGACCTGCATCCCGAGGAAGGCGCGGATGTAGTGCGCCTCGCGCTCGTCGGCGTAGTCGGAGTTGCCGATCAGCAGTAGCCGGCCGTGCTTGGCGGCGGCCTGCTCGACGGCGTGCGCGAGCCCGGCGAAGAACGGCTGGCGGGCGTCCGGGACGACCATCCCGAGCAGGTCGGTCCGCCGCCGGGCCATCGCCTGCGCGACCCGGTTCGGCCGGTAGCCGAGCTCCTCGACGGCGGCGAGCACCCGTGCCCGGGTCGCCGGCGCCACCGGCCGCGGCCCGTCGTTGATCACATAGCTCACGACCGCCGTGGACGTCCCCGCCACCCGCGCCACATCGTCCCGCGTCACCCTCGCCATGACCGTTGAGCCTACACAGCCCCTCCGACCAGCCCGTTTCGCCGAGCCTCGGGTCGGATCTCCGTGCGGGTGCCCGGCCGGGCTCCCCGGCCACCCCGACGGGTGCCCCGCGGTTGCGCCCCGGCGAGCAGGTGAGCGAGGACGCCGGCGTCCTGGCGACCGAGCGGATCAGCCGCTCGCGCAGCACCTTCATCCTGGCCTGGTTCATGATGGCCGCGATGTGGGCCCTGGCGCTGTCCGTGCTGGTGGCGGCCTGGCTGATCGTCCGGCAGCGGCGTGGGATCGTCTGGCCCGCCCTCGGCTGGATGGCGGCCACGCTGTTCGCCCTGGTCGGCATGCGCAACGCCGCGCCCGGCAACCCGCCGATCGGCTCGCTGCTGGACTACGCGGCGTTCTTCTGGGCGGAGCTGCTGGTGGCCGTCGGCCTGACCATGGTGGTGGTGCGCGGCGCCCGGATCGAGGGCGGGCACCGGGGCGGGTAGCCCTGGTCCGCGCGGGCCTCAGTAGGCGTAGTCGGCCGTGACGTCCGCCGACAGGCTGAGGGCGCGTTCGGCGCGGGGGCCGCGCAGGGCCAGCAGGGTCTGGGCGAGGGCGTCCACGGCGGCCAGGTGGGCGAGCCGGCTGGCGGTGGTCTCCAGGCCGAAGACCAGGTCCTGCCCGCCCGCGACCAGGGCCAGGGTGGCCGTCTCGGTCAGCGGTGAGCGGGCGTAGCTGGTGAGCGCCAGCACCTCGGCCCCGGCCTCGCGGGCCAACCGGGCGGCGTCCACCACGTTGCGGGTGGCGCCGGTGTGGCTGACGGCCAGGCAGGCGGTGCCCGGGCCGAGCCCGGCGGCGGCCAGCTGGGCGGTGACCGGGTCGGCGGGGGCGTCCACCAGCAGGCCGAGCGCGCGCAGCCGGTACGCGAGGTCCAGCACCACGGCTCCGGACAGCCCGGCGCCGAGCAGCACCACCCGGCTCGCGCCGTCCAGCAGTTCGGCGGCGGCGCGCAGGTCGGCCGCGGAGAGGGTGGCGGTGAGGCCGTCCAGGGCGGCCCGGGCGGCGCGCAGGGTCTCGGCGAGCGCCCGGGCCGCCGGGTCGGCCTCGTCGGCGGGCGCGGGCGCGGCGGCGGGGGCCTGCCGGGCGGCGGCGAGCTTCAGCTCCTGGTAGCCGCGGAAGCCCAGCCGCTGGCAGGCCCGGACCACTGAGGAGGGGGCGGTGCCGGCCAGCGTCGCGACGTCGCTGACGCTCAGGTGCACCAGGTCGGCGCCCCGGTCGAGCACCACCTGGGCGACGCGGGCCTCGGTGCCGCGCAGTTCGCCGAGCCGGGCCCGGATCTGCGCCGCCAGCCGGGATTCCAGGGGCGTGAAAAATTCGGAACGGGTTTCCATAAATCCAGGCTATCGTGGAATCAGATTCCAGGCCCGTCGATTCCGGTGGGCCGTTCGAGGGGAGGTCCGTGATGCCCGGAGGCGTCCCGGCGGTGCCGGCGGCCGTGCTCGCGGCGGCCGTGCTGCACGCCGTCTGGAACGGGCTGGCGCACCGGATCCCGGACAAGCTGGTCGGCTTCACGCTGATCAACCTCACCTACACGGCCTGCGCGCTCGTCCTGGTGGTGCTCAACCCCCTGCCGGCGGCGGGTGCCTGGCCGTACCTGCTGGCCTCGGTCGCGGTCCAGGTGACGTCCACGGTGCTCCTGCTGCGGGCCTACCAGCTGGGGGACTTCGGCCAGATGTACCCGATCGCCCGGGGCAGCGCACCGCTGCTGGTGGCGCTGATATCGGCCACCGTGCTCGGGCAGCGGCCGGGCGCGGGCGAGCTGGCGGGGGTGCTGGTGATCTCCTGCGGCCTGATCGGCCTGGCCTTCGCCCGGGGGATACCGGGGCGGGCGCAGCTGCCCGCGCTCGGGGCCGCCGCAGGGACGGGCGTGATGATCGCCGTGTACACCGTGCTGGACGGCAGCGGCGTGCGCGAGTCCGGGACGGTCGGCGGCTACGTGGCCTGGCTGTTCCTGCTCCAGGGGCCGGTGCTGGCAGTGATGGTCCGGGTCCGGCGAGGTCCGGCGCTGCTGGCCGGGGCGGGCCGGGCGGTGCCGCTGGGCGTCCTCGGCGGGGTGCTCTCGCTGACGGCGTACGGGCTGGTGGTGTGGGCGCAGTCCCGGGGAGACCTCGCGACGATCGCGGCGCTGCGCGAGACCAGCATCGTGATCGCCGCGCTGATCGCCACCGTGGTGTTCCGCGAGCGCCTCGGCCGGCTGCGGCTGGCGGCGGCGTTCACCGTGCTGGGCGGGATAGCCGTCCTGGAACTCGCCCGGCCCTGAGGTGCGGGGGTGCGGGCGAGCTCCGGGCGGTGGGCTCCGGGCGGAGTCCGGGGGCCGTTACCGGGCGGTGTCGGCCTCCGGTACGACGACCGTCAGCGAGGTCTCCTGCAGCAGGAAGCCCAGCGACTCGTAGAGCCGGCGGGCCGGGTTGCCCTCGGACACCACCAGGGTCACGTCGGCGAGCCCGCGCGCGGCGGCGTCCCCGATGGCGCGGCGCAGCAGGTCGGCGCCGAGGCCGCGGTAGCCGCGCTCCGGGTGGCGGAAGACGTCGGCGATCCAGGGCAGGCCGTCGCGGTCGGTGAGGACCAGCCCGGCGACGACGCGGTCCTCGGCGTCCACCGCGAGCACGCTGGAGGGCAGCACCGGGCCGATGGCCTTCCCGGCCAGCAGCGGGCCGAGCCGCTCGGCCAGCACCTGGGCCCGCTCGCCCGGGTAGTGGTCGACGTGCCCGGCGGCGAAGGCGGCCCGCCAGGCCTCGTACAGCTCCTCGGGGGCGCGGTCGCAGGGCACCGGCCGCAGGCCCTCGCGCAGCGGCGTCTCCGCCCAGTCGGCGGGCGGGGCATCGGCGCGCAGGTCGCGGCGGAAGGTGTGGGCGTGCCGCAGCACCCGCGCGCCCTGCGCCGCCAGCTCCCGGCCGAGCCCGGGAGGGCCGGAGACCACCCAGCCGGGCAGCTCGGCCCGGATGAACCCGGCGGCGTCCACCGACTCGTCCAGGACCTCCAGCAGGTCGGCCCAGGGCCGTCCCTCCCGCTCGTCCAGCTGGTACCGCAGCACCGGCTCGCCGTCGGCACCCCGCCTGACCACCCAGTTCTCGGCCATGGCCCACCCCACATTCGTACGGTCGTTCGTCGGCGGCCCATGCTCGCCGAGGCCCCGCTGTCCGGCAACCGGTTATTTCCGGCCGTCGCCTCGGGCCGCCGCGACACACCGCCGCCTCGGCCCGTCGCCGCGGACGGCCTCGGGCCACTCGGGCCGGTCAGGCCACCACCGCGGCCCGGAGGCAGAGCACGTCCGGCAGGTGGGAGAGCAGCAGCGACCAGCTCTCGCCCTCGTCCCGGCTGCCGTACACGTCGCCGGTCCGGTTGCCGAAGTAGATGCCCGCCGGGTCGGCGTCGTCGGTGCGCAGGGCGTCGCGCAGCACGATGCCGTAGTGGTCCTCGCCGGGCAGGCCCTGGGCGAGCTGTTCCCAGCTGGTGCCGCCGTCGGTGGTGCGGAAGACCCGGCAGCGGCGGCCGGGCGGGATGCGGTCGTCCGAGCCGCCCAGCGGGAAGAGGTAGGCGGTGTCGGCCCGGCGCGGGTGGGCGGCCACGGCGAAGCCGAACTCGGCGGGCAGCCCGTCCACGATCGAGTGCCAGCTGTCGCCCCAGTCGTCGCTGCGGTAGACGCCGCCGTGGTTCTGGAGGTAGAGCCGGTCCGGGTGGACGGGGTCCGGGGCGATCTTGTGCACGCACTGGCCGAACTCGGGGTACTGGCGCTCCTCCGGGAAGAACTCGGCGCGCAGGCCGGTGTTGGAGGGCTGCCAGCTGTCGCCGCCGTCCTTGCTGCGGTAGACGCCGCCGCTGGAGACGGCGACCAGCAGCCGCTGCGGGTCGCGCGGGTCGGTCAGGATGGTGTGCAGGCCCTGGCCGCCGTACCCGGCGCCCCACTGCGGCCGCTGCGGGTGGTTCCAGAGCTGTTCGACCAGTGCGAAGGTCTCGCCGCCGTCGGTGGAGCGGAACAGCGCGGCCGGCTCGGTGCCCGCGTAGACGACGCCGGGGGCCTCCGCTCCGGCGGGCTGGAGCTGCCAGACCCGGGTGAGCGAGGTGCCGGTGGACTCCGGGAAGCGGATGGCCGGCTGCGGCGGCTCGGACCAGCTGGCGCCGAGGTCGTCGGAGCGCCAGACCGACGGGCCCCAGTGACTGCTGTCGGCCCCGGCCAGCAGTCTGGTCCGGCCGTCGCGCCGGTCGATGGAGACGGAGTAGATCGCGTTCATCGGGAAGTGCGGCCCGCTGAACTCCCACGTCAGCCGGTCGCGGCTGCGGCCGAGAAAGAGGCCCTTCTCGGTTCCGACGGCCAACAGCACCTCGGTCATGCCTCACACCACCTGGTCACGAGTACGCCCCCCGGACGGCCCCCGAGTGCCAGTGTCCCGCCGTCCACCGGTGGCCACACCTCGCCGCGCCGGTCACCCGGGAGGCCGACGGGAACACCGGCCCTCCGAGAGGCTCGTCCAGGGCTCGTTCGGGGGCTCGTCCGGGGCGCTCCCCCGGGGGCCGCGCGCCGCTACCCCCGGCAGTCCTCCAGCAGCCGCAGCCAGACCTCGCTGATCGTCGGGTACGAGGGCACCGCGTGCCAGAGCCGGTGGATCGGCACCTCGCCGACCACCGCGACGGTCGCCGAGTGCAGCAGCTCTGCCACCCCGGCGCCGACCAGGCAGGCGCCGACGATCACCTCGCGGTCCAGGTCGAAGACCACCCGGGCCCGGCCGCGGTAGTCGTCGCCGTAGAGCGAGGCCCCGGCGACGGAGCCGATCTCGTGGTCGACGGTCTTCACCCGCAGCCCCGCCGCCTCGGCGGCGGCCGCGGTCAGGCCGACGGCGGCGACCTCGGGCTGGGTGAACACCACCTGGGGAGCGCCCGCGAGGTCCGCGGACGCCGCGTGCGCGCCCCAGCGCGAGGTGTCCAGCGGGCGCCCCTGGGCACGGGCGCCGATCGCCGCGCCGGTGATCCGGGCCTGGTACTTGCCCTGGTGCGTGAGCAGCGCCCGGTGGTTGACGTCCCCGGCGGCGTAGAGCCACTCGCCGTCCACCCCGAGCACCGTGCAGCTGTCGTCCACCTCCAGCCAGTCGCCCGGCTTCAGACCGACCTGCTCCAGTCCGATGTCGGCGGTGCGCGGGGCCCGGCCGGTCGCGTACAGCACCTCGTCGGCGGTCAGCGTCCCGCCCCCGCCGAGGGTGAGGGTCACCGGCCCGGAGCCGTCCGCCCGCTCCAGCGCGGTCACCTCGGTGCCGAAACGCACGTCCACCCCGGCGGCCCGCAGGCCGTCCGCGACCAGCTCGCCCGCGAACGGCTCCATCCGCGGCAACAGCGCGTCACCGCGCACCAGCAGCACCACCTCGGAGCCGAGCGCCCGCCAGGCGGCGGCCATCTCCACCCCGACCACCCCGCCGCCGACCACGGCCAGCCGCCCGGGGACGGTCTGCGAGCCGGTGGCCTCCCGGTTGGTCCACGGGTGGGCCTCGGCGAGCCCCGGCACGTGCGCGGGCAGCACCGGGCGGCTGCCGGTGCACACCACGACGGCGTGCCGGGCGGTGAGCACCCGCTCGCCGCCGTCCTCGGCCTCCACCGTCACCGTCCGCGCCCCGGCCAGTCGGCCGTGGCCGCGGACCAGCTCGATGCCGGTGTCCCGCAGCCAGCTCACCTGGCCGTCGTCCTTCCAGTCGGAGGCGAAGGAGTTGCGCCGGGCCAGCACCGCGGCCGGATCCAGCCGCCGGTCGCCGACCGCCTCCCGGGAGCCGGCCACCGCGCGGGCGTCGGCCAGCGCGGCCACCGGCCGCAGCAGCGCCTTGCTGGGCATGCACGCCCAGTACGAGCACTCGCCGCCGACCAGCTCGGCCTCCACGATCACGGTGCGCAGCCCGGCGGCGACGGTCCGGTCGGCCACGTTCTCGCCGGTCGGGCCGGCCCCCAGGACGATGACGTCGTACTCCTCGGCGGTGCTGGTCATGCCCTGTCCTCCGTCGTCTCGATGGCCACCCCGGCCCGTCGCGCGGGGGTGACGGCCGTGCGCTCACAGTTGTCGAGCGACCGGGCGCGCCGGCCGCCGTGCCGGTCGCCGGTCGGGGCGACCGCACCGGGGAGCGTGCCGCGGCCGCCTCCGGTTCCGTACCCGAGCCTGACCCGGGCCGCGCGCCGCGGCCACTCGTCGTGCCCGTCGCGCGCCGTCGGGGTGAGCGGGGCGCCCGGCCCCGGGCCGCCGCCCGGCCGGAACTCCGGCACGGCGTCCGGCGGTTCGGTACGGCTGGGCTGCTCGCGCACGGGTGCTCGCTCTTCGCTCGGGTACGGCGTGGGCCCCATCCTGCCCGTCCGCGCGCGGTTGCGCGACGGACGGACACGCCGAGGGCGCCGTGGGGCACGCCGTTGGGCGCGGACGGGACAGTCCGGGGCCCCGGGGCGGCCGAACCGGCCGCTACGGACCGCTACGGACCGGTACGGGGCAGGCGGGCTCAGAGCGCGGCGAGCTCCGCCAGCACCGCCGCCGTGTCGGCCGGGCGGGAGAACATCGGCCAGTGCCCGGTGGGCAGTTCACGCAGCTCCCAGTTCGGCCCGGACATCCCGGCGAAGAACGGGTGCCCGGAGGCGATCAGCTCGTGCACCTGGGCGAGCGGGAAGGAGCAGGAGACCAGCGCCTGCGGCAGTACGGCCCCGGCGCCGGTCAGCCGCAACCGGTCCCGGAAGGCCCCGGCCGGGTGCGGGGTGGAGCGGGCGCGGATGCGCGCCAGGGCGGCCTCGTCCAGCCCGACCACGCTCGTGCCGTGCTCGGACAGGTACTCCCAGGAGAGCATCGGGAGCCGGCCGTCGACCACCGAGGCCTCGGCCGTCCGCTGGTAGTCGGGCTGCCAGAGGTCGTACACCGAAGTGCCGTCGGCCAGCGGGCCGCTGTCCAGGTAGACCACCCGGCGGATCCGCTCCGGCATCCGGTCCGCGACCCCGCCCACCGGGGCGGCGGCGCCGCTGTGCGCGACCAGCACGACGTCCGACAGGTCCTCCCGGACCAGCAGCGCGGCGAGGTCCGCGATGTGGTCCTCGAGCCCGAACTTGCCTTCCTCGGTGGCGCGTTCGCCCACTCCGGGCAGGCTGACGGCGTACACGCGGTGCCCGGCCGCACGCAGCGGCGCGGCCACCTCGTCCCAGGCCCAGGCGCCGATCCAGAACCCAGGGACCAGTACGAACGTGCTCATGGTGGATCACTCCTTCGTCGGTGGGATGTCCGGGGGAGGCGTCGACGGGCCGCGGGAGGGCCTGGTGGGGCGCGGGAGGGCGTCGCCGCGGTGAGGCCTCCCCCACCGCCGACTCTAGGATCGGATCAGGACAGAAGTCGCCCGGATTTCCTCCGGGTCGGGCCGGGTGCCGAGCCCGGACGACCCGAAGGCGGCCCGGAGGCGGCCCGGAGACGACACGGAGACAGGAAGGAGCGCACGGTGGAGCACCCGGTCAGCCGCGTCCTCGCCCTGCTGGAACTGCTCCAGGACCGCCCCGGCCTGACCGGCGTCGAACTGGCCGCCCGGCTCGACGTGGACGAGCGCACCGTCCGCCGCTACGCCGCCCGGCTGGCCGAACTGGGCATCCCCGTCCAGGCCGACCGCGGCCGCTACGGCGGCTACCGGCTGCGCCCCGGCTACCGGCTGCCGCCGCTGATGCTCAACCCGGACGAGGCCGCCTCCGTCGTCCTCGGCCTGCTGGCCGGCCGCAGCTCGGGACTGTCGGTGGGGGAGGGGGCCACCGAGACCGCCCTCGCCAAGATCCAGCGGGTGCTGCCGCCGCCGCTGCGCGAGCGCGTCGCCGCCGTCGAGGAGACCCTCGGCCTCACCGCCGCCCCCGCGACCGGCCCCGGCCCGGCCGCCGCCGCGCTCTTCACCCTGGCCGAGGCGGCCCGCCGCCGACGCCGGGTGCGGCTCGCCTACCGGGACCGCGAGGACCGCCCCAGCGAGCGCGAGTTCGACCCGTACGGACTGGTCTTCCACTCCGGGCGCTGGTACACCACCGGGCTCGACCACCGCAGCGGCGAGCCGCGCACCTTCCGGCTGGACCGGATCACCCGGGTCGAGCAGGGCGAGGCCGGGTTCGAGCCGCCGGAGGACTTCGACCCGGTCCAGCGGGTCGTGGAGTCACTGGCCGGGGCGCCCTGGCGGCACCGGGTGGAGGTGGAGCTGGAGACCACCCTCGCCGAGGCCCGCCGCCGGCTGCCGCCCGCCGTCGGCACGCTCACCGAACTCGCCGGGGACCGGGTGCTGCTGCGGGCCCGGGCCCAGAACCTGGACGGTGTCGCGGTGCTGCTGGCCGGCCTGGGGTGGCCGTTCACCGTCCGGGAGCCCGCCGCGCTGCGCGCCGAGGTGCGGGCGCTCGCGGCCCGGCTCACCGCCTGGGGCGCCGAGCCGACCTGAGCCGCCGCGGCCGGCCCGGGAAGCCGCGGCCGGGCACGGCGAGGGCACGGTGAGGACATGGCGATGGCCCGGGGAGACGACGCTCCCCGGGCCCTCGGACGTCCGGGTCAGGCCTGGCCGCCGGCCGCCTGCTCCTGGGCGACCTTGCGCTTCACCTCGGCCATGTCCAGGTTGCGGGCCTGACCGATCAGGTCCTCGAACACCGTCTCCGGCAGCGCTCCGGGCTGCGAGAAGACGAGCACGCCCTCGCGGATGATCGCCAGTGTCGGGATCGACTGGATCTCGAACGCGGCGGCCAGCTCCTGCTGCGCCTCGGTGTCCACCTTGGCGAAGACGAGGTCCGGGTGGCGCTCGGCCGCCTTCTCGTACACCGGGGCGAACTGGCGGCACGGCCCGCACCACCCGGCCCAGAAGTCGATGAAGACGAAGTCCTTGCCCTCCGGGCCCGGGACGATGTCGTCGAAGTTCTCCTTGGTCAGCTCGACCGTGCTGCTCATCTCGCGATTCCTTCCCTTCCGGAGGGTGGTGATCCAGGCCCGTTCAGGCCATGTGCCCGCCACAACGGTCCCGGTCCGCGGGGTATTCCGGGAGGCGAATCCGGGCCGTCCCGGCGCCGGCGTCGAGCAGCCGGCGGCCGCCACCCGGCGGCGGGGCCGGATCCGGCGGCTGGTGCCGGCCCTGGCCGCCACCGCGATGGTGGCGGCCGGCCCCGCTGGCACCGCCGCGGTGCTCACCGCCGACGACACCCCCGCCGTGATGGCGGTGGCCGAGCAGTTCGGCGCCACCGGCCCGAGCACCGGCACGCACGCCACCGTCGGCCTGGACGGCACCACCTGGGGAACCCGGGTCAGTCTGCAACTCTCCCGTGTGCAAGGCCCGTTGACGTGCCGGCCGGTCGCCGTCCCGCGCGCCGGCGAGCAGCGGACCGTCACCACCTGGTCCGTCCCGGCGGGCGGCTACGGGGCCGGGGACGGCACCGTCCGCACCACCGGCGGCGCGGCGCTCCGGCCCGGGGACATCGACCACTTCGAGGTCCGGGTCCGGGACGGCGGTGCGCTACTGGTCGCCGTCCCGGCGCACCACGCCTGACTCCCAGTCGACCGTGTACGACTCCAGCCGCTCCACCCGGGCCGTCCCCCGGACACCGGGCCAGTGCGGGCTCGGCTCGCCGGTGCCGGTCATGTGCTCCCGCTGCCAGGTCCGGCTCCAGCCGACCCGCAGCGCCGGCTCGAAGCTGTGCCACCGCCCGCAGTCGCAGGGCGTCAGCACCCAGGCGCAGCAACGGCACAGCTCGGCGTGGCCGTGGCCGGTCGACACGGACACCGCCGGGCCCTCCTCACCACAGGCCGGACAGCCCGGCAGCTCGACGCCGTCCAACAGCGCGTGCTGCCGCCGGACGTAGTCGGGCAGCCGCAACGGCGGATGCAGGAACGGGTCGTGCTGCCAGGCCGCGTCCGGCGAGTTCCGCCAGGGCCGGTTCCCCCAGGGGGTGTCCGCCGGCCGCCGCCGCCCGGCCCGCTTCTCCGCCCGGCGCCGCTCCGCGTACTCCTCGTCCCGGACCCGCCGGAGCTCGCGTGCCTCGTGCAGCTCGTCCACCGCGCGGACCAGCGACTCCGGATCGGCCTCCAGGAGACGCGGCATCCGGGCGCTGACGGTGAGGTGGTGGTACGTCGCCCGCAGGCCGTACGGGGCGAAGAGGGTCAGGCAGGTGCGCAGCGCGCTGTGCCGCCGGTACAGCGGGAGCGAGGCGTCGTGCACCAGGGCCCGGCGGGTGTGGAAGCTGGTCATGACGGCGGCTCCAGGTCCAGGGCGCGGGCGAGCGCGCCGGTGACGGCGGCGGCGTACCCGGGCACCTGCCGCTCGGCCCAGCCCGCCGCGAGCGCGAGGAACGCGCGCAGGTCCCGCTCGGCCCCGGCGAGCAGCCCGCGCAGCTCGTCCACCGGCAGCTCGATCACCGGGCCGTCGCCGCCCTCGGCGTCCTGGGTCAGCCGGACGACCCGGCCGACACACTCGGCCCGGGCGTCGGGGTCGTGGCCGAACCACGCGGTGCCGGGGCCGTCCGTGACGTCCAGCCACTCGCGCCAGTCCTCCAGGCCGTTGCAGCAGCCCGGCTCGAACACGGCGCCGGTCGCGGAGTCCGTCACCACCAGGCCACCGGGAGCGTACGGGTGCGGCTCGGTCAGCAGCCCGTGCAGGAACGCGCCCAGCGGATCCGCCGGCCGGGCGACCCGCTCCCCGGCCTGCTCGGGATCGGGCTCGACGTCGTTGCGGTCGGCCAGCAGCCACACCGCCGCACCCACCTCCGCCGACGTCATCCGCCCGCTCAACGTGAGGTCCCCGTGCCGCCCGGGCGTGCCCGTCGGCCACAGCGTGAAGCCCTCGGGGGAGAAGAACGTCAGCACCGGTCGCATCGACATCATCCGCCGATCATCCCGAACGGAACCCCACTCCGACCAGCACTTTTCCGCCCCACCCCGCCCATCCGCTCACCCACCGCCCCCGGCCGCCCGGCGGCTGCCCCCTGCCGCTGTTCCGTCCGACCGGCCGCCACCGTCGCTCAACCGGTGGCCTGTGCCGCGATCCGGGTCAGTACGCGGCCGCAGTGCCGGGCGAAGGTGCGCTGGGTGAGCGGCAGCAGCGGGCCGGCGAGGCGCGCGTACCAGGCGACCGGTCGGCTGAAGGCGGTGACGGAGAACCTGACCGCGTCGTCCGGGGCCAGTTCGACCAGGAAGGTCTCCTCGCCCCGGGCCAGGTGTCCGGCCCTGGTGCCGTAGGTGAAGCCGTACCGGTCCGGGCCGTCGACGGTGGCCAGGACGCGGTTGGGGGCACTGGCCCGCAGCGGGCCGAGGCCGAGGCCGCAGCGTACGGCGACGCCGGGGGCGGCCCGGTCGGCCGCCGCGTCGATCAGGACGCCCGCGAGCCGGTGCATCCGCCAGTCGAGCAGGGCGGCGCCGGCGGCTTCCAGGGCGGGGCGGCCGTGGCCGATGAGCGCGCTGTGCCGCAGGTGGTTGTAGCCGGCGGGCAGTTCGCCGGTGCGGCTGGCGCCCTGTTCGGGGTAGCTGTAGTCGTTCATCGGGCGGTCTCCGTCGAGGCGGTCAATGGTCCGGCGGTCGGTTGTCCGGCGGTGGTCCGTCGGGCGGCGATCCGTCGGGCGGCGATCCGGCGCCAGGCGAGCAGGGCGCAGAGCGCGAAGCCGAGCGCGTTGCCGACGCCGTGGGTGGCGGCCATCCAGGTCAGGGTGGGGTGGGGGAGTCCGGCGGCCCGGCCGAGTGCCCACCACAGGGCGAGCAGCATGGTGAGCGCGAGGACGGCCGAGGAGGCGGCGAGCAGCCGGGCGGTGACCGGATCGCCGCCGTGGGGGCGGAGCTCGCGCCAGGTGACCAGGCCGACCAGCCACATGCCGGTGGTCAGGACGGCGGCCCCGGCGAACTGCCACCAGTCGCCGAGGAAGTACCCGGCCAGCACCAGCAGGGTGCCCGCCGGGACGCTGAGCGCCGCGCAGCGGGCCGCGGCCGAGCCCGGACGGGCGGCGCGGCAGACCAGTCCGGCGACCAGGGCGGCGGTGAACCCGGCGTAGTGGAAGTGCGGGACGGTGAGCGCCAGGATGTGCGGTTCGAAGCCGAACAACGGGTAGCCGGAGCGTTCGGCGACCAGGGCGGTCCCGGCGACCGAGGGCGCGGCGAGCGCGGTGAGCACCGCGACCTCGGCGGGCGCGAGCGACCGGGTGCGGGCCAGCCGCAGCGGCGCGTGCAGGGCGACGGCCAGGGTGCCGAGCGCGTAGAGCGCGGCGAAGCCGGTGGCGAGGCCGCCGCGGGGCAGCCAGAGCGAGAGCGCGCCGGGTACCGCGGCGAGCGGCCACAGCCGGCGGACCCGGGTGAGGCCGGGCTCGTCGACCAGGGCGAGGCCGAGCGGGACGACGGCGCCCATGCCGAGCACGATCAGCAGGTCGACCAGTTCCGTGGTGCCCTTCCCCATCGTGGGCACACCCCCTTGAACGCGTTCAAATGGCTTTCGCCGCCGACTCTACGCGGCTGACTTGAACGTGTTCAACTCGCCCCCGGGATGTCGCCCGACCGGCTGGCCTGGTGTTCACGATGGGTGCGGCGCACCCTGGAGGAGTAACCGATGGAGGTGATCCGCCATGAAGACTCTGGTCGGTTGGCACATCGAGATGGAGTTCCGCGAAGAGGGGCCGCGGACCAGCGCCGCCGCGATGCTGCGGCTCGGCGACGGGAGCGAACTGCGTGCCCACGGCTACAGCAGCCGCCACCCCTCCGACCCGGAACAGCTGAGGGTCGGGGAGGAGATCGCGGGGGCCCGCGCGCTCAACGAGCTCGCCTCGCAGCTGCTCACCAAGGCCCACGGCGAGATCCAGGAGGTCAGTCCGGTCCCGACCCACCCGCTGTCCTGACCTCTCCCGCGGCTTCCCGGCCGCTGTCGTCATCGGCCGCCGCCGTGAACGGCCCCGGGAGCGGTGGCCCCGGGCGCAACGGCCCCGGAGGCGCCGAGTGCCGGGGCCGCCTCCCGGGGCCCCGGCACTCAACGGCGTTCGCCAGTCCGTCAGTTGACGCAGTAGGTGGCCGGCGGCTGCCACTCCGGACCGACCAGCCGCTGTTCCAGTTCGTTCAGTGTGATCCGGATGCCGACCGTCCCGGTGGTCGAAACACCCTGACACCACCCGGGTAGCGGGCCGTTCCCGCAGGTCAAAGGCGGTACGACATGGGAACGGCTACTCTCGCACGCCCCACCGAGGCACCTTCGCCCTTCACAAAGGGCATGGATCTGACGACAACCACGGGGGTCTGTGCTTGCCACGGACGCCCGCAAGTAGACCTGCTGCTTCGAAAGTCCAAGGTGGTCCGCGAGGGCGAGCGCGCACTGTCCATCCGCGCTCAAGAGGACAGGGGCCGGACGTGGGCCGCCGAACACGGCTACTGCGTCCGCAAGGTATGGCGCGAGAACCTGTCCGCCTGGTCGGACGTGCAGCGCCCGAAGTACGACGCGGCCATGTCCGCGGTACTCGAAGGCGAAGTGCCGTGCCTGTGGGTGTACGCGCTCGACCGCTTCAGCCGCAAAGGCGCGGAAGCCGTGGTGCCCATCCTCGGCAAGGCGCGCGTCATCTTCGACTATGAGCGGCTGGACAGCTCGGACGAACGCGACCGCCGATGGATCATCGACCGGGCAGAGAACGCCCGCGAGTACTCGCAGCGCTTGAGCTACAACGTGACCAACACGAAGGCCAAGCAGCGCGAGGAGGGACGTTGGCTCGGGCAGGCACCGTTCGGCCTGGTGGTCGACCCCGTTACTCGGCGGCTCCGGCCGGACCACACCCCGTATCTGTGCCTGGTGGACGGCAAGAAGGAAGTCACCCCGTGGCAGATGATCGTGCGCATCTTCAAGGATGTGGCGGCCGGTATCTCAGGGCGGGCTGTGGCGAGAACCCTGAACCGAGAGGGGTTGCTGTCGGTTACCGGCGTGCAATGGCGCGTAAGCGCTATTCGCAGGATCATCATTCACCCGGTCTACGAAGGGTGGCTGACGGTCATGTCGCTGCCCTCGCGGGATGCCATGGCGTACATAAATGAACGTGGCGCGCGGGTCCGCTGTGTGGAACGCGACACGGTGGGCCAAATGATCCCGGAAGACCTTGCGACTAAGGCACGGCGCGTGCTTTCGGGGAATCAACTCCCGGACTACGCGCCCAAGGACGGGACGGCGATCCACCCGCTTACAGGCCGTCTGCGGTGCGGCGGGTGTGCGCGCGCGATGGTGTCTGACGGGAAGTCGTACGCTTGTGGCGCGCACAAGCAAGGTGTGGTCTGTCCTGCTCCCGCCTCGGTCTTCCGTCCAGCCATTGAGCGGTACGTGGTGCACGAGTGGTCCGAACAGCTACATCACGCGGACGACGAAGACCCGATGATGATCGCCGTTGCAGAGCGCTGGCAAGCTCTCGCGCGCCCCAGCGACAACCAGGCGATCAAGGACGCCCGCGCAGAACTCAAGGCGGCACAGGCCAAGCTTGACAAGTTCCATGCGGACGACAGGGCCGACTTCTACACGGGCCGTTCCGCCCGGTACCGAATCCCACACAAGAACGCGGCTGAAGCACGCTTGGACGCTGCCGAGGCACGTCTAGCGGAGCTGACCGGCGGGGACAGGGTAGACGTCACGTTCCTTATGGAAGGGCAAGCGGCACAGGTGTGGATGGCAGCACCGCCCGCACTGCGCCGAGATCTAATCAGCTTGGCCGTCGACACGGCGACCGTGACACAGGCCTCGGGGAAGGGGCGCTTCAAGGGAGATGAGCGCGTAACTATCCGATGGGCCGAGCCCGAGGGGGCCGAACCCGACGCGGACGCGTTCGAGCAAGCCGCGTAGCACTTCTGTACGGCCCTACACAGCCCCGGTTGGTCCCTGTGCCCAACCGGGGCGTTTTGCTGCCCGCAGGCGGGCGCCTGTGCCCCGGACTCGCCGGCTCGGGCCCGGCCGACAGCGCCGAGAGTGGTGGCGGGGTGGTGGTTCTTCTCATTTTTTAGAACACATAGAAAAAATAAGAGAAAACAGAAACGGGACCGCTCTCGCCACCCGCACCACCGGGACCGGGAAACCTCCGCCCTTCACTATGGCGAAGGAAGAGGCGCCCCGGGCGACCAGGAAACCTCCGCCCTTCACTACTACCGAGAGCGGGACTACCGCGCACCCATCCCACACGGGGGCGTACGGCGGACCGAGTGCCCGCTCTCGGGGCAGCGTCGCCCGTGCACCACGCGCCCTCTCGGGGGTGGCCGCCGGAGTCGTGTGGCGACGTGCGGGGACCGAGCCGTCCATGAGTAACCCCGTCCGCCAGGGCGGGCCGAAAGGGGTCACACAGGCTCGGTCCCCACCACACCAGGACCACAAGGAACGGCACCGACGGAGACAGCGCGCGGGGTGCCCGCGGCAGGGTTAGCCTAGATGCCGCGCCGGATACTTTTGACCAGGTCATTGGCAGCGACCTTAAAGGCCACTCTCCGAATGGAGAGGGAAAATTCCAGATAAATGCGGAGGATTGGAATTTGGCACCCCTCCCATGCTGCCAGTCGAGCAGAGTGATCCCTGAGCAGAGCCCGGGCCGTAGAATATGTGTCACGAACGCCATCAGGGGCGAACAGTAGAAAATCTGAGGCGAGTAGTTCGAATTCTCTCACCCTGGTTTCAAATTCGACCCTGATGGTACCGCTGTAGGGCTCATGTGGGTGAAAAAAGCCTCTCGGGAGTGGCATTTCGGAGGCCCAGTGGAGCACTAGATGAGCTGCGCGGTACGAATTTCTAAGCTGGGAATCTGCGCCGGAGGCACCTACATGGACGCTTCCGATCCGGTCCGCCTGTACAGCATTGCCAACCCTTCCCCCGCTGATCTGATTATCAGTCATAGTTCCTCAGTCCGACGCCGGTTCAGCAGAATCACTGTCGCGCGAAGCGGTCCCCGCGGCAAGGCCTTTGTCAACCGTGACGACCTGCCTCCAAGCCTGGCCCTGTTCACCAGGGCCGGTCTACCACTTACCGCTCTGACCTCGGAGGTATCGTGCGCTGTATCGACTGTTTGGAGCCGGCGACCCATCGGGGCCGGTGCGAGGAGCATCACCAGGCGTACGAGGGGCGTGCGAGCGTCCGTTCTCGGCGTGCTCGACAGGCCGTGATCGCTCGGGGCAACTCTGCTGCGGCAAGGCTGCGGAAGGCTCTGCGGCGGGCGGGTCGGGCGACGTGTGGAAGGTGTGGGCTGGACTTCCTGCCAAGCGCCGTGGACGTCGATCACCGGACCCCGATCGCCCTCGGGGGTGAGGACACGGACGACAACGTGTGGCCGCTGTGCCGTCCGTGCCACAAGGCGAAGACCCGTACCGACTTTGGAGCGGGCAACCCGCCGTTCTGACACCTACTTCCGCGCCCACCAGGCCGCGAGGGTTCCGCCGCCCGCTGTGGCTGCGGTGATGAGCCACGCGGGGATGCGCTGGATCGTCAAGTGCACACCACCCCACCGGAGTTCTAGCTGAGGGGGTTGGCGGACGGAGCCTTGCTCGCCGTTCGAGTTCTGAGTCACGGGCTCAGTGAATCAACGAATCAGCGCGCCAGGGAGGGCGCTTTGGGGGGCTCTTTCCCGCACAAGCGGAATCAGCCCCACCCGATAGGAGGTGCCCTGATGCCCCGAAGACCCCGCCCTCCGTGCTCGGTGCCCGGGTGTCCGGAGCTGACTGCCCGCGGTGGCCGGTGTGCGGCTCACGAGCGTGAGGCCGAGGCACTGCGCGGTACTGCTGCTGAGCGTGGCTACGGCACCCGGTGGCAGCGCATCCGGCGGACCTACCTTTACCGGAACCCGTGGTGCGTGCTGTGTGGGGCCGGCTCGACCGTGGCCGACCACTTCCCGGAGTCGCGTCGCGCCCTGGTTGCTCGGGGCGTCACCGATCCGGATGCGTTCCATCGGCTGCGGCCGTTGTGCACGCTCTGTCACAACAGGGAGACGGCTGCCCGTCAGCCGGGCGGTTGGGCTGCGGAACGTGTCCGGCCCACACGCCGCTGACCTGCGGTTTTACCAGGGGGGTACTCCCCTCCCCTCCCCACCCTGATCGGCAGGGAGGGAAAAAACTCGCGCCGCAACTAGACCCGTTTGCGCGGAGCGTGACGACCCGGAGGAGGGGTGATCATGGCTGACCCGACCAGGCGACGGCCGCCGTTGCAGGTGATCCGCGAGGGGAACCCGGGCAAGCGCCCCGTTCCCGAAGGTGTCGTGGTCCCGCCGGCCGAGCTGACCGAACCGGACTGGTTCGAGCTGTTCGCCGACCAGGCCGAGGGCGACCAGGCCGAGGTGAACGCGCGGTGCCGGGAAGTCGCGTCCCGGGAGTGGCGCCGGGTGGTCCCGGTGCTCGAACACGTCGCCGGTATCGGCCTGGTGGACACGTCCACCCTGACGGACTACTGCGTGTGCGTCGCGCGGATCGACCAGTGCGAGCGGGAGATTTCCGCGCACGGAATTCTGATGCAGGGCGAGCGGGGTTGGCAGAAGAACGGCGCCACAACGATTGTGAGCGCGTACCGTTCTCAGCTCGCCCGCTACATTGGTGAGCTTGGACTTTCACCCTCGGCTCGGGGGCGTCTGACGCCACCGGAAATCGGGGGCGATGATGACGGAGTTTTCGACTGACGATCTGCCGGTGCCCCTTGCGGCCCTGCGGGAACTCGGCTTGTCCGAGGAGCATATAGCCGAGGCGATATCCTCGCGGCCCCTGGTGGTCGCTGCGCAGGCATCGCAGGCCGAGGGTGCATATTTCGACGTGGCGTCCGCGAAGCGGGCGATCACGGCTATTCAGAGCTTCAAGCACACTAAAGGCCGGTGGGGTTCGACCCCGCTTCTCCTCTCGCCGTGGCAAGTTGTGTGGGTGATCGCCCCGATCTTCGGGTGGCTCGCTCACGACCCCGAGTTGGGGCGGGCGGTCCGCGTGATTCGCTCGGCGTGGATCGAGATTCCGAGAAAGAACGGGAAATCGACCCTCAGCAGTGGTATCGGCCTGGTACTGCTGCTCGCCGATCGGGAAACCGGGGCCGAGGTCTACGCGGCGGCCGGCTCGCTGCCACAGGCCGAACGTGTTTTTGACGACGCAAAGCGGATGGCGCTTACTTCCCGCGCTGTTCGCGGGCGGGTCGAGGTTCTGCGCGGGCTCATTCGCGTACCCCGGACCGGCGGCATCTTTCGGGCTCTGTCGAAAATCGCCGAGACTGCCCACGGGCTGAATGTCTCGGGTGCGATCGTGGACGAGGTGCACGTCCATAAGCGCCGTGATCTCATTGACGCGATCGAGACCGGTACGGGTGCCCGTGATCAGCCTTTGGTGGTCTATATCACGACCGCCGATGAGGGCACCGAGGGCTCGATTTACGACGAGAAACACGTCTATACCGAGCGGTGTGCCACGGGGGTTGTTCTCGACCCCGGACACTATGGTGTCATCTGGGCCGCAGAAGAGGGCGACGACCCTTATTCCGAGGCGACTTGGCGAAAGGCGAACCCGGGGCTAGGGGCTTCTCCGTCGCTCGCCTACATGCGCCGTGAGGCGAACAAGGCCCGCTCCACTCCGAGCTATTTTCCAACGTTCTGCCGGCTGTCGCTCAACCGTCGGATGCGGGCCGCTACTCGGTGGCTCCCGCTCTCGCTGTGGGACGCGAATGCGGGAAGCGTGGATGACCAGCGTTTCCGGTATCGGCGCGCGTGGGGCGGGGTCGACCTGTCCGCGGTAAGTGACCTGTCCGCGTGGGTGCTCGCTGTCGAGTCACGACAGCCGGGGGTCGAGCTGGAATTGATCTCGCGGTTCTGGTTGCCCGAGGAGCGCGCGGACGAATTGGAGCAGCAGCTACAGGTGCCGCTCCGCCAATGGGCACGCGACGGGCTGTTGACGCTGACCGAGGGCGACGCGATCGACTATGGCGCGATTGAGAAGCAGATCATTGCGGACTGTCGCCGGTTGGACGTGCAGCGAATATCCTACGACCGAATGTTTGCCGGTCAGCTTGTTCAACGGGTCGAGCAGAAAACGCGCGGCGTGGACGTGGTGCCCGTGGCGCAGACGTACTTGGGAATGTCGCCGGGCTGCAAGGAACTGGAGCGGCTGTTGCGCGAAGGCAGAATCAAGCACGGCGGCAATCCCATCCTGCGATGGCATGCAAGCGTGGTCGAGGTCTACCGGGATGGGAACGACAACATGCGCCCGGTGAAGCCGGACAGGCAGAAGTCGAGTGCCCGAATAGATGGTATTGCGGCTTCCGTGATGGCACTTGACGGCTACGTCCGGCGCCCGATCAAGCGGGCTCGCGCTGCTAGTGCGTAGGGCTCCGCGGAGCGTCTTTCTACTGCATTTCGACTTAAGGGGGCCGCGTGGGTGAGACCCCGCTACAGATGACAGAGCGCCTGTACGGCAAGCTACAGCGGCGCAGGCAGGAAGCCCGGAAGTGGAGTGACGCGTACGAGGGTAAGCGTCCCTTGCTGTTCGCTTCGCCGGAGTTCTCGACGCAGACCGGCGGGCTTTTCGATGGCTTCTCGGATAACTGGTGCAGCGTTGTACCGGATGCCACGGTGGAGCGCCTTATGCCTCTTGGGTTCCGACTGGAGGACGGTTCGCTAGACCAGGCTGCGGGTAAGGCATGGCGCCGTTCTGAATGTGACGTTGAGGTTGGTCTAGCGCTGCTGGAAGCGCTCATTACTGGGCGGTCGTACGCCCTGGTTTGGGACAGTGGCAATGGCAGTTGAGATCACCTTCCAGAACGCGACTAACGCTGTCGTGGAGTACGTCCCGGGAACGCGCCGGAAGCGTAAGGCTGGGCTGTTGGTCTGGCGTGACTGGGATATGGAGTTCGCTACCCTTTTCACGCCGGAGACGGTTTATCGGTGGCAGCGTCCGGCCCGCGAGGGCGGGCGGTGGACGGGTCGAACAGTCGGGCTCCGCAGGGGAGAGCCCAGTCATATTCCGAACCCGCTTCGCGATGTTCCGTTGGTCGAGCTTCCGAACCGGAGCCGGCTGCACGGGAACCCGCGCTCCGAGATTGCGACTGTGCTTCCGCTACAGGATGCAGTCAATACGCTGTGGGCGCACTTGATGACCGCATCGGACGGGCTTGCGCTTCCGGCCCGCGCGGTCCTGGGAATGGATCGCCCGGTGCGCGAGATCACGGACCCGGAGACAGGTGAAGTGGTCGGCGAGGAGGATTTGCCGCTGGACCGCTTCCGGTCGGATCGTCTGCTCTGGCTCGAAAAGGAGGGGGCGTCGATCGCCGAGTATTCGGCGGCCGATCTGGATAACTACTTGCGTGTCATAGCCGTGGCCGTCCAGCACATCGCGGCGCAGACGCGCACCCCGCCTTCGTATCTGGCGGGGCAGTTGGTAAATGTGAGCCCGGATGGCGTCGCGGCCTCGGAAGCGGGACTAGTCGCAAAGGTGACGGAGCGCCAAAGGCACTTCGGTGCGGCACTCCGCGAGATCATGCGGCTTGAAGCCTTGGCGAATGGCGAATCCGGGCGCGCTGCGGCACTCATGCTGGGCTCGGTTGTCTGGCGGGACCCGCAGTTCCGATCGGATTCTCAGTACTCCGATGCGCTGGTAAAGCTCAAGAGTCTTGGGCTGCCGGATGAGGCGATTTGGGAGCGGATTCCCGGGGTCACGCCCGAGGAGATCGAACGGTATAAGCAGATGCGTACGGATGCCGCGGGGGCGATCCTCGGCGGCAACGTGGCAGCCCTGTTCGGTCCTAAGCCCGACCGGGGCGAGGAACTGCCCGCGGACACAGTTCCGGAAGCCGCGTAATGCCGTCTCCCGCGACTCTGGCGGCCGACCGGTACACGGAAGTGCAGACCGTCTCCCGGAACGTCGTAGAAGCCGTGCAGGGCCTTTGGCGGGACGTGCCGGCTGACCGGATTCTCTCCGCGATGCAAGGTGAGACCGGCGCCCAAATCCTGCGGGCGGTCACCGTGGGGCAGCTCACGGCGGCCGAGGGCGCGCAGGCGTTCGTGTCGGCCAGCATGGTTGCGCAGGGCGCGATGGCGGCCCCGCTCGGCACGGTGGATGCCTCCGCCCTGGTGGGCGTTGCCATGGACGGTCGGCCGCTCGCAACGCTCATGTACCAACCGGCGATCACGACGGCTCACGCCCTCGCGCTCGGGGAGTCGCCGGAGATGGCTGCGCTGCGGGGGCTTAATCAGATGGCGATGCTGACCAGTACCACCATCACGGACACCGCACGGACGGCTACGTCCGTCGCCATGACCGCGCACCCCCGCTGCAAGGGGTACACGCGGGTGGTCCACCTTCCGGCATGCGCCCGGTGCGTGGTCCTGGCTGGGCGGGTGTACTCCCACTCGACCGGGTTCCGTCGCCACCCTCGCTGTGATTGCGGCATGGCGCCGTACGCCGACACCACAAGCCCCCAAACCCCGGACCCCGCAGCGCTGTTTGGGCAGATGACCCCGGAGGAACAGCGCCGCCGGCTCGGCGCGGCGGGCGTCAAGGCTCTGGAACAGGGGGCAGACCTTAACCGGGTCGTCAATGCCCGCCGCGGGCTCAGCACGGTAGGCGACCGGACGACCACGACCGAGGGCACGACGAAGCGCGGTATCGGTGCTGGGGCGGCGCAGAACCAGTTCGAGAAGAAGCCCGGTGTCCGGTTCGGCACCGAGACCGCCGCTCGGGACCGGCTCAAGCAGACCCGTCTCATGCCGGGGGCGATCTTCGACCTGGCGGGCGGGGACCGAGCGCGGGAACTCGCGCTGCTCAAACAGCACGGCTACATCAAATGAGAGGACACCACATGGCAGACGATCCGCAGGGCACCAACCCGACCGGCCCCGAGGGCGAGCGCCAGGGCGAGCCGACCGGCACCGGCACCGGAACCCCGGGCACTGGCACCGAGGGCGACAAGGGCACCGCCCCGACCGGCGACCAGGCCGAGGCGGTCAAGGCGGCCGAGAAGCGCGCGGCGGACGCCGAGGCGGAAACGGCGCGACTCCGCCGGAGCAACGCGGCGCAGAAGGGGACCGACCTTGACGCGCTGCGCGAGGAGATTCGGGCCGAGTTCGCAACCGAGCTGCTGCGTGCGGAGATCCGCGCGTCTGCGGCGGGCAAGCTCAAGGACCCGGCCGACGCGCTTGCGCTGCTCGACCTCGGTGCGCTGGCTGGCTCTGGCGGTGCGATCAACGCTACGGCCGTAAGCGAAGCGCTGGAGGCCCTGGTCAAGGCGAAGCCGTACCTTGCCGCGGAGAAGACCGAGGCGGGCGCGTGGGGCGACGTGGGCGCGGGCCCGCGGAGCTCCGCCGAGCCGGAGCCGTCCACCCCGTACGAGCGTCTGCGGCGCGCGTACTCCGACTGATCTCCCGCGCAGAAACGTCTTACTTCCGAGGGCCTAACCCGAATCCGGGCGGCCCTTTTTTCATGCCCAGAATCAGGGGGAATTTCCTAAATGGCACTTACTCTGGCTGAGGCCGCGAAGCTCAGCACGACTGATCTTCAGCGCGGAGTCATTGAGACTTTCGTGCAGGAGTCGAGCATTCTCGACCGAATCCCGATGCTCACCATCGAGGGCAACGCCTACGCCTACAACGAGGAGGCGGCGCTTCCGGGCGTTGAGTTCCGAGCGGTCAACGGCAGCTACTCGGAGAGCACCGGCACGGTCAACCAGAAGTCCGAGAGCCTGGTGATTCTCGGTGGTGACGCGGACGTTGACAAGTTCATTGTCCGCACCCGCGGGAATCTCAACGACCAGCGCGCGATTCAGACCCGAATGAAGGTCAAGGCCGCGTCGTACAAGTTCGCCGAGACCTTTTTCAATGGTGACACCGCGACGGATTCCAAGGCTTTTGACGGCCTTCGAAAGCGTCTGACTGGTGGTCAGGTTCTGTCGGCCGGCACCAACGGTGCTCCGGTGCTGGGCAACGGCACCAGCGACCCGCACACCTTCTTTGACCTGCTGGATTCCCTGGTGGCATCCGTTCCGGGGCTCACCGCGTCGAACGGTGCGATCTATGCCAATCGACAGGTGATCGCCAAGATCCGTTCTGCGGCCCGCCGTATCGGCGGTGTCGAGATCGTGCGCGAGGATCTGACCGGTAAGCGGGTCGTTACCTACAACGGTATTTCCGTTCTCGACCCGGGCCAGACTGCCGCGGGCGCGGATATCCTCCCGCAGAACGAGACGCAGGGAACCGCGACCGACGCGAGTTCCATTTACGCCGTCAAGTTCGGCCAGTCCGAGGACGACCGCGCCGTTACCGGTCTCACCAATGGTGGCGTCCAGGTGTACGACCTGGGCGAGCTGGAGACCAAGCCCAGTTTCCGCACCCGCATCGAGTTCTACTGCGGCGTGGCGGTTTTCGGCGGCAAGGCTGCCGCGCGCCTTAACGGCGTTCTCGCCAAGTAAGGAAGGGGAATCGGAATGCCGCCGCGTAAGCGTGCTGCGGCGCCCACTCCCCGACTTCCGCACACGGAATCCTGCGCTGCCCCGTCCCGAGTCGAGAGCTTTCCGGTTCTCGATTCGGTCGACGGGGCTGCCCGGACCGTGACGCGCTGTCTGGAGTGCGGCGCCCAAGAGATCAAGTAAGGGGGCAGAGTGGGTACCGAACTGCCCCCGCTCGCCACGGTCGCCCAGTTGGCCGCGTGGCTACAGCGGACCCCCGAAGAACTGCCCGAGGGCGCCGAGCTGGTCCTAGAGACCGCCTCGGCCGTGGTGCGGGCCGAGGCTCGCCAACGGTTCACCAGGGCGACCACGACGGTTGCCCTGGTTCCGCGGGACGGTGTGGCTGTGTTGCCCCAACGGCCTGTTGTGTCAGTGGAGTTGGTCCGCCGGAGCGGCGCTGTGGTGCCCCCGGTCGACTACCGACTGTGGCGGGACGAACTGCATGTCCGGCCCGGAGTGGGGCCACTTCACGTCACCTACACCCACGGGTACGCCGAGGTTCCGGCGGACGTGCGGGCCCTGGTGCTCACGCTCGCCGGCCGGGTGTTCACCAACCCGCGGGACCTGCGTCAGGAATCGGTCGGCTCGGTGTCGGTGACCTACGCGGCCGAGACCATCGGGGCGTCTCTCGCCCCGGTCGAGCGGGACGCCCTCGCCCGGTACCGGCGCCGCATCGCGGTGCTGCCCCTCGGTGAGGGGTGGTCCTGGTGACGCTGCTGTACGCACAGACCGTGGTGATCGTCCGGGCCCCGGCCGTGGTCGACCGGTACGGCAATGAGTCGACCGACCGGGACTGGGCGAACGCGACCAGGACGACGTACCGCCGGGTGTCCGTCCAACCGGACGTGTCCACCGAGGCCGAGGGCGACCGGCCCACCGTGGTGACCGGATGGCGTCTGGTCACCCGCCCCGGGGCGGATCTCGACCTGGTTCCCGGCGATCGGGTCGCGGCGCTCGGCCGGCTGTGGGAGTGCGACGGGGAGCCCGGCCGGTACAGCGTGGGCGGGCAGCACCACCACACCGAAGCGCACCTAAAGGCGGTGGCCGGGTGAAGCGATTCAAGCCCAACAAGGGCAATATCAACGGGCTGATGAAAAACCCGGAAGTCGGGGCCGAGGTTCGCCGCATCGCGCAGGCAATCGCCGAGTCCGCCGGGGCGAACGACGGGCTTTTCAAGACCGACGCGAAGTTGGGCAAGCGGCGGTGGCGCGCGGCTGTCATCGGTAACTACGACTTCCCGCACTCCGGCGGTCTCGCCGGTTCGCGTCGGGATTTGCTGCGGGGTCTGGACGGTGCCCGTGGCGAGTAAGCCCGTCATAGTCATGCCGGACGCCGTAGCGGTTGTCACGGCCTATCTGCGAAGCGCTCTAGCTGCTTCCGGCCGAGCCGTCCCGGTGGTTTCTCGGATTCCGAATCCGCGACCCGCCGAGTTCGTCCGGGTGCAGCGAATCGGCGGTGTCCGGCAGACCCCGGTAAGCGACCGGCCCCGACTTGATATCCACGCGTGGGCCGAGACCGAGTCCGCGGCGCACGATCTCGCTGCCCTTTCCCGCGCACTGCTCGACCGGATTCCCGGGGTGCGCGACGGGGTGACTGTCTACGGGGTGACCGAGGTTGGTGGCCCCATATGGTTGCCGGACGACCAGACCAGCTCTCCGCGATTCGCGTTCGCCGTGGAAATCCACATGCGGGGCCGCACGCTACCGCCGGGCGGGCCACTTCCGTAGGCGCTGGCTGCCATCGTCGTCAAGGGCGAGTTGCGCCGCATACATGAACTCCTGGGTTGTCCTGTCGAAGTTGTTGATGTCCTCGGGGAAAGCGTTCGTGACGTCCATTGACTCAGCGACGAAGGCCGAGCCGGCCATCAGTCGGCCCAGTGCTTCCATCACCGCGGCGGCCCGCATTGTGACTTCCTGGGGGCCGTACAGAGAGACATCGATCCATGCTTCAGTCAAGGCGTGCGCAACTGAGTTCATGAGTTCGGTGTCAAACTCATCACCGATCCGTGCATTGCGGCATTGCTGTCGGGCGATAGCCACAAGGTCGACGCTCGTTGTCAGGAATGTCCGATAGGAGTCCTGACGCCCTTGACGCCGTTCCTTTCGATGCTCTGCGCGCGCTGCGACTCGTGTTCCCTCCCGCTGGAACCAACCGCTAGCGAATGCCGCGCCGCCAGTCGTCACCGATCCCACCACCGCGCCGATTAGTGCGCCGAATGCCGTGTCCATGGCGGCATGATACTCGGGCTTCCATGATCATTTTCCATGAACGGGAGAAAGTAATTGACTCTCAACGCCAGCGCGGTCCGGGTCGCCATCACCGGTGCCGCTTACGTTGCCCCGAGGGGCACAACCGCGCCGACTGATTCCACGACCGCATGGCCAGCTGCCGCTACCGATATCGGCTGGATCTCCGATGACGGTATTACCGAAAGCAACTCGGCTGATACCTCGGAAATCAAGGCCTGGCAGGGCGGACAGACGGTCCGCAAGGTTGTCTCCGGCTCCGAAATGACGTTCAAGCTCACCGCAATTGAGACGTCTAAGACCGTCCTTGAGCTTTACCACAAGGGCTCGAAGGTCATTACTACGAGCGGTAAGTCCGTGCTTGCGGTCAAGGCTCCGGGGACGGACCGCAGGCTTTTCGGCTTCGACGTGATCGACGGTGATTCCCACATTCGGATCGTCATTCCGGACGGCGAGGTCACCGAGACTGGCGATATCACGTACAAGGGCGATTCCGCGCTCTCGTACGAGCTGACCGTGACCGCCTATCCGAGTGCTGACGGGACCGTTGCGCTCAAGTACAGCGATGACCCCGCGTGGGGTTCGGCGCCCGAGAAGTAGCGCCGCGAAGAAACGTTCACCCTACGCAGTAAGAGGTATCACAGATGAGCAATGTTTTTGATCTTGATGTGTGGGCTGCGGAGGCTCGCCGCGAGCCTTTCCGATTCGCGCTGGCGGGCCGCGAGTTCACTATGCCTTCGGCTGGTGAGCTGGATAAGTCGGTGCTCTCGACAGTGAATATCGAAGCGCCCTCGGCGGGTGATATCGGCATTCTTCTGCGTGCCGGGCTCGGCGACCAGTGGCCCGATTTCGATGCGCTTCCCGCACCCCTCGCCGCCCTCGGTGAGCTGTTCCGGCAGTGGCAGCGGCACGAGGGTATCCCGCTGGGGGAATCGCAGGCCTCGGCCGACTCCTGACCGAGTACGGCGAGGCCATAGAAGCCGATATTCAGCGGTACTACGGCGCCGATCTTCGGGACCTCTTCCGGCCCGGTTCCGGGCTGACGTGGCGCCGCTTGCGGGCCCTTCTCGCACACCTTCCAGCGGATTCCGCCCTGGCCCGAGAGATTGCCGGGCCTGATGCCGGGTGGACACTGGAAACTCAGCTACTCGCGGCACTACATGACCGCCTGGCCGAGGCCAATTGGCAGCGGGGCAACGCGGGATCGAAGAACCCGGGAGCGCGCCCGCAGCCTATTCCGCGGCCGGGTGTCCGTGCGGGCCGCATCGGCGGGACGACGCGGGACCGGCGGGAAGTCGCCGAGTACCTGTCCCGATTCCAGCCGGCCGCCGGGGGTGATGCCTGATGGCGGTTGAAGTCGGGGTGGGATATGTCAGCATCGTTCCCGAGCTGCAAGGCTTCGCGGATGAGCTGAAACAGAAGGTCACAGGCCCGACGGAGCAGGCTGGCGCGGAGGCTGGCCAAAAGGGCGGAGCCTCGGCCGGCGAGGGTTTCACGTCCAAAATGGGCGGGTTCCTTAAGGGCAGCATTCTGGCCGTCGGCATCGCTGCTGCGGCTGTACTCACAAAGGGATTTGTGGATGCGCTCGACCAGGGCGCCATTAACGGCAAGATTCAGGCCCAGTTGGGCACCACGCCCGAGGAAGCGGCACGGTACGGAAAGGCTGCCGGGCAGCTCTATGCCCACGGCGTCACCGACAATGTCGAGGAAGCGGCGCAGGCGATATCCGGGGTGATGCGGTCAGGCATCCTGCCGCCGGAAGCCACTAATGCGCAGATCGAGTCCATCACCGGCAAGGTAACCGACCTTAGCAAGACTTTTGAGCTGGATCTCGGCCAGACGAGTAATGCGGTCGGGCAGATGTTGAAAAACGGCCTGGCCAAAGACGGTACGGAAGCGCTCGACATTCTGACCGTCGGAATGCAGAAAATGGGTCCGCGCGCCGATGACATGGCGGACACCATGAACGAGTATTCCACGAAGTTTCGGGATCTCGGATTGTCTGCGGCCGACGCCATGGGGCTTATGTCCCAGGGGATGGCGGCCGGTGCGCGAGACACGGATACCGTCGCTGACGCCCTTAAGGAATTCCAGATCAGGGCCACGGACGGCTCAAAGGCCAGTACCGAGGCATACGAGGCGATCGGCCTTTCCGCCGAGGATATGACCCGCAAAATCGCTGCGGGTGGCCCTGGTGCCAGAGAGGGTCTACAGCAGGTTCTCGACGGCATTAAGGCAATCAAGGACCCGGCAGAGAGATCACAGGTGGCGGTCGGGCTCTTCGGCACTAAAGTCGAAGATCTCGGACAAAGTCTTCTGGCTCTGGATGTGAAATCGGCTGCCCAATCCCTCGGGGAGACGACCGGGGCTGCTGAGAAGATGGGCGACGCATTGCACAACAATGCGGGCGCACGGATCGAGCAGTTCAAGCGGAGCCTAGAGGTCGGTCTTACCAACTTCATCGGTGACAACGTGCTGCCGGTACTCGGGCGGTTCGGGACGTTCCTGGCGAGCACATTCGGGCCGCCCCTTCAGGCGGCTGCCGATGTGGTCCGGCTCTTCTTCGGCTCGTTTACCGGAGCCGGAGCGAGTGTCGATCTGGCAACGTCGTGGATCAACCCCATCATTCTGGCGGGGGCAACGGTCCGCAGTGTATTCGACTCTGCGATAGGCGGTGTCCGGGCGTTCGCCGCAGCGTTTACCGCGGGCGGCGCCGAGGTCACCAGCTCGGGTTTCGTCGGACTTTTGGAACGGGCCGGACTGGTGGCCCACAACCTGTGGGACGCACTCGCGAACTATCTCGTCCCGGCGGCTCTACAGCTCGTCTCCGCCATTCTCGGCGCCGTAATGCCGGTCGTCTCCGCCCTCGGTTCCATCCTGGTCGGAGTGGTCTGGCCGGCCGTCCTCAGCGTCTACGAGTCGGTTTCCGCGAACCTGATTCCCATCTTCGCGGCGGTGAGTGCGTTCGTGTCGGAGCGCGTTGTCCCAGCTCTCCAGATGATCGGCGCCAAGCTACTCGAAGTGGTCGAGAAAGGCCGCCCAACGATCGAATTTCTGGGCTCGCTGCTGTCGTGGCTCGGACGGCTCGGCGCGGACATTCTCGGGGTCGTGATCCCGGTCGTAATCCGGCTCGCTGGCCCCATTTTCTCGGCTCTCTGGTCGGCCATCGGAACCGGTATCGGTTGGTTCGGCAACTTGATCGGCTGGGTTTCCTCCGTGGCAACGACGCTGCGGAATGCCGGACAGGCTGCGGGCGACTTTGCGTCGACCGCCAAGGAAAAATTCGGGGAGTTTATCGGCTGGGTCAAGGGCCTGCCTGGCTGGATCAAGGACGCGCTAGGCGACTTCAAAAACCTACTGGTCGACAAGGGTCGGGATCTAGCCCGCGGCATCTGGGACGGCATATCCGGCATGGCCGGATGGCTGAAAGACAAGCTGATCGGGTTCGCAAAATCGATCATTCCCGGGCCCATTGCGGACGCCCTCGGAATTCATTCCCCGTCCCGACTCATGGCGGACCGGATTGGCCGCTGGATTCCTCCCGGCATCGCCGAAGGCGTGGACGAGGCGGCGCCCGAACTGACTGCCCGACTCCGCTCCCTGGTGACGATCCCGCCCGTCCGGGTGCCCGCCCCGGTACTGGCCCCGCTCGGGGCGGTGGCCGGCTCGGCTCCGTCGATCACGGTCAACGCCCGCACCGGCGCCAGTGCTTGGGAGATCGGTCGCGAGATCGCTTGGCAACTACGAACAGGAGGTGGGTAGTTGGCTGCCGCGCTGTTCACAGGGCAGCCCTACACGATGGAGTACGGGGGCGTCCTGCTGGGCGCTCCCGGCTCCGTGGTGCTGCACGAACCGGGCGGACTGCTCGACGGCCCCGAGGTCCGGACGGCGGATCGGACGTTGCTGCAACGGCATGGGGCCAGCACGGGGGCGGACTACCTCGGGGCTCGCACGGTCACGCTGTCGTTCACGGTGCTGGATGACCCCGCGACACTTGCGGACGTACTCCGGGTGTTCCAACCCGGCGGCGGAGACCGGACGTTGCGGTTCGCCGTCCCGGGTGTGGCTGGTGGGCTCGGCCGGCTGACGGCTCGGGTGCGGAAGCGTTCGGCTCCGACCGGGGCCGTGTTCGCCGCGGGGGCTGCCCGGTTCGACGTTGAGCTGTGGGCGGCCGATCCGGTGTTGTATGCCGATCGGGAGACAACGGGCCGGGTTCTGCCGGTGAGTCCGAGGGGTTCGGCCCGGGTCTTCCCGTTCCGCTTCCCGTTCGGCTTCATGCGGGCTGGGGCCGTTTCGATTTCGCCGCCCGCAGATATCACGGTCGACGGTAATACGGCGACGTGGCCGACCTACACGATCACTGGACCGGTCGTGAACCCGTCGATTCTCAACCGCACGACGGGTGAGCGCATCATGGTGCAACTTGCAGTACCCACGGCCGAGGTTCTGACGATCGACACAAAGGCGAGGGCGGTCCGTCTGAACGGGGCTAGCCGGTACGGAGCATTGAGCCCGGATTCCGTATGGTTCCCTCTCCGGCCCGGCACGGTCCGGCTCGAATTTGACGACCTGCTGGGCGATAAGGCCCGCGGGGCGGACGTGCGTTGGCGCGCCGCATGGATTTAAGGGGGACAGTTGGCAGGCATTCGCGCGCCGCTTTTCATCCATAAGGGGGAATACGATGCGGCTGACTTTCGGGCGGCCCTCGCGGACGTACGCGGGCTAAACGTCGGAGTTCTCGCCGGATCAGCCGGTGACGGTTTGAAGGTGACTGCGATTCCCGGCAGCTCCGCCCGGGTGGCGGTCGCCGGTGGCCGCGCTTGGATTCCCCTGACTAAGAACGGTCTGAGGGACAGTCGCGGGGCGTATTACGTCGATCTCCCTTCGCCGGGTGTGCAATTCGATCTGGCAACCGCATCGATCACCGGAGACCGCTATGACCTGATCGTCGCCCGCGTTTCCGACGACACGGACGTGACAGCGTATGCGGAAGTTCCTCTGGCGAATTTCGCACCCGGCAACCTGACGGCCGGGTGGACAATCGACGTGGTTCGCGGAGTCGAGGGCGCGGGCGCTCCCACGATTCCGTTTCAGAACTTCGTGGTGCTCGCCAAGGTGCGCGTCCGCAGATCGGCGACCAGCCTTTCCGCGGCCGATATCGAGGACATGCGGTACACCGCCGGCCAGGGTGACCCGACACCCCTTGCCCCTCTCCGTACGGCTCCGGGACAGGGCGTTGCGTCGGTCGCCGCCAACCAGAACCGGGGCGGACTGGTCTACAACAGCGACGAAGACCGGTTGTACGTCAAGGGCGCCACGGACGTCCGACCGGTCAGCTACCGCCCTACGCAGCACATGTACTGCACCAGTAAGGGGAGTTCCGGATGGTGGGGGGCGCCCGCTCCCGGCGGTGGCGATGGACGCGTGATTTTCTTCGACGGTCCGGCCGTGCCGTACGACCGGATAGGGATCATCAGCTATCAAATGCGGTTCATGTCCGCATCGGGCGTCGACGGCTGGACGTCGTGCTGGGTCCTGTCCAATGGTGCATTCCAGTGGGAGGGCATCAGGGTGCGCGCCACGGGCGGCGCGCACGTTGGGACGGCGCACGTGCAGATCCCGAAAAACCAAAGTCTCGCTGTACATCTGTACCTCTACTCCGAGGATGCGTCACACCGTTTCGACGAGTGGCAGAGTAACGGCCAGATGAGCATATTCCCGGCGGAATAGGGGGCCTGATGGCACCGGACTACCGAGTCATCTATGCAGAGTTCCATTCCGGGGAAGTCTGGGGAGAGCTTGCAGTCACCGAGCTGTCGTATTCGCTGGAGGCCAATTCCGCGGGGCCCGCTTCGGTCAAGGTCCCGCTTACCCTTTTCGACTGGTCGGCACTCCGGCCGTGGCGCGTGCTGGTCTATATCCAGCGGGGGCAGCAAATCGTATGGGGCGGGCCCCTGGTCGCTTTCTCGCTCGACCTTGAGAACGAGGAAGCCGAACTGCACTGCCTCGGGCTGTGGGAGTACTACAGGCGCCGACAGATCACCTACGACGCGATATTCGTGCAGCGCGACCAGGGCGCCATCGTGCAGACCCTCTTGCAGGATTTCGCGGACGGTACCGGGCAGTACACCTGGAATTCCGGTCCGCGAGCCCTCACCTTCGACAGCTCGGCCGTAACAGGAATCCTGCGCGATCGCACCTATCGGGCTTATGAACGGAAGATGGTCGGGAAGGCGGTCGAAGACATGGCGGGCGTCCGCGACGGATTCGACTTCCGCATTGACCATGCGTGGTTCGGCGGCCGGATCGTCAACACGGTCCGGTTCTCGCCGCCCTCGGGCACCCCGACGGATCTGACGCTGGAGCACGGGGCAAACTGCGATATCCCGTCCGCCACGGTGGACGGTACGAACATGGTCACCGAAGCCGTGGTGACCGGCGGCGGGGAAGCAGAGAGCCAACTCGCTGCCTGGTGGTACAACCTTCCCGCGGAGCGCGACCCGAGCCGGCGAATCCCTCGGCTGTCTGCGGTCCAGTCCCGCCAGGACGTGATCCGAGGGGACACGCTCACCGCGTACGCACAGCAGGTGATCGCCGAGGGCTCAACGCCCATAAGCATTCCGGCAGTTCGTCTCTACCCGGGCACCGATCCGGGGCCGGGGGACGTGGTGCCGGGAGTGCAGGTCCGGGCCCGTGCGCGAGTGGGCGGGCGCCTGGTGCTCGATGGCGCGTACAAGGTCACCACGATCGGGGTGCGACTCGCCGACGGCGGCGAAGAAACGACGTTGACGCTCGTACCGGGGGAGGTGTTCGGCAATGTCGGGAGCGCTGCAAGTCCCTAGCCTGTCATTGGAGTTGGCGGAGCTGCGGCGCCGACTCGACACGATCGAACGGAACCCGCGGACGGGGGCCCGAGACGAACCGCTGCCCATGACCGGGTATGAGGGGTGGCCGGGCGGGTCGGTGTTCAAGGCGGTCGCACAGATCGGGATCGGAGGGTTGAACGCCCCGGTACTCCGAGTGGACTTCCGGGCCAGCACCAGTGGTTCCGGAATGGTCGAGTTTCGCCTATACGACGTCGACAGCCAACGTGCGACCACGGCGCCAGTAGCAATCGGGATCGCCCCGGGACAGTGGCTCCGGTGCGATTGGCTGCACACGCTCGACCCGCCGCACACCCGCACCGGAACGTGGCGCCGCGTGCTGCTACAGGCGCGGCAATCTGCGGGGGCCCCGGCACTGTCGATCGGGCTCGGCCTGGCGGTCGGGGTGTCGACCACCACGGCGCCGGGTGCGAGCAGCGCGGGCACGTGGACGGCCGTGAACGCCCCGGCCGGCTACTGAAAGGAGTGACATAGAAGTGGACGCACAGACGTACACGCTGGCGATCGTGCTCCCGCCCGAGGACGTACGAGCCATCGTCACGTACGCCACCGGGCAGGACCCCGGACCGCCGACACCAGAGACCATCCGCAGGGCGGGCGAGGAGGTGCAACGCGTGGCCGAAGCGGCGGTAACTTCCCTACTTCGGCGCACAATTGACTATCGCCCGCTCGCTGCTGCGGTCAGCATCCGCACCGAGGGGACCGACCCGAATGCAGCAATCCCAGTCACCGGGCCAGCCGACCCCGCCTGATCAGCTCGGCGTGGTCAGCATCGGCGCCCGCGAAGTGTACGACCAGGTGGTGATGCTGCGCGAGGACGTTCGCGCGATGGGCGACCAGGGCGAGCGTGTCCGAGAGGAACTGTCCGACCACGAGTCGCGCCTAAGGGCGCTGGAAGCGTGGCGTTACGCGCTGCCCATCGGCGCCGTAACCGGCGTACTTGCGGCCGTGATCAGCCTGGTGCAGGCACTCGCCAAGTAGGCGGCCCCACAAGCAATTTCATCACAAATCCGAGCCCCGTCCGGGTCAGCCGGCGGGGCTTTCGCATGCCCAGAAGCAGGGGGAAACAGCATGGCACGCATGCCCGGCGCCGAGTGGCGCCCGATCTCGATCAACTACGCCGCGGGTGGTCAGCGCTCCGTACGGGGCGTGGTCATTCACATCATGGACGGCTCGCTGTCCGGCTCGGACGCCTGGTTCCGCAACCCCGCCGCGAAGGCTTCCGCACACTTCGGCTCCGGCCGGGACGGCCGACTCTGGCAGTGGGTCGACACCGCAGACCGAGCGTGGGCGCAGAGCAGCGGCAACTACGACTGGCTGTCGGTCGAGAACGAAGGCAGGGGCGGCGACAGCCTCACTGACGCCCAGCTCGACCGGTGCGCGGCTGTACTGGCGTGGGCCCACCGTGTCTACGGCGTGCCGCTTCAGGTCACCAGCTCCACCAGCGGGCAGGGCCTCGGGTGGCACGGCATGGGCGGCGCGGCGTGGGGCGGTCACGACCAGTGCCCCGGCCCGAAGATCGTCGCCCAGCTCGGCGAGATCGTCCGCCGCGCGCAGGCCCTCGCCGGCTCCGGCGGCTCGACCTCGGCCTACGTTCCGTTCCCGGGCGCCGCGTGGTTCAAGGCCAACCCGCGCTCGCCGATCGTGACCGCGATGGGCCGCCGCCTGGTGGCCGAGGGCTGTTCGGCCTATGCGTCCGGTCCGGGCCCGCAGTGGACCGAGGCCGACCGCCAGTCCTACGCGAAGTGGCAGCGCAAGCGGGGGTTCACCGGCACGGACGCCGACGGCTGGCCCGGCAAGTCCACGTGGGACGCACTGCGCGTACCCAACGCCTGATCAACATCACTCAACTCGGAGGAATATCAATGCAGTTCGTCAAGTCGCACCCGGCCCGCCTGTACGCGGTCGTGACCGCCGCACTCGCCCTGGTCGCCCACTATGTCCCGTCCCTGCCGAGTGCTCTGGTGCTCGCCCTGGCCGCCGCACTGCTCGGTGTGGGTGAGAGCGTGCAGCGGGTCGAGGACGGTAAGACCGCGGACGCTCTCGCCACTCCGGTGCCGGTCGAGCCTGCTGACAACGAGCGCCAGGGCGACGACCACGGCGAGCAGCTGCCCGGCCAGGCTGCTCTGTTTCAGGTCACCGAGTGACCTACCGGCACGTGGCTCTGCTCGGTCGAGCCCGGAGCGGTAAGGACACCGTTGCGGGCCGGCTGGTGCAGCGGTACCAGTTCACCCGGCTCGCATTCGCCGACGAAGTACGCCGCGCCGCGCTCGACCTTGACCCGATCGTGGGCGCGCAGCCGTTCGGCATGGCGACGCTTCCAATCCGGCTGTCCGACGTGGTGAACCGCTACGGGTGGGAGCGGAGCAAGACCGAATACCCCGAGGTCCGGCGCACTCTTCAGCAGCTCGGCGAGTCCGTTCGCCAGGGCGACCCGGATTACTGGCTCCGGATCGTCCGGGCCCGTGTCGAGACCGCCATGGGCTGGAGTCTGCCGGTCGTCGTCTCGGACGTCCGGTACCGCAACGAACTTGCGGCGCTTCGCCGTTGGGGCTTCCTGGTGGTCCGGGTCGACCGTCCTGGGGCCGGAGCCGGCGGGGACGCCGAGAACCACGTGAGCGAGACCGAGCTAAACGGGGCCCCGGTGGACGTCACCATCCCCAACTCGGGCTCGCTGGAAGACCTGTACGCACTCGCGGACACGCTCGCCGTGCGCCGCTGAACAGCGGGCGAGGGGTGGCGCGGTTGTGAACGGGTGGCCTTTCTCCCTTTCTTCTACTTTTTTCTTGTGCTCTAAAAAATAGAAGAGAACCACCACCGCACCACCCCTCGCCCACCAATCCCGAGGGGGGACCTATGGCCGGACGAATCCGGACTATCAAGCGCGGCGGTTCACGGTGGTACGTGGACCCGGAAACCGCAATCAAGTACCCGGGCGTGACTTCCGTACTCTCCATGTTGCCCAAGCCGTTCCTAGTCTGGTGGGCCGCCAGGCTGACCGCGGAAACGGCCGTCGCCAACCTGCCCGCCGTGACGTCGATCGCCGAGCGGGATGAACAGGGCGCGGTCGATTACCTGCGCAACGCTCACTCGCGGTACACCAAGCTCCGGGCCCGCATCGGCTCCGATGCACACGACCTCTTCGAGCGCATGCTGAGAGGCGAGATCATCGGCCGCGTACACCCCGACCTAGAGCCGTACCGGCAGGGATTCGCGGAGTTCCTGGACGCCGTACGCCCCGAGCTGGTGCGCGCCGAGGATATCGCCTGGTCGGATACCCACCAGTACGCCGGCTCTTTCGACGCGATTATCCGTATCCGCCTCGGCGAGGACGGGAAGCCGGACCACGAGCACGGCACGTGGGTGACGCTGATTGTCGACTGGAAGACGAGCAAAAGCACATACCCGGACGTGGCACTCCAGATGGCTGCCTACGCCCATGCGGACAAGCTCATTTCCCCCGACGGCACCGAGGAATCCATGCCGGAAGTCGATGGGGCAGCGGTCCTGCATATCACCCCGGAAGGCTGGGCATTCAAGCCCGTTGATATCAGCCGGGACGTTTTCGACGTGTTCCTGACCCTGCGACGCGTCTTCGACTGGGACCGCGAGACGTCTAAGTCCGTGATCGGCCGCGCCATCATCGAGGGCGCCCGCGGGATCGTTACCGGCACGCAGCGCCGCGCGTAGTCACACAACTGAATAGACAACCACCAGGGGCACGCCCGACCCGGGCCGAGCCCCTTTTTCATGCCCAAAACCAGGGGGATTTTCATGGCGCTTCGCATTTTCGAGACCGACCCGGCCGCTCGCCCGAAGGAGACTTTCTCTGACGACACCGTGGGTCGATTCTCCGGCGGCAAGCAGGAGAACGGCATTCCCGTGACGCTGCCCGCGTGGCGCGTCTCCACCGGCGATCCGGAGGTGGCTAAGGCTATCGCTCAGCTCATGGGCGGTGAGCCGGAAGAGACCGACTCCACCAACGAAAACTTTATCGACGTGGAAACCACCACGGATAAGGTCAAGGTGGTGCTTACCGGTGTGGATGCTATTTCGTCCGACCTCAAGCTCTGGAACGGTAGCAATCTGATCCATCACTGTGATGGCGTGGAGTTTCTCAGCCCTGAGGAGGACAAGGGCCGGCCGTGCGGTTGCCCCGCTCTGATGGAGGATCGCAAGGCGGCTGCTAAGTCGAAGCGCGGTCCCTCGCCGAGCATTTCCGTTGAGTTCCGGCTGGCGGAGGATTACGACCTGGGCGTCTTCCGTCTCCAGACGTCCTCTTGGAAGCTCGCGGAGGTTCTCCACGTAATCGAGAACTCTCTGATCAAGGTCGATGGCGAGGCCCTTTGCCTGCTTGAGCTGGAGCTGGTGGAATACACGACTTCGAAGGGTCGGGACGTTTCTTACCGAAAGCCCGTGATCCGCGTCATCAAGGCGTGGAACGAGGCCATTTCCGACCCGAAGTTCTAGCCGGCACTCGGCTTGGGGCCCCGTGGAATTACCGCCGCGGGGCCCCTCCCACGCCCGGAGGAGGGTGCTTCCTTGCCCATTCTTGAGCTGTGCGCCGGAGTCGGAGCGCTCGGCATCGTTGCCGAGCACATCACCTCTGACCAGGTGCGATACGTCGCTGAGATCGACCCTGGAGCCTGCGCGGTCCTGGCCGAGCACTACCCGGACGCCGCGAACCTCGGGGATATCACACAAATTGACTGGTCCACCCTGGTAGGTGAGGTGGACGTTATTACGTCCGGTTTTCCATGCCAGGGAATCAGCAATGCCGGACTGAGAAAGGGGTTGGAGGATGAACGTTCGGGACTCTGGTACACGGTCCTTGAAGCGATTCGCGTTCTACGACCAAGAATCGTGTTCCTGGAAAACGTTTCCGCGATTCTTCGCCGGGGCCTCCCGGAAGTCGTCGCCGGGCTGGCCGAGATCGGGTATGACACTCGATGGAGTTGCGTTCGAGCGTCGGATATCGGAGCCGCGCATCACCGGGATCGTTGGTTCTGCGTTGCGATTCCTCAAAACTCCGACCGCGAATCTTGGGATCAATGGAGGGCCGCAGCACCCCGACAAGCGCAAGGCCCGTGTTCCTCGCGATTCTGCGGGGGGGGGGGGGGGGGGGGGGGGGGGGGCCCCACCTTCCCAACAAAACCCCCCGCCCCCCCACCGCCCCATTTGGTGTGGTTTTTATTGGCCAACACCCACACCC
>NZ_JBICYZ010000037.1:58097-91830 GCF_043201465.1 Kitasatospora sp. NPDC048298
GCCCCCCCCCCCCCCCCCCCCCCCAGTCTGCCAATTTCCGAACTCAACCCCACGGCGCCACTCTCGCCGATGAGGTCTGCTTTCTATTGCCCTACACCGACAGCCTCAGACGGGCTGGGGGGACCGGGGACGGGACCGGCTCGACAGGGCGGGATGAATTTGCGGACACTCGTCATTCACCTGCCGCATGGTGGGGCCCGTACCTCCCAGTGATCCGGCAGTGGGAAGAGCGGTTCGGCTATGCCTCACCGCCACCCACCGAAAAGGGGCCCCGAGGGGGAATCCGGGTTACCTCGGTGTTTGCGGAATGGCTCATGGGTTTTGTGCCCGGATGGGTCACTAATATTCCCGGGCTGACGCGCGGTCAGCAACTCAAGTGTATTGGTAATGCCGTGCAGCCGCAGCAGGCATACGCGGCATTCACGCAGCTTTTGGAAATCGAGCACGAGGACGACGATGGGTAAGCGGGGGGTCGTCACCGACTACGGCGACGAGGAACTGTACAGGGGTGACCTGATCACCTACGCGGCACGCAACGGAAACCGCGTGCGCATGGCAGACGCGATTGTTCGGCGGGTCACTACGAAGCTGGTAGGCGGCCGACTCCGCCCAATGCTGCGAGTGCGCCCGACTGGCGTTGAGTCGGGTTTTGCCAAGCGCCGGTCACTGCGGCCTGTGTGGATTTCGGCCGAACATGCACGGCTGGTCATTCCTAACGTCACGGGTGAACGCGACGACGACGAAGATTCTACGGGGGAGCGATGGAATTTCGAATCACGGCGGAATCGGCTCCGCCGCTAGGGGACGTGCGGTCGGCTGGGCCGGGTGACGTGGTGGTCCTGGTGCCCGGGTACACGCGCCGTCTCGACTGGGTGCGCTATCTCGCTGCGGCGGCCCATGCTATGGGGCGGGGTGCGCAGGTCCGGCAGGGAGAGCGCACGTGAGTATCCCGGCCGAGCCATTCGGGCTCGCCCTCTTCCTTTCACTGGCCGGCGAAGCGCTGTGCCTGCTGGGGCTGATTGCCGCCCTGGCGTATCTGCTGTGGGGGTGGATCGACCATGAGTAATCCGAACAAGGCCCGCGGGACCGCGTGGGAATCCGCTTGCCGGAACTATCTGAATCGCTTTCTCGGGCTCACCGATGAGTCGGGCAAGCTGCTGCATCCGGCATCCGGGATGAACGTCCGCCGAGCCGCACAGGAAGGTGCCGCAGACGTGGGTGATATCCACGCGTGGCCATTCATTCTGGAAGCTAAGGACGTGCGAAATCCGTCGGTCCCGACGTGGCTCCGGCAGGCGAATACCGAGGCGGCGAACGCCGGATATCCCTTCGGTGTGGTCGTACACAAGCGGCGCGGCAAGCCTGTGGCCTCGGGCCGGGTGCACGTCTCGGTGAGCACGTGGACGGCGATCCGGAACACCCTTGGCCTGCCCGTGGACGACGCGGCCGGGCTGTACGGGGCGGAGTACCGGGCCCGGGGAATCGATACCGCCAAGTGGTACGTCTCGCTGCCCCTCGGGGAGTTCGCCGAGCTGCTGCGCGACGTTCGGGGGGCCCATGCAGTTCCGTGACGTCCTCGATCGGTTCGACGGGGTGGCCGACCAGGCAGACGGCGGGTACGTGGCGCTGTGCCCCGCGCACCCCGATTCGAGGCCCTCGCTGCGGATTTGGAGGGGCGAGGACAACAAGGTTCGCATCACCTGTCGAGCCGGCTGCAAGACCGAGGACGTGATCCGGGCGGCCGGGCTCGGGTGGGGTGACCTGTTCGACGCCGAGGGCCCCGGCAGCACGGTCCCGGCCGAGCGCCCGCAGCTGGTCCCCGTCGCCCTGGTGGCCGCCCTCGGTGCCTACGTGGATCGGTGCTCACTCGCCCTCGGAGACTGGTCCGCCGAGTGGTCCGATCGGGCCCGCCGGTACTTGTCCGAGCGGTTCGGGGTCGGCCCCGAGCTTGCCGCGGAACTCCGCGTCGGCGTCGACCAGGGCGACCAGGGCGACAAGTTCGACCACCTGTCCCGGGCCTACTCGGCGTACCCGCGGCTGACCGTCCCCTTGATCGGGTTCGACGGTGCCCCCCGGGGCCTACAGGGGCGGGACCTGTCCGGCCGGTGCCCGGGACGCTGGCTTTCACTGACCAACCCGGCTGGTCTGCGCTGGTCGCCGTACGGTGTGATGCGCGGCTCCGGTGGTTGGGGGACGGTGCTGGTCACCGAGGGCCCCGGCGACGCACTCACGGCCGTGGGGGTCGGCTACGACGCGGTGGCCGTCCGTGGTGCTTCCCTGGCCAACTCGCCCGATCTGATGCGGGAGTTGGCCGAGGGCCTGCGCGGCTCGCTGGTGGTGATCTGTGGCGACCACGACACCGCCGGGGCCGGGTTCTCCGCCCGGCTCGCCGAGGGGCTGACCGAGCACGGCGTTACGGCCCTGGTGCTCGAAATCCCGTGCTCTGGCGACGACTTGACCGACTGGCGGGCCCGAGACGCGGCCGGGTTCCCCGCGGCGCTTCACCGAGCTGTGAAGTCGGCTCGGCCGGCTCGCGCCCCGGTCGAGATCCAAGAGGCCACCAGGGCGGCCGAGCTGGTGACCCGGACCGGGGTCGACGTGGTGTCCCGCGACCAGGGCACCGAGGCGGCCCGCATCCTGTCCGACCTGGTGTCCACCTACGGGGAGTCGGACGCCATGAACGCCCATGCCCTGGTCGCGTTCGTGAACGGCTCGATCCGGCACGCTTCTGGGCTCGGCTTCTACACGTGGAACGGGTCGATATGGGTCCGCTCGGATCGGCGCGTCCGGCAGGAAATCCACCGCATGGGTGCGGCCCTGGTGCTCGCCGGCCAGAACCAGCTAGCACGTGGTTTCACCATGACTTCCAGGATTGACGCCCTGCTGACCGAGCTTTGTTCCGTCCCGTCCGTTTCCATTGACGCCGTGGATTTCGACAACAAGCCCGACCTGATCAACTTCAAGAACGGCACGGTGGACCTGCGAAGCGGGGTAATCCGCCCGCACGATCTCGGGGACCTGCTGACGTACGGGCTCGATATCGACTACGACCCGTACGCGCAGTGCCCGCGCTGGGAACAGTTCCTCTCGGAGATCTTCCCCGGCATGCCGGAGATGCCCGCCTACATTCAACGGCTGGTCGGCTACGGCATCACCGGACACGTGACCGAGCAGGCATTCGGCGTGCTGTGGGGCAAGGGGGCGAACGGGAAATCAGTTCTCGTGGATACCCTCACGTCTGTATTCAGGGCAATCACTAAGACGACCCCATTCAGCACATTTGAAGAGCGCAAGTCCGCCGGAATCCCGAACGACGTGGCAGCCCTCCGCGGGGCCCGCCTGGTCATGGCCAGCGAGGGCGAATCCGGGAAAGCAATGTCGGAATCGATCCTTAAGCGGGTCACCGGTAAGGACATGATCTCCGCAAGGTTCTTGCGCCAAGAGTTCTTCGAGTTCCGTCCGTCCTTCCTGCTGCTGCTTGCGACGAACCACAAGCCAAAATTCAAGAGCCAGGACGAGGGCCTTTGGAGGCGGGTCAAGTTGCTGCCGTTCACCCGGTATTTTGCCCCGGACGAACGTGATCCCGACCTAGACCGGACGTTGCTCGCCGAGGCCGAGGGGATCGCCGCTTGGGCGGTGCGCGGTGCCGTCAACTGGTACCGGTCGGGACTGCAAGATCCGCAGGTCATCACGGGCGCAAGCCGCGAGTACCGCGAGACGTCCGACCCGTTGGCGGGGTTCTTCCCCGGTGTGTTGGAGCGCACGGAAGACAGCGTTCTCATGAACGGAAACGAGGCGTTCAATGAATATCTGACCTGGTGCGAGGCAGAAAACCTGCCTGCGCGGGAGCAGTGGACTCGGCGCACGTTTTATGACGGGATGGAAGAAAGAGGGGCGGTCCGGAAGACCACTAAGAGGGGCATTGCACTGGCGGGCGTACGGCTCGCCGGCCAGGGCCCCGAACCGACAGGGCCGGGTATTTTCGGGCCCTGACCAGCACCACACCGGGCCGTCCACCTTAATCGGGTGGGCGGCCCCTTTTTGCTTTCGGGGGGAAGCATGATCGAGTACCGGCACCAGATTGCCGGAGAAACCATCACCGTGCACGTACCCGAGACGCCCGCGGACCTACAGGAATTCCGGGGATGGCTCGACCGGGCCCGGCGTCGCGGCCCCGTGGCCGTGGACACAGAAACCACGGGCTTGAATATCTATGGACCATCCTTCCGGCTCCGGACGGTCCAATTCGGGGACGCGCGCGACGCGTGGGTGATCCTCTATGAGCGGGGCGGATACCACGCGGCTTATGCCCGTGACGCGCTGCTGCGGTGCCGAGAAATCCTGATCCACAATGCGGCCTATGACTGGTTGGTGCTCGACAGGTGTGCGGGAATCCCGCTGGAAGAACTCGCGCCGCGTACCACGGACAGTCGCATCCTGGCCATGCTCCACGATCCGAGGCAGCCCCAAGAGGGCGGCATAGGAACCGCACTCAAGCCGCTTTCCGCGCGCTGGGTGGACCCGTCCGCACCGGATACTCAGAACGGCCTGACGAAGGTTTTCAACAGCCTCGGGTTCACGAAGGAAACCGGCTGGGCAAATATCGAATTGACCCACCCGACTTTTTTGCTCTATGCCGGTCTGGACGTGATCCTGACCGCCCGCCTGGTGCCCATCCTGCGGGCCGAGCTGCACCGCCTCGGCGTCCCGGCCCGCCTGGTCGAGTATGAACACCACATCGCGCGCCTGTGCAGCACCATGCAGCGCGCGGGACTGCTGGTTGACCAGGACTACGCGCAGCAGCTCGCCCGCCGGCTCGCCAAGGAAGCCGAGAAGTACGCCGCGGTGGCCGCCCGGTACGGGGTCGTCAAGATCGGGTCGCCCGACCAGGTGGCCGAGGCGCTGCTAGCCCTCGGGGAGATCCTGACCGAGCGCACGAAGACCGGCGCACTCAAGACCGACAAGGCCGTACTGCTGCCCATGGCTGACCTTGACCGAGACTGGCAGCGGATCGGCGCCAGGGAGCCAAGTGCTCTCGCCGATGCGGTACTTCGGGGTAAAAGAGCCGTGAAGTGGGGCAAGACGTACGCCGAGGGTTTCATGGCGAAGCTCTCGGCCGAGGGGCGCATACACCCGGCCGTGTCGAGTCTTGCCGCGCGGACAGGCCGCATGTCTGTGACGGACGGACTTCACCAACTCCCGTCCTCTGATTGGGAGATCAGGCGGGCAATCCTCGCCGAGCCCGGACACGTCATGATCTCCACTGATTTTCAGGCGATCGAAATGCGGGTGTTGGCAGCTCTCGCCGACGTCAAGGGCATGAAATCAGGATTCCTGAGTGGTGGCGAGAAGTTCGATATTCACGCCTACACCGCCCGGCTGATCAAGGGAGACGCAGCAACCCCTAAGGACCGCAAGGTATTTAAAGGCGCCGGGTTTGGGAAGGTTTACGGCGGCGGGATCACGACCATTTCCCGGCAGACTGGTGCGTCGGAAGCGGAGATTGCGCAAGCGGTGGCCGCGTACGACCGAGCCTTTCCGGAGATTAGGCGCGCTTCCCGTCGTTGGCAGCGGGAGGCGTTCCAGAACGGGATGGTCTACATCTCGGCCGTCGGCCGGCGGTTGCCTTTGGATCGCGACAGAAGCTATGCCGTGGTCAATTATGCCTGTCAAAGCGTTGCGCGGGACGTTCTCGGCCAGGCAATGCTGAATGTCGAGGCTGCCGGATTGCTCGAATACTGTCGCCTCCCGATCCATGACGAGTTTCTCGCGTCGGCCCCGCGCGAGGATGCGGAGGAGATCGCCCGCGAGTTCGAGCGCTGCATGACGTGGGACCTGTACGGAGTGCCCATCGTGGCCGAGGCCGAGATAGGCGGGCGGTCGTGGGGAAGCCTGTACGGCGCCGATTACTGATGGCCCGTCACAGGGTTGTGCTCGTGGCCATCACGGCTCAGCGACAGTTCGGGCCGTACCCCCTACCAACAGCGGATGTGGCCTTGCCGCGGGTCATCCCGGGGGAGGATGCGGAGCCGTAGTTGCTACTCGGCGTCACCGGTTTATATCGGCTCGGGGCACGAACTCCGGCGTATGCCCCGACTGTCCGCATTAGTCCGTAATAACACCTTTGCCGCTTCACAGTTCATTCGCTGAATCTAGTTCCACGCAGAGATTCGGCAATGCGCACGCCCCGTCCTGCTAATCCGGGACGGGGCATTTTTATGCCCTTTTTCAAGGCGCATTGATGAACGGCCATGGGGCACGTCTGCCCTTTTTACAGCCCGTTCCGGGAAACCTCCGCCCTTCACAAGGGGCAAAGCACACCGGACACGGAGCAGCCCAATGACTAACTTCACTTCCGACCAGCTCAACGCCGCCCAGAACGGTGACCTGTCTGCCATATCGGCAGTCATCGCCGAGGCGGAAACCCTGATACAGCAGCGGGCCCGAGAGTTTGCAATCAGCGAGACTTGGGCGGATCACGCGCTGGCCGAGGATCTTGCCTCGGTCGGACGCATCCGTCTGTGGGAAGTTCTCCAGACATTCGAGGGTGACAACCCCCGGAAGTTCATGGCCTACGTTGACCAGGCGTTGTACTCGGCCATGTCGGAAGAGCGGCGAAAGTTCCGGCGACCCGGTGTTTCGGAGCGAACTGCCCGTGATTTCGAGCTGGCGATAACCCTCGCGGGAGGCGACCCGTACGAAGCTGTTCGGATCGCTAGTACGGATGAAATGGGGCCGCGAAAGATGACCCGCGAACGGGCATTCGCCGCGCTGACCTCCTGGCTCGGTGCGGACTCGCTCGACCGGCCGCAGAGTGCGGACGCGGGGGAGGAGTCTGGTATCACCCTCGGGGACGTGGTGGCCGTTCTCGCGTCCGTCCCCGTTGATCTGGTCGAGCCTTCCGACTATGTGACTACGAAGCGCACGATCGTTCGCGACCAGGTGCACCGCGTTCTCGGTCTGCTGAGTGAGCGTCAGCGTCATGTGCTTAAGGCGGACCACGGCATTGCGCCGGTCAACTACTACGGCGACCAGCCGGATCAGGTGCTCGCCGACGACATGGGCGTGACCCCCTACCAGGTCAAGCAAGCCCGCGTGAAGGGGAAGAGCCGTTTCTCCGAGCTGTACCGGGCGGGTGCGTCCGCGTGACGATCATCCCAACTCGCGACGGTGGGACCGTTGAGATCACCCGGTGCGGCGCCCTGGTTGACGTCCACGTGCGGGACTCCGAGGGCCGCACCGTGGCCACCGTGACCCGCCGAGCCGGCGAGTCCGTCATGATGTTGTCGAAACCGCGCGTGCGGTCTGTGAACGTTCAACACCCGTCGAACGTATGAGCTATTGACGTTGAGTCACGGAAATGACCCCCCCTTGCTTCGGCAAGGGGGGATTTTTTCGTGTACGCAATCAATCGTGTGCACGCCAATACACCAGAGCGGCGCCTGGCGGCTAGTTGCGCTGGTCAGAGGCCCTGATGGCTGATGCGCAATACCTTAAAGAAGCCTTAAAGAGTGATCTGCGTCACATATAGAAAAGGGTTTTCGATTGTCGGCGGCGTGGTCTACCGTCGTTGCATGGTTACGCACCGCAACGAGTTTCGGATTCGAACTACTGTGATGGTGGCTGTCCGGGGGGATCAAGGGGTCGTCGCGTGGGCAGCTTGCCCCGAGCTGCCCGTCATTCTGGCCGAGAGCACCATTCGGACATGTCTCGACCTGGTGCGGACCCTGGAGACTCAAGGTCGGGTCGTCGCCGGACTGCTATCCAAGGTGCCCTACGAGCAGTTCCGCGTGCTGGCCCGGGATGTGACCACGGCGGGGCTCGCCGGCTCGGTTGAGTGGGTGCGTAACCGCTATACGGGGGCGTGGGAACAGTGGGGCGACGAACCGTGGACCGGGTGCGAGTACGGGTGCCACCAGCCGGCCCCAACGATGTGGGAGGCGGCGTGAGCGTGGACCGCACGTTCCTGGTGTCGCGTGACGACCAGGGCGACGCATGGAACCTTGGGTTTCGCCTCGGTGCCCGCCTGAAGTCCTACGGTGTTGCCGCGCGGTACGGCATCGCGGTCCGCAAGCTGCCCGGCCGTTCTGCCGGTGCTCCCGCTTGGGGTCTGTACCTGGTTGACCGCCTACCGGCCGAGCCTGTGCCCGTTCGGCTCGCCCTCGCCGCGGGTCCGAGGCTCCGGCGGACCCTGGTGGCCGAGCTGCTCGCCCTCACTGCGTAACAGCAAGCCCCGCCACTCCGGGAAGGGGTGGCGGGGCCTCGGGGCAGCACGCGCGTACGTCAGACGTCGCCGAAGTCGCCGTTGCGGACAGCGGCGACGAAGGCCGACCATGCAGCGCTCGGGAAGACCAGGACCGGCCCCTCGGGGACCTTAGAGTCCCGGACGGGGATGGTGTCGGGCAGCTCACTAACCGACACTTCGACGCATTCTCCGCCGTTGCTGCTGTATGACGACTTGAACCACACAGGTTCGGCGGTCACGGCAGTTCCTTCCTTCGTTCCCTGATCAGAGCCACAGAGTCCGCCTGTGAACGCGCCATGGCTTGAAGCTGATAGTAGGTCCCGAGGATAGGTAGCACGGCAGCGCTGTCCCGTTCCAAGTTGCCCTGTCGCGAACTCTCGGCGTAACACATGAGCTCACGGTTTGGGAGGGTCAGGATGTACACCGGGAGATCGAACGCCCGATCAGCACCGAGGTTCAGCGGGGCAATCTGAAGCATGGTGTGCGGCATGGCAGCGAACTCGACCAGGGCATCCAACTGATCGCCCATGACACCTGCACCGCCGATCGGCCGCTGGATGCAGCTCTCATCCAAGACGACGTGTATCACTGGCGGCGGGTCGCGCCGCAGCTTCTCCTGCCTGCGCGCGAGAACCGCAACCCGCCTGTCGGCCCTCTCCGCAGTGATGCTGCCGCGTCGAACCGCTCCGGCCGCGATCTCCCTTGCGTAGTCGAGCGTCTGTAGAACACCGGGGATGATGCCCAGAGTGAACACGCGTAGCTCTGTGGCCTTCGCTTCTTCGGCTACGTAGGCAGCGAAGCCTTCGAGAAGCGTAGCGTGATCGCCCTCGCGCGCCTTGTTTGTAAAGATCGGCCCCATAGCGAACGCCTTGTCAAGTTCCCTAGCCACGGGTGGAGTTGCACGCCGGTGACCATTTTCCATCTGGGAGATGTGGGTGGGCGTGCAACCGATCATCTGTGCGACGTCCTTCTGTAACCAGCCCCGTTCCTCGCGCTTGCTGCGGAGAAGGGCGCCAAACTCAGACGCGGGTGACGCTCCGGGGTCTAGCGTGGACTTGTTCATGGGGTCAATTTTTCTACTTAGCAAGCGGATTTGGGATGTTGCGTACCGGGGGAGCCTAGAGGACAGTTGGCGCACCCGGTAGTCAATGCACTACGTAACGGAGTCCCCATGACGCGCAAACGTACCCCCGCACCCCCCACGGAGCCCGAGCCGGCAACCGTGGCCGCCCCCCGGTCCCTGGTCGACGTGCTGCGTAGCGCGGAGCACAGGACGGCGGGGCTCGCGCTCGCCGAGCTGATCGAGGCAACCGAGGCGGCCGGACTGATGCTGCCGTCGCTCAGCGTGGAACTTCCCGCCTGGGGCCGGGCCGACTTCCTGGTTCAGCTCGGCGGGGTGTCCCCGGAGACGGCGGCGCGACTCGCGGTCGTGCTCCGCATTGGGGCCGCCGCTATCGCCGCCGAGGAGTCCGAGGAGTCCGAGGAGTCCGAGGAGTCCGGGACCGTCACCCACCTGTGGGCGCCGGTTGTGGGGGACCTGGTGCACGACATTGCGGCCGACCGGGTCGGCGAGTACCGCGGGCTGGACGAAACCGGCCGGTGGCTGCTCGCCCCGCCGGCTGGTGGCGAACCGTGGCCCGTCGACCCCTCGGGCGTACGCGCGGCGGATCTGTCCGACCGGCTCAGGGCCGAAGCTGCCTGGACCACTGCGCGCCACCGCGCGGTGAGGGTCGGATGACGGAGATCCCCAACCCGTTTCTCCGGGCCGGTCGGAGGATCTTCAAGTTCCTGGTGTGGCGGCTCGGGCCGGACCCGGACCTGGAAAAGGTCCACCTCATCTTCTGCGAGGGCGAGGACGAGAACGGCGTCCCGTGCCGCGCGAACTCGGGCGAGTGCTCGGACCTGGAGACCGCGAAGAAGTTCCCGTTCACGCACGCAAAGGTGCACCCCGAGCACCGGTCTTACGGCCGACTCTCCTACCATCCGATGATCATGGCCCCGCAGGAGGAACCGGCGTGAAGCGCGAACCCCTGGTGGCCGTCGTCCTGGCCGTCCTGGTCGGTAGCGCTCCCGCCGTCCTGGTCGCCCTGGTCGCCGCGTTCGCCCCGTCGCGACAGACCGCGGGACTCCTTTGGTTCGTCGCCTTGGCGCTCGCCATGGTCGGGATCGTGTTCGGACCCGGGTGGGCGGAGTGGTTGCGGCACCGAAGACGGGTACTTATGCGAAGGCGAGCGAGGCACGGGCGGGCCGGTTCGTGAACACGGAGACCGGCATACCGCCGACAGTGCCGGAAGGACTGCACTGGGAAGCCGGTTGGTGCTACCCCTGCGGGCTGACGCGCGCCGTAGCGCCGGTGCCCGCCGTGGGTCGGCGAACGATACTGACCGTGTGCCCTTGGCACTACGACCAGTACGGCCGACGATTCCGCCGCACGCTTCAACTCGCCCCGTGGTACGGCCTGTTGGCCCGCTCGCGCGACGGCTCGATCCCGCTGAACTCCCGGAGCGCCCCTACGCCCCCCGGTGCTCCGGGTGCCCCGCCGACCTCCCACGGCGGGAAGGTGCGCGCACGCCGCCGCGCGTACCGGTCGTCCTGGTTCGGTCCCCCAGCCTGAGCCAGGACGACCCCCAAGACCCCGGCGGAAACCTGTGCCCCGTCGGGAGGCACGACCCCTGCCCCTCGGTGACGTGTCGGGACGGACGCGGACGACCGGGGGGCGGGGCCACTCCGACCCAACAGACTGCCCGCTCGGATCACGTGCGCACGGTCACCAGCTCTCCATGGTGAACCATGTAATCCCCCTAGGGCCGTGACCCGAGCGGGCCCCAAGCTCCAGCCGTGGGCATGTCCTGTGCCCACTCTGGAAAACCCCGTCCTGGCGGGGCACCGTGTGACCCACGGTTGACCAGGGCGGGCACATGCCCGGCTAGCGGCCCAAGGGTGCCGTGTCGTGCCGGGTTCCGCGCTTCGGGGTCTGCTCCCCCGTGGCGCACGCCGGTCCCCCGGCCGGCTGTTCTGACGCAACACCACCAGGGGGACCGGCTCCAAGACTCCCACTCCGGACTTTGGCTGGGGCCATTCCGTCCGGAGCGGGGCACGACCCCGCACCGCCGCTCGCAACCCCGAGGGCGGTTCCCGGTGCGGGCCGGTTCCGGAATGGAGTGGGTCCGCTCCGGAACCCGCCGCCCCCTGCGCTGTCATGGCAGATGGACAGGGGGCGGCACCCACCGACACCCGTTCCGGCAGGTGTGACCCGGCGGTGAGCCGGCCGGAACGGGAACGCACCGACACGCGGAGGCTGCTCCGGTCGGTGCAACCCGGTCCCGTCCGCCCAAGTAGGACCCCCGTCGTGGGTGGGCGGGACCACCAGAGCCACAGAGAGAAAGTGATCATGACGCGGGTGCGGTACGTCGAACCGATCGCACCGGACTTCACCGAGGCCGACGAAGACGGCGACGGTGACACCTGGTGTCGGCTGTACGAAGAAGAAGAGGACGGCGACCGTAGTTGCCAGTGCCCGTACCGGAAGTACCGCGGGTGCGTCGAAGACCTCGGACTGCCGCCCCGCGGCAGCGTGTACGTCCACCACGACGGACGGCGCGGAACCCTGTTCCGGCGCGTGCGAAGGCACGACCCGGTGACCCTGGTCATCGTGCAGACGGTCGTGTCGTTCGAGCACGTCAACGGCGACGGGCAGCGCGTCACCTGGTCGCTGAAATGCGCGGGACTCAGCGCCGCGAAGTAGTCCCACAGACCCCCGTCCCGGCTGCTGCTCTCTGCCAAGAACACGGCCGGGACGGGCTCAGTACCACCACAACTAAGGAAGAACATGGTCTCGAACGACAACCCGAACGGCTGCTCGTGCGGCTGTGGCGCCGCATCCAACCGCGAGTGCCGGAACTGGATTCGATGATGCGGACCGCACACGCCGTGTTGCTCGGTGCCGGACTCCTCGCCGGGATCGGCGCCGTCCGCCTGGTGGTCGACCACCGCCACCAGTACCGCCAACTCTCCCTCGCCGCCGCGAACATGCACCAGCGGCTCATGTCGGACGGCGAAGCCCATCCGGAACGGTACGCGGACCACCCGACGCTCGGACAACTTCCCAGCGAGGAACGGGCGCAGGCGATCCACACGAACCGGGTGTTCGCGCTGCTGGCGGCGAAGCACCGGGCGGGACTCCTGCCCGATGACGAGCTTCACCACGGTCTCGAAGACCTGGTGCATCACCCGTCGGCGATCGCCTTCTGGAAGCGCTCGGGCAACTTCTGGCTCACCGAGTCCGAGGCGGGCGACAAGGCGGCCCGAAGGTTCGGCAAGGCCCTGGCACGGACGTTCGAGCGGGCAACCGACCTGAGGCACGCCGCGTAGCACCCCACAGACCGTGCCTGGACCGGCAATTCCGGATGGCTAGCCGGTCCGGGCGGCCCCGTACAGAGAGGAGTTACCGTGCCGACCCCCGCACCGGGCCACCCCATCACGTCGTACGTGCTGTGCACCGACCCGAACGATCGCTTGTTGATCGTCCAAGCCACCGGGCTTGGAACGTGGCACCTGCCCGGCGGAGTTGTCGAAGCCAACGAACCGCCGCTCGACGCCGCCCGCCGGGAGGTGCGCGAGGAACTGGGGCTCATCCTTGATCTCCAGCCCGATGACCTCTTCGCGATCGAGTGGGCGCAAGCCCGTCGCCCTGGCGCTCGTGCCCGACTCGTCTTCATGTGGGCCGGGCCGATACTCAGCACCGCCGACACCGACCGGATTTCGCTGCAACCGCGGGAACTGTCCGCCTGGCGATGGGCTACCCGTGAGGAAGCCAAGCGGGTGCTTCACCCGGCCGTCGCCGCACGAATCCGGTCGCCTCTCCAGCTTCCTGGCCGCGTTACCTATCAAGAGACCCGACATGAAAGGACCACCTGAGATGAACAGCACCGACTTCCCGGACCGACTCCTCCGGATCGGTACGCGTAGCTCCCCGCTCGCGCGCGCCCAGACGGACATGGTGATCGCCGCGCTGAAGGAGCACGAGCCGGCGCTTCAGACCGAGGTGGTACCGGTGACCACCGAGGCCGACCTGTGGCAGGGCGACTTGGCCCAGCTCGGCGGCAAGGGGCTGTACACCCGCGAGATCGACCAGATGTTGCAGCGCGGGGACGTCGACATGGCCGTGCACTGCGTCAAGGACGTGCCGGGAGACGTGCCGCTCCCGAAGGGGCTGATCTTCGCCGCGTACATGGAGCGGCCGGACGTCCGGGACGTCTTGTTGTTCCCGGAAGGGTCCGAGTACACGTCGCTCGCCGACCTGCCGTCCGGCGCGAACATCCTGTCGTCCGCTGTTCGCCGCAAGGCCCAGGTTCTCCGTGCCCGCCCGGATCTCAAGGTGGTGCGCGTGCGCGGTGCGGTCGGCAGTCGGCTCGAAAAGCTGGACGGTAAGAGGAAGCTCGACGGTGTGAAGCCGGACGGCATGATCCTGGCCGTCGCTGGTCTGGCCCGCCTCGGAATCGACCGCCCCGGGTACGTGCTCGGCATGGATGAGATGCTGCCCGCCGTGGGTGCGGGTGTGCTCGGGCTGGAATGCCGACAGGACGATCACCCGGTGGCCGCGCTGCTGGAGAAGGTCAACGACGAGAAGACCATGCGGGAGGTGACCGCCGAACGCGTGCTACTGCACAACCTGCGCGGGCACTGCAACAGCCCGATTGCCGGGTACTGCACCACCGAGGCTGACGGACAGCTCGTGCTGCGCGGCATGGTGTTCGATCGCGAGGGCTCGAAGTTCGCCAACGCGATGCTGTGGGACGAGCACCAGGGAGACCCGGCCGTCCTCGGCGCACGCGTCGCCGCCGAACTCCTCCGGCAGGGAGCCCGTTCGATCATCGCGGGCATCCCCCACTGAGACCGGCGTCGGCCCCGTCCGGGATCGCCGGGGTGGGGCATCGCTCGGCCCGGGCTAGTCCATCCGGGATACAGTGACCAACGGGCGCGGGCGTCGAATCCTAATCGACCATTGCCTACCCTGCGCCCCTTCTAGGCCCCGTCCACTGGATCACCAGCGGGCGGGGCTTACTGCTCTTCGCGCGGTTCCCGACGGGTCACGAAGCTGCCCATGCCCTTACGCGTGACCACCGCGTCGGCTTCCCGTAGCGCGGCAACAGCTTTTCGAACGGTCTTCCTGTCCACGCCAAATTCCGCGGTCAGCTCCACCTCAGACAGCTTGTCGTCGGGCTGAAGCTCGCCAGTCGCAATCCGGCTGGTGATGATCTCCGAGATCTGTTCCCACTTTGGGCGGGACGGGCTGAACTCAAACACCCTCTGACCGTAGCCGTACCGGGCAACCACGCATAGCCATGGATGGCCATGGACAGGTATGGACATGTTGAGTACCGTCGGCACGAAAGAACCCCCGAGGCCGTTGCGACCGGCCGCCGGGGGTTACGCCGAACAGCTGTCTAGGAGCTGCCCGACATGCGACACCTTATCGTCTGGCTCATACACCGAGCCCTGGCTCTCTGCCTGCCGGCTCGCGGCCACCACCGCCCCGAAGCAACCCCCGAAGCCCCGTCGCGGCACATCTGCGAATGGGGTAGGCCGATCCACCCGCACACCCTCACCAGGACCATGCCGCCCCCGCCGTACATCCCGCGGATAAGCCCCGCGCTGGCACGCTGGGAAAGCCTCCCCGAGGACGTGCAGCGGGTCGAACTCGCCGCCCTCGCCGAGGCAGCTTGGCCGCAGTGGCTCAAGATCAAGGCCGAGGCAGAGAAGCGTCACCAGACCCCCGAGGACGAGAAGCGCCGCCGAGCCGAGCTGTTCGCCACGGCCTACGATCTGCCCAGCCCGAACGATCTCGCGGGGGCGATGGGCTGATGGCTCGGGCATTCATCAAAGATCTCCCGGACGGCACCCGTAGGGGCAACGCGCGGGGTCTGAGGCAGTGCGAGCGGGCCGGGTGGCAGATCCTCACCCCGGGTGACCACGAAGCCCGCTACGCCCCCCGTACGGCCAACGACTGCCGACCCTGGACCGACGGGATAGACCGGCACTGGTCCCGCGACTGCTGGGCAGTCCCGCACCACCGAATCGTCAGCAAGTAGGACCCCCTCGCCCCGTCCGGATCGGTCCGGGCGGGGCTTTCGCATGCTCAGATCTGCCCCCGCAGGGAGTTACCCGGGTGTACTCTCTACCCCGGCCAGCCCCACCCGGAGCCGGCTGCGGGCCAGCGCGATCAGCGCCGACAGGCCGTACTTGTTGATCAGCGAGGTGCGGTAGCGCGCGGTGTCGTCGGCGTCGCAGAGCCGTGCCCGGGCCGGGACCCGGCGGCCGGTGGGGCGCCCGTGGGCGTCGCAGGGGCCGATCAGCACCCGGGGGTGGCGGCGGATCCGTTCGGCCTCGCCGGAGTGGGCCGGTGTCCAGACCCCGAGGGCCGTGCCGTCCGGCACCACCCAGAGCTGCGAGTCCATCCGGCTTCCGTCCTCGCCGAAGGTGGTGAGCAGGAGGTACCTGCTGTCGGCGAGCCGGTCGGTTCGGTGGTGCACCTGTCCTCCCTGTGCCGTCGGGGGGCGCGGGTCAGTGCCCGTGGCCCTCGCTGATCTCGCGGTACTCCTCGGCGGTGGGCTTGGGGATCCGGCCGCCCTCGCCGTGGAACCCGCGGGAGAGCCGGGTCCGGGTGCGGGTGAGCACCCCCGCCGGGCGGGCCACTCCATTCTCGTCCACCGCGGCGGGCAGGACGAGGGGGCGGGGCTGTTCGTGCGCCGTGAGCCGGTGCAGTTCCCGCCGTGGGAGCGGGGCGTGCACCTCGGTGAACTCGCCGTGCGGCAGGCGCTTGATGACGCCGGTCTCGCGCCCGTGCAGCACCTTGTCGCGGTCCCGCCGCTGGAGGCCGAGGCACCAGCGCTTGGCGACGACGAAGACCACGACCGGGACGGCGAAGAAGCCGACGCGGGCGGCGTACGTGATGGTGTTGAGCGACAGGTGCAGGTGGGTGGCGATGAGGTCGTTGCCGCCGGCCATCAGCGCCACCAGGTAGACGCTGATCCAGGCGGCGCCGAGGGCGGTGCGGACGGGTGCGTTGCGCGGCCGGTCGAGCAGGTGGTGTTCCCGGTCGTCGTCGGTCAGCCGGCTCTCCACGAAGGGGTACACCGCGATGGCGCCCAGGACGAGGGGGAACAGCGCGAACGGGATGAGCACCCCGAGGTTGAGGGTGTGCCCCCACAGCCCGATCTCCCAGCCGGGCATGATCCGGATCAGTCCCTCGGCGAACCCCATGTACCAGTCCGGTTGGGCGTCGGTGGAGACCTGGTCCGGACGGTACGGGCCGTACGCCCAGATCGGGTTGACGGTCGCGATCGCCGACACCAGCGCGACGAGGCCGAAGACCAGGAAGAAGAACCCGCCGGCCTTGGCCGTGTAGACCGGCATCAGCGGCATGCCGACGACGTTCTTCTCGGTCCTGCCGGGGCCCGCCCACTGGGTGTGCTTGTGGTGGAAGACCAGGATCAGGTGCGCCACCAGCAGGCCGAGCATGATGCCCGGGATCAGCAGCACGTGGATGGTGAAGAACCGCGGCACGATGTCGTGGCCGGGGAACTCCCCGCCGAACAGGAACATCTGGACGTACGTGCCGACCAGCGGGACGGCGAGGATCGAGCCCTCGATGAACCGGATGCCGGTGCCGGAGAGCAGGTCGTCGGGCAGCGAGTAGCCGAAGAAGCCGTCCAGCATGCCGAGGAAGAGCAGCAGGAAGCCGAAGACCCAGTTGATCTCGCGCGGCTTGCGGAACGCGCCGGTGAAGAACACCCGCATCATGTGGACGAACATGGCGGCGACGAAGACGATCGCGGCCCAGTGGTGGATCTGCCGGATCAGCAGGCCGCCGCGCACCTCGAAGCTGATGTCCACCGTGGAGGCGTAGGCCTCCGACATCGGGACGCCCTTGAGCGGCACGTAGGAGCCGGCGTAGACCACCTCGCCCATGCTGGGCTTGAAGAACAGCGTCAGCCAGACGCCGGTCAGGATGATGATCAGGAAGGTGTAGAGGCAGATCTCGCCCAGCATGAAGGACCAGTGGTCCGGGAAGATCTTCCGCAGGTTCGCCCTGGCCAGGGAGTAGATCCCCAGCCGGCCGTCCGCCCAGTCGGCGGCCCGCTGCCCCCGCCCAGGGCTCTGATTCCGGGTCATGTGTACGCACCTCGGTCCGAAGGAAACGGGGAGAGGTCCCCGATTCGTACTGGGGGCCACCATAATCGGGGAGATCTCCCCACTTCTAGCCGGGGTGCCCCCTTCCCCTCTCCGCCCCGGCAGCGGCGAGCTTTCTCCCCTCCGGCAACGTCCTCCGGAAACGGCGAGCGGCCCGCCCGGTGTCGTGGAAGACACCCGACGGGCCGCGTACGCACCCGAGTCGACCCCGGAGCCTGTCGTCAGGGACAGGCCCCCGGCGTCAGTGCACCAGCACCGGCACCTCGTTCTCCTGCGCCGAGCCCGCGCCCGAGCCCGCCGCGGCACCCGGCCGGCCGGCGTTGACGAAGGTGAAGGCGACGGCGGCGGCCGCCACCAGGATCCCGAAGGACACCCAGATCGCGGTGGAGAAGCCGTGCACCATGCCCTGGAACTGCAGCACCTTGGCGGCCTCCGGCGAGGCGACCGCGCCGGAGGCGTGCGAGGCCAGCCAGGTGGTGGTCGCGCTGGCCGCGATGGTGTTCAGCAGCGCGGTGCCGATGGCGCCGCCGACCTGCTGCGAGGTGTTGACCATCGCCGAGGCCACACCCGCGTCGCGCGGCTGGACGCCGTGCGTGGCCAGGCTCATCGCCGGCATGAACGCGGTGCCCATGCCGAGGCCCATCAGGACCAGGCCGGGCAGGATCACCGCCGGGTAGGAGGTGTCCAGGCCGATGTGGGCCAGCAGGAACATGCCGACCGAGGCGACCAGGAAGCCGGGCGCCATCAGGTAGCGGGCCGGGACCCGGGTCATCAGCCGGGCGCCGATCTGGGTCGAGCCGGTGATCATGCCCGCCACCATCGGCAGGAAGGCCACGCCGGTCAGCACCGGGCTGTAACCGAGCACGATCTGCAGGTAGTAGGTCAGGAAGAGGAACAGACCGAACATGCCGATCACGGCCATGCCCAGCGACAGGTACACCCCGCCGCGGTTGCGGTCGAGGACCACGCGCAGCGGCAGCAGCGGGGCCTTGACCCGGCGCTCCACCAGCACGAAGGCGGTCAGCAGCACGGCGGCCGCGACGAACAGGCCCACGGTGCTGCCGGCCGACCAGCCGTCGGACTCGGCGCGGGTGAAGGCGTAGACCAGCGAGACCAGGCCCGCGGTCACCAGCAGCACACCGGGGACGTCCAGCTTGTTGCGGTTGCGGCCCTCGGCGGGCTCGCGGATCACCAGCACGGCGCCCGCGGCGGCCACGATGGCGAACGGGATGTTGACGAAGAAGGTCCAGCGCCAGTTCATGTACTCGGTGAGCAGGCCGCCGAGGATCAGACCGATGGCGCCGCCGCCACCGGCGATCGCGCCGTAGATGCCGAAGGCCTTGGCGCGCTCCCTGGCCTCGGTGAAGGTCACCGCGAGCAGGGACAGCGCGGCCGGCGCGAGCAGCGCGCCGAACACGCCCTGGAGCGCGCGGGCGCCGAGCAGCATCGCCGTGTTGGCCGCGGCGCCGCCGAGCGCGGAGGCCAGGGCGAAGCCGGTCAGGCCGACGATGAAGGTCCGCTTGCGGCCCCAGAGGTCCGCGATCCGGCCGCCGAACAGCAGCAGGCCGCCGAAGGCCAGCGCGTAGGCGGTGATCACCCACTGGCGGTTGCCGTCGGAGATGCCCAGGTCGTGCTGCGCGGACGGCAGGGCGATGTTCACGATGGTCGCGTCGAGGACGACCATCAGCTGGGCGAGGCCGATGAATATCAGCGTCTTCCAGCGCCGGGGATCGGGCAGCGTCGCCGGTCGGGCGTCGGTTTGAGGCATGGGGGTACTCACTTCACGGTGCGGGTGCCGTACGGGAACGGCGGGTTGCCGTACGGGAAGGGGTGCGGTGGGAGAAGGCGCCGGGGCGCGCGCCGGGGCGCGGCCGGGCGGTCGGTGCTGGCGGTCGGTGCTGGTGGTCGGTCAGTTCTCGGGCTGGAGGTCCTCGAAGGTCGCGGCCCGGCCGGGCAGGACCGAGGCGGCCGGCGCGCGCAGGCCGTCCAGGAAGATCTGCAGGTGCCGGTGGACGAACCCGTCGTGGAGGCGGCAGGAGGTGTTCGGCAGTGGGCGGGTCAGCTGGCTCAGCGCGATGAACAGGTCACCGTTCTCGACGTCCGGCCGCAGCTCGCCCGCCACCAGGGCGCGCTCCATCAGCCCGCCCACGGCGGCCTGCAGGCGCTTGCGGATGTCGGTCAACTCCGGGTCGTACGGGTCGACGTGGTTGCTGAACAGGGCGCAGAGGCCGCCGACCTTCTCCTCGACGGACGCGTGCGCGAACCGCTGGAGGGCGTCGAACGGGCCGTCGCCGTCAGGGGCGTCCGCCTCCGCCGTCGCCGTCTCGGCGAGGGCCAGGACGCGGTTCTTGACGAGCACCGCCACCTCGTGGATCAGCGCCACCCGGTCCGGGAAGTTCCGGTACAGCGTGGCGTTGCCGACCCCCGCCCGCTTCGCGATCTCGTCCAGCGCCGCATCGGCACCGTGCTCGACGAACGCGTCCCGGGCCGCCAGCACGATCCGCTCCCGGTTCCGGCTCGCGTCGGCACGCAACTTCGGCGTGCGCGCGCTCCCCGCGGGACGGGCCGACTCGGCGGTGGTGGTCACGACGACTGCTCCTGATCAAGGTACCGGGGAACTTCTCCCCGCTTTCTGCCAACGTACTCCGAAACGGGGAATCCGTCCCCGGAATTTCCTCCGACACTGTGACCTGCGACATATTGAGGTGATCACCTCCTGCGACTCCGACACCGACCGTCGTGATCGCGTCGAGAAGCCCCACGCCTGTGCCGAGGCCGGGATCCCGATCTACCTCCTGATCGACCGGGACTCCGCCGAGGTCATCGTCCACAGCGAGCCCGACGGCGTCCGCTACGAGACCGTCCAGACCCTCCCCTTCGGCAGGACCGTCCGCCTCCCCGACCCCGTGGGCATCTTCCTGGAGACCGAAGCCCTCGAGAACTGGGTGCGCTGATCCCGGGCATGGCTTCCCCGGGGCGGTGCCGGTGGCGGCCTAGGCTGTGGGCGTCCCGGGCGGCCGGTGGGTCGTCGGAGCCGGGAGGGACCCGGCGGTCGGGTGGGCGGAGGAGGTTCGCGATGGGCAGCGGTGAGAAGGTCGCCAGGGTGCGCTGTGTGGCGGCCGTGCCGTGCTGGGTGAGCCTGGCGGCCCGGAGCCTGGAGGACGCCGAGAAGTTCTACGGGCCGTTGCTGGGCTGGGAGTTCGAGCCCGGGCCGGACCGTTTCGGGCCGTACGTGCACGCGGTGACCGGCGGGGAGGCGGTGGCCGGGCTGGGGATCGGCGGCGCCGGGGCGATCCCGCTCGCGTGGACCAGCTACTTCGGGACGGAGAGCGCCGACGCCGCCGCCGACGCGGTGCGTGAACGCGGCGCGACGCTGGCGGTCGGGCCGCTGGCCTTCGACGCCGGGCGGGTGGCCTTCGCGGCGGACCAGGCGGGTGCGGTGTTCGGCATCTGGGAGGGCCCGCCGGGCCGGGCCCGGAAGCTGGACCTGTTCGGCGCGCCGGTCTGGATCGAGCTGCGCACCCCGGACCCGTTCGCGGCGGCGCTGTTCTACGGCGAGGTGTTCCGCTGGGACGGCCGTGACCCGGAGCGCTTCGACGTCCGCTGGGAGCACGACCGGGTGGTGCTGCGGGCCGAGGGCCACAGCGTCGCCGCGCTGGCCAAGGAGCAGGCGGGCGGCCCGGCCGGGATGCCGCCGCACTGGGAGGTGTCCTTCGCCGTCCCGGACACGGACCGGGCGCTGGCCCGGGCCGTGGAGCTGGGCGGAGGGGTGATCGGGCCGGCCTTCGACTCCCCGTACGGGCGGGTGGCCCGGCTGCGGGACCGCGAGGGCGCGCGGTTCGCGGTGATCAGCCCCAAGGACTGATCGGCCTCAAGGACTGACTGGGCCCAAGGACTGACCGGGCCCAAGGACTGACCGGGCCGGAGAATCGGCCGGTCCGGAGCGCTCAGGGCGCGTCCAGCTCGGCCCGCTCCGCCCGCAGCCGGTCTCCCAGCGCGGTGCGGGCGGCGGTGGGCAGGGCCTTGCGGGCGGCGGGGAAGAGCTGCTTCTCCTCGCCGCGCAGGTGGCGCCGCAGGGTTTCGGCGAGGCCGCGCAGCAGGGTGCCGAAGGCCGGGTCGTCCGGTTCGAGGCCCTGGAGGTCGGCGAGGTACTGCCCGATCGCCAGGTGGTCGTGGATGCTGCGGAACACCAGTTCCCCGCCGTCGGGCACGTCGTGCTGTACCACCGGGAAGAGGTGTTCCTCCTCGGCGGCGCAGTGGGTGAACAGCAGGTCGGTCAGCCGGGCCAGCAGCTCGCCGCGCCCGGGGTCGTCGGCCGGTGCGGCCTCGATCCGGTCGAGCAGCTCGGTGACCGCCCGGTGGTCGGCGGTGAACTCGCCGAGGATGTCAGGCTTGCGGCTCATGGCCCGCCCGCCTCTCGCACGGAAGACTTCCCCCGCCGCCTTCCAGTATCCGGCGCCGGGCCGCCCGCCCGGAGACGTCCCCGGTCACCCACCGTCCCCGTCCCCGCCCGGAGAGGCACCCGCTCACCCACGGGTGCCCCCGCTCACCCATCGGCGCCCCGGTCACCCTCCGTCCCGCCGCCCCGTGAGGGCGAGCAGCCGGGTCTGCGGGCCGGCGTCCTCGGGCACCGGCAGCGGTGGGTCGAAGAGCCCGCTGCCGGAGAGGTCCCCGTATCCGGCGAACTCGCCGAGCGCGAACTCGACGAGTCCGTCCGGGAGCCGGGTGAGCCGCCCGATGCCCTCGGCGAGGTCCCAGGAGTGGATCACCAGGTCGGTGGTGAGCTGGTCCAGGTAGTACTGCCCCGAGGTGTCGCCGAAGGAGAGGTGGACGGTCAGCTCGGTGGCGCCCGGGACGGCCCAGGCCTCCTTGGCGGCCTCGGCGGCCTCGGTCCAGGAGGTGAGCGGGTCGTCGCCGAGCAGGTCGCCGTCGAAGCGTCCGCCGACCTCGCCGATGGTGGCGCCCATCAGCAGCTCGGGCACCCAGAGCTGCTCGCCGGTGAGGTGGTTGACCAGGTCGCGGACGGACCAGTCGTCGCAGGGGGTGGGGGAGTCCCACTGGCCGGGGGCGGTCAGCCGGACGCGTTCGCCGAAGGCGTCCAGCGCCTCGGGGTAGGGGGTGCCTGTCCGGGCTCCTCGTCGGTGCTGCCTGTGCTGGGCCATGTCTCCACCCTCCCCGGCCCGGACGGGCGCCGCGAGTCGTCGACGGACCGTCAGTTGTTCAAATTCGAACTTCGGGGTACGGTCGAACGAGCGGCGGTTCAAATTTGAACAATGGCGCCGGGTGACGACCCCGCCTGCCGCACCACCACACCCCGTAATCGCGTCCGGCCGCGCCGGACGGCGACCGCACCCCGATCGACACCGATGGAGACGCGCATGCCGAGCAGCAGCCCGAGCACGACCGCCGCCACCACTGCCGCCACCACTGCCGTCAGCCCGGCTCGGGACACCGCCGGGCCCGCGACGACCTCCCCGCACGCCTACGACGCCGGACTCCTGCTCCTGCGCCTCGCCCTCGGCCTGACCATGGCCGCGCACGGCAGTCAGAAGCTGTTCGGCTGGTTCGGCGGCGGTGGCATCGACGGCACCGGTCAGTTCTTCACCATGAGCGGCTACCCGGCCGGCCACGCCATGGCCGTGGTGGCCGGCCTCACCGAGACGCTGGGCGGACTCGCCCTCGCCGTCGGCCTGTTGACCCCGCTGGCCGGTGCCGCGATCGTCGGCACGATGGTCAACGCGCTGGCCGTCACCTGGGGCGGCGGCTTCTTCGCCCCGAAGGGCAGCGAGTACGAGCTGCTGCTGACGGCCGCCGCGGCCGCGCTCGCCCTGACCGGCCCCGGCCGCTACGCGGTGGACCGCTTCCTTCCGGTGCTGCGGGCGCACCGCCTGGCGTACGGCGCGGCCGCCGTCGTGGTCGGCCTGGTGACGGCGGGCGTGATCCTGCTGCTGCGCAAGTAGCCGACCGTTCCCCGTACGGAAAGGGCATGGTGACGACCCGTCGCCGTGCCCTTTCCGTCATTTCGGATGAGTAGACCTCGGGTAAAGGTCTTCACAATGTTGTGTGATGTGTGCAATGGTACATGTCACATCCCCACTTCCTCGACGGAACCGCCCCACGCGGTGCCGCCGAGGACGGTCCTCGCTCCACCGCAGGCCGCGCCCCATCGCGGCCATCGACGGCCCGGAGGCCCCCACGTGAATGGCCACCGCTTACTGCGAGTCCCGCAGTTCGCAAGACTGTTGACGTTCGTCCTGTCCCTGTTCCTGGCGATCGGCCTGTTCGCCCCGCAGTCCCAGGCCGCGCCCACCAGCCCCGCCCCCGGCGGGGCGACCCCCACCGGCGTGCCCGCCGGCACGGCGCCCGCCCACCTGGCGCCGCCGCCCGCGATCGGCGACAGCCGTGCCGACGCCGCCCCGGCGAAGCCGGACGGCCGCAAGCGGCTCAACCCGGAGGATCTGGCACCCCAGCCGCCGACGACTCCGTTCGCCGGCCAGTCGACGGCCGATCAGCCGCAGGCCAAGGCCCTCGGCCTCGGTGCGGCGGCCGCAACGCCCTGCAACGTCGGCGACTTCACCGGCCGGACCGGCAGCGCGCTGGTCCAGCAGATCAAGTCCGTCGACCTCGGCTGCGTCAACTCGCTGTTCAAGATCGGCCGCGGTGACGCCGCCAACGCCTTCCGCGAGTCGCAGATGATCACCGTGGCGAACGCGGTGCGCGACGCCGCGAACAGCTACCAGGGCAACAACAGCGCGTCGATCTCGCAGCTGATGCTCTACCTGCAGGCCGGCTACTACGTGCACTTCTACAACCCCGACGTGGTGGGTTCCTACGGCAACGGCCTGAAGGACGCCTCCCGCGCCGCGCTGGACGCCTTCTTCGCCAACTCCCGTTCGCGGGACGTCACGGCGGACAACGCGGGCCCGCTGGCCCGGGCGGCCACGCTGATCGACAGCATCAAGGACAGCGCCCGCTACCTGCCGGTCGCCAAGCGCCTGCTGACCGACTACGACAGCGCCACCTGGAACCCGACCGGCATGGTCTACGCGGTGACCCCGGTGCTCACCCAGCTCTTCGCCGGGCACTGGGAGGCCGACTTCCTCCCGGCCGTCAAGGCCGACCCGACCGTGCTGGACGCCCTGTACACCTTCATCTCCCGCAACCAGGGCCTGCACGGCGGCACCTTCGGGCGGACGGTCTACGAGGCGACCAACGAGCTCACCCGCTTCATGCAGTACCCGGAGCTGCTGCCCAGGCTGCGTCCGTACGCGCGGACCCTGGCCCAGCAGTCCGCCCCGAGCGGCCCCACCATGTACCAGCGCGGCTCGGTGACGCTCGCGGCGAGGTGGTGGGACAAGGACAACTGCTCGTACTACGGCACCTGTGACGACCCCGCGAAGTTCAAGGCCGCCAACCTGACGGTGAAGCACACCTGCAGCCCGAGCATCAACATCCTGGCCCAGTCGCTGGACAGCACCCAGCTGGCCACCGCCTGCGCCAGCCTGAACGGGCAGGACGCGTTCTTCCACGCGGTGGCCAAGGACAGCGGCCCGGTCAAGGACGACAACAACGGCACGATCGAGGTCGTGAACTTCCACTCCTCGCTCGACTACCAGGTGCTCGCCGCGGTCATCTACGACATCAACACCAACAACGGCGGGATGTACCTGGAGGGTGACCCGGCGACGGTCGGCAACCAGCCGCGCTTCCTGTGCTATGAGGCCGAGTGGGCCCGCCCGTCCTTCGAGATCTGGAACCTCAACCACGAGTACACCCACTACCTCGACGGCCGGTTCAACGTGTACGGCGACTACGACGCCGGCCAGGTCCAGCCGATCGACTGGTGGGTGGAGGGCTTCGCGGAGTTCGTCTCCTACTCCTACCGCAAGGTCGTCAACGACGGCGCCATCGCGGTGGCCCCGCAGCACACCTACAAGCTGAGCGAGCTGTTCGACACCGTCTACGCCAAGAGCGACCAGGACCGGGTCTACCGCTGGGGCTACCTGGCCGTGCGCTACATGCTGGAGCAGCACCGCTCCGACGTGGACGCGGTGCTCGCCAAGTACCGCGCCGGTGACTGGGCCGGTGCCCGCGCCATCCTGAAGACCACCATCGGCACCCGCTACGACGCCGACTTCGACAGCTGGCTCACCAAGTGCGCCGCCGGCGCCTGCGCCACCGGCACCCCGGGCCAGCCCCAGCTGCCGGAGTGCGCGGGCAGTGATGTCCGGAAGCTGGACGCCAACTGCGTGCGCAGCAACGTCGCGGCGACCACCGGCAACTACGCGCACTTCTACGTCCTGGTGCCCGCCGGCACCAAGCAGGTGAAGATCACCAGCAAGGGCGGCACCGGCAACGGCGACCTCTACTACAACCCGGGCAGCTGGGCGTACACCAACTCCTACGTCACGCGCTCGGCCGGCCCGGACAACTCCGAGACGCTGACCGTCGACAACCCGCAGGCCGGCTACGTCTTCTTCAGCCTCTACGCCCAGCAGGGCTTCAGCGGGGTGAGCGTCACGAGCGAGTTCTGAGCCGAACCGGCAGATCGGACAGGTGACCGCCCCGGGCGGAGCGCTACGGCGTTCCGCCCGGGGCGGGCCAGTTGACGGACCGTCATCACCGGCCCCACCTGAATTCCCCGCAAACCGTGCACAGCGCCCCGGGTTCCCAAGGCCATGTGAGATGTGCCATGGTACATGTCACATCCCCCACCGTGCCCGACGGAACCGCCCCCACGCGGCGCCGTCACCAACGGTCCTCGACACCCCAACGACCGCACCCCAACTCGCGGTCGACGACGGCCCGGAGGCCCCCACGTGAGTCCTTCACGGCTGCTGCGAATCCCGCAGCCGGCACGATTGCTGACGCTCCTCCTGTCCCTGTTCCTGGCGATCGGCCTGTTCGCCCCGCAGTCCCAGGCCGCCCCCGCCACCCCCGACCCGGGCGCCGCGCCCGCGCCCGCCCCCACCGGGCCGGCCCCGCAGCCCGCCACCGGCGCCGCCGAACGGGCCGACAGCGGGCAGCAGTTGGCCTCGGTCGACCAGCGCGCCCCGCTCCCGGTCGACACCCGGCCGGCCGAGGTCCGGCCGGCCGCCAAGGCCCTCAGCCTCGGCGCGGCGGCCCAACAGGCCTGTACCGTCGGCGACTTCACCGGGCGGACCGGCAGTGACCTGGTCCAGCACATCAAGGCCGCCGACATCCAGTGCATCAACAGCCTCTTCCAGCTCACCGGCGGCGACGCGCGCGGCGCGTTCCGTGAGGAGCAGATGAGCACGGTGGCCTACGCGCTGCGCGACGCGGCGGCCGGCTACCCCGGCGACAACAGCACGTCCGTCGAGCAGCTGGTGCTCTACCTGCGCGCCGGCTACTTCGTGCAGTGGTACCACAAGGAGGACGTCGGCGAGTACGGCGCCGGCCTCAAGACCGCGATCCAGTCCGGCCTGGACGCCTTCTTCAACAGCGCGCACTCGCGCGACGTCGTGGCGGGCAACGCGCCCATCCTGGGCGAGGCCGTCACCCTGATCGACAGCGCGCAGGAGAACATCCGCTACCTGCCGGTCGTCAAGCGGCTGCTGGGCGACTACAAGGCCGACACCTGGAACCCGGCCGGCATGGCATGGGCCGTCAACCCGGTGTTCACCGTGCTCTTCCGCGGCCACCAGGTGCCCGGCTTCGACGCGGCCGTCGAGGCGGACCCGAGCGTGCTCGACGCGCTCTCCGACTTCGCGACCCGCAACAACGCCCTGCTCGGCGACACCTACGGCGTGCTGGTCTACAACGCGACCAAGGAGCTGACCCGCTTCCTGAAGGACACGGCCCTCCAGGCCAAGGTCCGCCCGCTCGCCAAGGGGCTGGTCGCCGCGTCGGAGCCCAAGGGCCGCACCGTCTACCAGTGGGCCGCGGTCGCCGAGGGCGTCGACTACTACGACAGCGGCAACTGCTCGTACTACGGCACCTGCAACAAGGCCGACCAGCTCAAGGCCGGCGTGCTCACCGTGACGTCCACCTGCAGCCCGAGCATCAAGCTGATCGCCCAGGCGCTGGACGCCACCCAGCTGGCCACCGCCTGCACCAGCCTGACCGGCCAGGACGCGTTCTTCCATGCGGTGGCCAAGGACAGCGGCCCGGTCAAGGACGACGACAACGGCACGATCGAGGTCGTGGTCTTCCACTCCTCGCTCGACTACCAGGTGCTCGCCGCCGCGATCTACGGCATCGACACCAACAACGGCGGCATGTACCTGGAGGGTGACCCGGCCAAGGCCGGCAACCAGCCGCGCTTCCTCTGCTACGAGGCCGAGTGGGCCCGCCCGTCCTTCGAGATCTGGAACCTCAACCACGAGTACACCCACTACCTCGACGGCCGGTTCGACATGTACGGCGACTTCAACGCCGGCATGACCACCCCGACCATCTGGTGGGTGGAGGGCTTCGCCGAGTACGTCTCCTACTCGTACCGCAAGGTCAACAACGACGGTGCCATCGCGGCGGCCGGTCGGCACACGTACAAGCTGAGCGACCTCTTCGACACCGCCTACGGCGACCAGGACCGGGTCTACCGCTGGGGCTACCTGGCCGTGCGCTACATGCTGGAGCAGCACCGCTCCGACGTGGACGCGGTGCTCGCCAAGTACCGCGCCGGTGACTGGGCCGGTGCCCGCGCCATCCTGAAGACCACCATCGGCACCCGCTACGACGCCGACTTCGACAGCTGGCTCACCAAGTGCGCCGCCGGCGCCTGCGCCACCGACGGGGGCGGCACGCCGCCCACCCCGCAGCTGCCGGAGTGCACCGGCGCCGACACCCGGCAGCTGGCGGCCAACTGCGCGCGCAGCAACGTCGCCGCGACCACGGGCAACTACGCGCACTTCTACCTGCTGGTGCCCGCCGGTACCAAGCAGGTGAAGATCACCACCAGCGGGGGCACCGGCAACGGCGACCTCTACTACAACCCGGCGGGCTGGGCCTACACCGACGCGAACACCGCGCGGTCGACCAACCCGGACAACTCCGAGACGCTGACCGTCACGGACCCGCCGGCCGGCTACGTCTTCTTCAGCCTCTACGCCCAGCAGGGCTTCAGCGGGGTGAGCGTCACGAGCGAATTCTGAGCCGGCAACGGCAACTGGACAGGTGACCGCCCCGGGCGGAGCGCTGCGGCGCCCCGTCCGGGGCGGGTCCATGCCCCGGCCCAGGGGCTACGCGCCGACCCGCACCAGCGCCAGAGTGATGTTGTCCGGCCCGCCGGCCTCGATGGCCGCCTTCCACAGTTCGAACGCCGCCTTGCCGTCCGAGCGGTCCGCCCCCTCGGGGGACCGCGCCAGCAGCGCGGCCAGCTCCTCGTCGGGCACCGGGTCGGTCAGGCCGTCGCTGCACACCAGGTACCGGTCCCCGGCGGCCAGCGGCGCGGCCCGGACGTGCGGTTCGACGTAGGTGAGGCCGAGCGAGCCGCCCAGGGTCTGGGTGACCGCCGAGGTGATGCGCCGTCCGGGCGGCAGCGGGGGGCTGTCGTCCACGCTCACCCGGCGCAGCCCGGTCCCGGAGATCCGGTAGACCCGGCTGTCGCCGACGTTGAAGGCCAGCGCCTGCCCGGGCAGCAGCACCAGCCCGGCGACGGTGGTGCCCATCGCGGCGAGCCCCGGCTCCTCGGCGGCGGCCGCGTAGACGGCCTGGTTGCAGGCCTGGAGCTCCTCACGGACGGCCTCCTCGCCGTCCAGCGCGCCCCCGTCGGCGGCGAGCCGGCGGGCGACCAGGGCGCTGGCCACCTCGCCGCCCGGGTGGCCGCCCAGGCCGTCGGCGACGGCGATCACACAGGGCGGGCCGAGCGGGAAGAGCAGGGTCTGCGGGTTGGTGGTCACGGTGGCGCAGAGCGTCCACGGCCCGACCGTGAGGCTGTCCTCGTTGTGCTCCCGCACCAGGCCCTCGTGGCTCAGCGCGCTCACCGCGATGTACGGACCCATCGTCCGCCGTCCTTCCGGAGGGATCCCCGTCTTCCATTGTCGGCGGGAGTCGGCTTTCGGCAGGAGTCGGGGAGCCGGGGGAGTCATCTTTCGGCGGGAGTCGGCGGGAATAGCCGCGCGCACCCCGGTGCTAAGGTGGTTGAAAGTTTTACTACCTGGGATGTGGTGATCAGCATGCAGTTCGGAATCTTCTCCGTCGGCGACGTGACGACCGACCCCACCACCGGCCGCACCCCGACGGAGCACGAGCGGATCAAGGCGATGGTGGCCATCGCCCGCAAGGCCGAGGAGGTCGGCCTGGACGTCTTCGCGACCGGCGAGCACCACAACCCGCCGTTCGTCCCGTCCTCCCCGACCACCATGCTCGGCTACATCGCCGCGCAGACCGACCGCATCATCCTCTCCACCTCGACCACGCTGATCACCACCAACGACCCGGTGAAGATCGCCGAGGACTTCGCGATGCTCCAGCACCTGGCCGAGGGCAGGGTGGACGTCATGATGGGCCGCGGCAACACCGGCCCGGTCTACCCGTGGTTCGGCCAGGACATCCGCCAGGGCATCCCGCTCGCGATCGAGAACTACGCGCTGCTGCACCAGCTGTGGCGCGAGGACGTGGTGGACTGGCAGGGCCGCTTCCGCAGCCCGCTGCAGGGCTTCACCTCCACCCCGCGCCCGCTGGACGACGTCGCGCCGTTCGTCTGGCACGGCTCGATCCGCAGCCCCGAGATCGCCGAGCAGGCCGCCTACTACGGTGACGGCTTCTTCGCGAACAACATCTTCTGGCCCAAGGAGCACTTCCGGAAGCTGATCAACCTCTACCGCGAGCGCTACGCCCACTACGGCCACGGCACGCCCGAGCAGGCGATCGTCGGCCTCGGCGGGCAGGTGTTCATGCGGAAGAACTCCCAGGACGCGGTGCGCGAGTTCCGTCCGTACTTCGACAACGCGCCGGTGTACGGCCACGGGCCCTCGCTGGAGGAGTTCACCGAGCAGACCCCGCTGACCGTGGGCAGCCCGCAGGAGGTCATCGAGAAGACCCTGACCTTCCGCGAGACCTTCGGCGACTACCAGCGCCAGCTGTTCCTGATGGACCACGCCGGCCTGCCGCTGAAGACGGTGCTCGAGCAGTTGGACCTGCTCGGCGAGGAGGTCGTGCCGGTGCTGCGCGAGGAGTTCGCCAAGGGCCGCCCGGCCGGGGTGCCGGACGGGCCGACCCACGCCGCGCTGGTCGCGGCCCGGGACGCGCAGGAGAACGAGAAGACGGAGGTGGCCAAGTGACCGCGTTCAAGCTGGTGGTGGTGAGTGCCGGACTGAGCAAGCCGTCCTCGACGCGGCTGCTGGCCGACCGGCTCACCGACTCGACCGTGCGCCGACTCGCCCAGGAGGGGCGCGAGGTGGACGTCACCGTGGTCGAACTGCGGGACCTGGCGGTGGAGATCGCCAACAACTTCGTCACCGGCTTCCCCGGCGCCGGGCTGCGCGCGGCGATCGAGGCGGTGACGGAGTCGGACGCCCTGATCGCGGTGACGCCGATCTTCACCGCTTCGTACAGCGGTCTGTTCAAGTCCTTCTTCGACGTGATCGACAACGACGCGCTCACCGGCAAGCCGGTGCTGATCGCCGCCACCGGCGGCACGCCCCGGCACTCGCTCGCCCTGGAGCACGCCGTCCGCCCGCTGTTCAGCTACCTGCGCGCGGTGGTGCTGCCGACCTCCGTCTACGCGGCCACCGACGACTGGGGCGCGGCGGGGGACGGGCTCACCGACGGCCTGCCGCGGCGGATCGACCGGGCGGCCGGCGAGCTGGCGGCCCTGCTGGCCGGGCGCGGCCCGGCGGCGCCGGACCTGCCCGAGCAGGTGGTGCCGTTCGCCGAGCAGCTGGCGGCACTGCGGGTCTGAACCCGGGCCGGAGGGCCGACCAAGGGCGATCGAGGGTCGAACGAGGGGCGATCGAGGGCCGAACGAGGGGCGGGCGTGCGAGGAAGCGCGCCCGCCCCTCGGCGCGCCCGTTCGGGCAGCGCGGCACGCCCGCGCGGGAAGCACCCTCCCGGGCCGCCGACCGTGCCGAAATGTCCGCTCCGGGGTGTAATCGTACGGATGATCAGGCCCGGAGACCGGAGTCCTTCCATGTCGCTCGCACCGCCCCCGCCCACCCCCCAGCCCGTCCTCACCCCGCTCACCGCGGCGGCCGTCTTCCTGGTCCTCACCGTCGAGCCCGGCCGCGAGGCGGCCGTCCGCGAGCTGCTGCCCGAACTCGCCGCACTGCGCCGCGCGGTCGGCTTCCGGGCGCCCGAGGGCGGCCTCACCTGCGTCACCGGTATCGGCTCCGGACTCTGGGACCGCCTCTTCACCGGCCCCCGCCCGGCCGCCCTGCACCCCTTCCAGGAGGTGGCCGGCACCCGCCACCGGGCCCCGGCCACCCCCGGCGACCTGCTGCTGCACCTGCGGGCCGAACGGATGGACCTCTGCTACGAGCTGGCCGCGCAACTCGCCGGACGGCTTGCCGGCGCGGCCACCGTCGTCGACTCCGTCCAGGGCTTCAAGTACTTCGAGGACCGGGACCTGCTCGGCTTCGTCGACGGCACCGAGAACCCGGAGGGCCGGGCCGCCGAGCACGCCGCCCTGATCGGCGCGCAGGACCCGGCGTTCACCGGCGGCAGCTACGTCGTCGTGCAGCGGTACGTGCACGACCTGGACAAGTGGAACGCGCTGAACGTGGAGGAGCAGGAGGGTGCGGTCGGCCGCACCAAGCTCACCGACATCGAGCTGGCCGACGACGTCAAGCCCGCCGACTCGCACGTGGCGCTCACCGTGATCACCGGGCCGGACGGCGAGGAGCGGAAGATCGTCCGCTTCAACATGCCGTACGGCACCTTCGGCTCCGCGGGCCGCGGCGGCGAGGCCGGCACCTACTTCATCGGCTACGCGGCCGACCCGGGGGTGACGGAGGAGATGCTGCGCAACATGTTCGTCGGCAACCCGCCCGGCACCACCGACCGGCTGCTGGACTTCTCCACCGCCGTCACCGGGGGGCTCTTCTTCGTGCCGACCGCCGATCTCCTCGACTCCCCGCCGCCTCCGCCCTCCACCGCCTGCGCCCCCACCCCCGGGGACGGCTCGCTCGGCATCGGCAGCCTCAAGCAGACCACCTGAACAGGACCGCGCCCATGGACAACCTCCACCGGGACCTCGCCCCGATCTCCGCCGCCGCGTGGGAGGAGATCGAGGAGGAGGCCCGCCAGACCTTCAAGCTCCACATCGCCGGCCGCCGGGTGGTCGACCTCAGCGGCCCCGACGGCGCCACCCTCGCCGCCGTCGGCACCGGCCACCTGACCGCCGTCGACCCCCCGACGGACGGCATCGAGGCCCGCGCCCGCGCCGTCCAGCCGGTGGTCGAGCTGCGCGTCCCCTTCACCGTCCGCCGCGACGCCGTGGACGACGTCGAACGCGGCTCCCGGGACTCCGACTGGCAGCCGGTCAAGGACGCGGCGCGCAAGCTCGCCCTGGCCGAGGACCGCGCCGTCTTCGAGGGCTACCGAGCCGCCGGCATCGACGGCATCCGCGCCGCCTCCACCAACCCCCCGGTCCAACTCCCCGACGACGTCCGCGAATACCCGGAGGCCGTCAGCCGCGCCCTGACCGCCCTGCGCCTCGCCGGCGTCGGCGGCCCCTACTCGCTCCTGCTCGGCGCGGCCGCCTTCACCGCCGTCAACGAGACCAGCGACCACGGCTACCCGGTCCACAACCACATCGCCCGCCTCCTGGACGGCGACATCATCTGGGCCCCGGCCATCGAGGGCGCCTACCTGCTCTCCGCCCGCGGCGGGGACTTCGAACTCTTCCTCGGCCAGGACGTCTCGGTGGGCTACCTCTCCCACGATGCCGAGACGATCAGCCTCTACCTCCAGGAATCGATGACGTTCCGGGTCCACACCGGAGAGGCCGCCGTCGTCCTGCGAGGCTAGGGCGTGTCCGCGCCGCCGGCCGCCCCCCGGAGGCTCCGGAAGGGTACTGAGTTCCTTTACGAGGGGTACTGAGTGCCGTATCCTCTCCGTGGAGCCTCTGACGCCAGTCGACGGGAGTCGACCCGGTCTGCCGGTCCAGGTGGCGCTTGCGGTGCGCGGGTCGCGCCCGGGCCGGACTTGGCACTCAGTACCCTCGGCATGCCTGAGGCCATGGATCCAGTGCATCCGTGCACCCGTGACAGGAGAACCGCTCATGAGCTTGAGGATCGTCGTCTGTGTGAAGTACGTGCCGGACGCGACGGGTGACCGTCGTTTCGCGGACGACCACACCACGGACCGGGAGGGTGTGGACGGCCTCCTGTCGGA
>NZ_JBICYZ010000038.1:0-88989 GCF_043201465.1 Kitasatospora sp. NPDC048298
GGGGTGGCGGGTTTGGGGTTTGGGGTTGGGGGTGTAGAGGCTGCGGCGGGGGCGGGGCGCACGCCACCCCGCGGGCGCGCCCGGGCCCCCCCCCCGCCCCGCGCCGGAGAAAACGCCACAAGCCCAAGGTGAAGGGCAACCCGTAGCCCGAAACTGCGTGCCGCTGGACCGCGCGAAGCCATGCGCGAAGCCATGAGGAATCGGTTGCGGCGTGCTCCGGGCCCGGCCCGGAGCACGCCGCGAAGAGCCTCTCATCCCTTGGGGCCGAGGGTCAGAACACCACCAAACACTTCACGGCCCCAAAGACGAGGGCCTGGAGCCAACGATCAGGCCGTGCGGGGCGCTATCGGTCGGGCCCGGTCGAGGAGTTCGCGGATATGAGGGTTGCGTCGGTACGGCTGGGCCGCGGAGAGCATGGTGCGGAAGCGGTCATCGGCCCGGCCGGACTGCACGTGGGGGAAGTCGTCCAGCGCGAGGTGCCAGTTCTGGACGGCCTCCTCCAACCGACCGGCTTCGAGCTGCCATTCGGCGAGCATCGCGCGGTGGCGGACGCGGGCCCGGCGGTACACCACGGGGCGGACCCGCTCAGAGTGCAGGAGCGCACGGATCGCACCCTCTCGGTCGCCGAGCTCGTAGTTGACCTGGGCGGCGTGGTACGAGAGTGAGGCCGGATCGTAGGAGCCGTGGGCCTTGGCCTTGGACTCGGCCTGCTCCATGGCGACTTCGGCCGCACGGAGCATGACGAGCGCACCGGTACGGTCGCCGGTCCGGGCAAGGGCGTGGGCCTGCTGCCCGGCGAGGAAGGCTCGCATCCTGGGTCCGGCCTCAGGGGAGGCGGCAGCGGCAGCGTTCGCGTACCGCAACGCAGGGCCGCCGTGCCCGAGTTCGACGGCCTGGACGCTCATGCCGCGCAGCGTGGTGCAGTAGGTGAGGTGGTCGTCCGCGGCGAGCGCGAGTTCCAGGGCTTTCGTGTAGTAGGCCTGGCCGAGCAGGTCCAGGCGCTCGTCCACCGCCATGTATCCGGTCAGGTAGAGGTGGTCAGCAGCGGCGGACAGCATCGCCTTGCGCACTTCTTCGCCGGCGGTGGCCTTCAGGTGCGGCACGATGTTGTTGACCATGAACGCGGCGGCCATCGGGCGGGCGGTTCGGCCACCGAACTGGTCATCGATCTCGCTGATCCGTTCGGTCATGGCGATCACGGCCTCGACCTCGGCCATGCCGATCCTGGTGTGTGGGTCGGTCTTCAGCCGCTCGAACCGCCCGATGATGTCCGGCCAGCCGGGAATGCTGAGGGCGACCGAGTACAGGCCCGCTCCGAGTACGCCCCTGCGCGATGGGTCCATGTCCATGCTCCCGAGGTCGATCAGCCCAGTCACCGTATCCCCGGACCGGGCCTGAATGTCAGGCCGATCGGCGAAGCCCGCCTCGAACGCGGTGACGGGTCGGCGCAGGCGGCGGGTCAGCGTCTCCAGTACTACCTTCTGGTACTTGGCCATGGGACGGGTGCCCGAGAGCCAGTGCGAGACGGCCGATTCGTCGTACCGCAGCTTGTAACCGGCTTCGGTGCCGGCTCGGTTGACCGCGCGTGCGAACTCGCCGTTGCTCGTCCATCGGCACTCGGCGACCAGTGCGGCGAGCTTGCCGTTGGGTTTCCGTTCGCGTGCTGCCATTTGCCACCCCCAGGTCGGGTTTCAAGGGTTTCAAGCATCGGGGGCGCCTCTACCGTGTTCACGCGGAGCGCACACCTGTTGACTCATTGTCAGGCCGAGTGAGGGTCCCGCGAGCCGGGGTCGCTTCGGCTCCACGATCGGCGGCACCGCCCACCTGCTCGTCCACTCCCAGGTGGCCGGTGCCGCTCTCCAGGCCAGTGCCGAAGGGTGCCCCACCGTGGTCGTGCATTCCCACGTCTTCTTCCTGACCAGAGAACCGTTCTCCGTGCCCGTCGCCCGTCGCAGGGTGAGGGCTCGCATCGTCGGCTGGGGTGTCCTGCTCGACGAGGACGCGCGGCTTGCGTTGGACACCGTCACCTCTGAGCTGGTGGCGAACGCTGTGCAGCACTCTGACCAGCCGATACTCACTGTCGCCGTCTACGCGAGCGTCCGGCTGCGACGGGCCCTGGTTGAGGTCTGCGACGGCTCGACCATGCTGCCCCGCAGCCGCCGGGCAGGTACGGACGCGGAGAACGGCCGAGGCCTGGAACTCGTCGAGCACCTGGCCCTGGCCTACGGGGCAGAGCGGACCGCGTGCGGGAAACGCGTCTGGGCTGAGCTGGCTCTGCCTGAGCAGCCGGTGACCCGACGCCAACTCCTGGCTGTCCCGCGCCGGGCCGTGCGAGCTGCCCTCCGCATCCTCCCGCGTCCCGGGCGCTCTCCGATACGGCCGCCGCACGAGCCCGGCAGTAGCCGCCCCCGCACCGCCGCCTGAACAGGCCACCTCGCACCACCCAGAGAAACCTGCCTCGAAGGGATCGCGCCTGATGACCAGTGTGGCCAGCGCAGACGGAGTCCTCGGCCGCCGCGGACTGCGGACCGGCGTCGAGTGGTCCACGCCCGCAGCCGCCCGCGCCCGCGCCGCCCAGCTCATCACCGAGCACCGCGCCCGCGGCCAGGAGATCGTCCGCAACCCGCACCTGAGCGCCGAGTGGGCCCGCACGGCCGTTCGCGCCCCGCAACTGCTGGCCGCCGTCCAGGAGGCCATCGGGCCGGACGTCGCGGTGGAGAACACCTTCCTTGTGGTGAAGTGGCCCGGCCGCACCTTCGAGATCCCCTGGCACCAGGACGGCATCGACGCCCGGGTCGAACTCGACCCCGACCGGTCCGTCTCCGCCTGGCTGGCCATCAGCGACGCCACCCTCGACAACGGCTGCCTGCACGCCGTCTTCGGCTCACAGCACTTCGGCTACCTGCCGTTCTCCTCCGAGGCCGAGAACGGCGCCGAACGAGGCCGGGCCGACCAGGCGACCGGCTTCACCGCCGACGCCTCGACCGCCCTGCCGCTTCGCGCGGGCACCGCCCTGCTCATGGACAGCCGCCTGCTGCATCGCTCCGGTACCAACACCGGCGATGGTGCCCGCGTCGGCCTGAACATTCGCTACGTCGCCCCCGGCGGCCTCCGCCGCCGGGACCCCCAGAGCCCCAGCCTCGACCCGGTCACCGGGACTGGCTGGTAGCACCACCCAAGGGATCAACACCACAGCGAGAGGAACACAACGCCGTGACCATCCTCGAAGAGATCGCCACCCGCGAGGACCTGGTGACCCGGGTCCGCGTCCTGACCGGGGAGGACGCCGACGCGGCCCGCCGCGCCGACAAGACCCCGATCGCCAAGTCCGACTGCACCTACTACTGCCCCGACGCGGCCACCGCCGAGCGGTGCATCCAGTCCCTGCGCGAGTCCGACGAGCGCCTGCGCAACCGCCCCGAGGAGCTCATGCTCTGGGACTGGCAGTGCACCTACTGGGAGGCCGAGCCGGACAACCCCAACGGCGGCGGCACCGTTCTCCTCGGCGTCGCCTGGTACGACCGGGCGTTCTTTGACGACCGACGCGACGCCTGGTTCGGCGCCATGCACCAGCGGATCTACAAGGAGCTCGGCATCCCGCTGGAGGACATCACCGTCGCCCACTGGCAGCTGCTCGCCAGCTGACCTGACCAGCACAAAGGCCGGGCCCCGCGGTGCGGGGCCCGGCCCGTGCTCAGTCGCGGGCCGCCAGCTCCGCAACCGGCTCGACCTCTGGCAGTGGTCGGTGCCCCCGTGTCAGGACCAGCGCCAGTACGGCACTGACCCCGCCGACCACCGCCACCGCCAGACCGCCAGCCAGGAACGCGACCCTCGGGCCGGTAGCGGCCAACCCGGGGACGAACAACATCGAGACCGTCCCGCAGGTACGGATCGCGGTCAGGTCCACCGTCAGTAGCCGCCTACGGGCGGCCGGAGGGAACAGTGCGAAGTGCGTGGACAGCGTGATCTGCAGGAACGGCGACACCGCCCCCGACAGGACGGACAGCGCCAGCAGTACCGGCAGCGACCCGGCCAGCCCGGTGAACGCCAGCACCAGCCCGGACACCGCCCACGCCCCGCAGTACACCGCCGTCAACGGAGCCGGCAGCCGCACGTTCCCGGTCACCAGGTTGCCCGCCAGGGCTCCGGCGCCGGTGCAGGCCAGCACCGCCGCGTAGGCGGCGGCCCCGGCACCGAGGCGCCCGGCCAGCAGCGCGGGCATCGCCAGCGACACCGCCCCGGCGAAGATCCCGATCCCATGTACGGCCAGCACCACCCCGGTGTCCGGATGGGTCCGCACCAGCGACCAGACACCGGGCCGCACCCCCGCCGCCGGTGGCCCGGCCTGCGGTGCGGCAGCGACCGGCCTCACGCCGGCGGCCAGCAGCACCAGGGCGAGGGCCGAGACGGCGAACGTCGCCGCGTCCACCCAGAACAGCCCGGCCAGCGGCATCACCGCCAGCAGCAGCCCGGCCGCTCCGGGCCCGGCGATCCGGGCGATCCGGCCGGTCAAGTCCATCAGCCCGCTGACGGCCTGAACCTCACCGGGTTTGACCAGGTCCGGCACCATCGCGCCGAGGTTCGGGTCGAACAGGGCCCCGCCGACGCCCAGCAGCGTGGCCGAGGTGATCAGCCCTACCGTGCCGAACTCGGCCCATGCCCACGGCAGTGCGGCCACCAAGACCAACCGCGCCGCGTCCACTGTCGCAAGTGCTTGCATCGACGCGAACCGGTCCGTCACCCGGCGCCCCACCGTGCCCAGCACGATGTAGGGCAGCGACTCGGCGACGGCCACCAGACCCATTGCCCCGGCGCCCGCGTGCTCCCATGCCATCCACATCACGGCCATCGCGTACAGGCGGTCGCCGAACACCGACGCCGTCTGCGCTCCCCACAACAGGAGCACAGGTCCACGACGCAGCAACCGCACGTATCGCATGATCCACTCCGCCCCAGGAAGCACAAGGTCCCGGCAGTGAGCCGCTACCGGGAACTCCCCACACCCTAGGGCAACTTGAGGCCCGACCGACGCAGGCGCCCCGAGTGCGGCACCCGCTGTCGGCGGTCACATCCAGTACTCGCACCCGGCCCCGGGATCGAGCAGGCTGGCCCCCAGGACACAGCCCGGACGGCGGCCATCCCGGAAGGACTTCCGTGCACCCTCTGATCACCGAGCTCACCTTGGACGGCGACCCGAAGCTCCTACACGAGCGACGCGGCACCACCTTCTTCAAGGTCGGCGACACCGCCCTGAAGATCACCGATGGGCTGATGGCCGGCCGCGAGGGCCAGGTGCTCGCCGCCCTCGGAGCCGACCACTACCGAGCCCACGGCCGGTACGGAGACGGCACCTGGCTGACCATGCGGTGGATCGACGGCACCAGCCTGTGGGATGCCCTGGAACCCGCCCACCGCGGCGACAACACCCCCACCCTCCGCCGCTCAATCCTGACGGCTGCCGCGAAGGCCGCCGAAGCACTCGCCGACCTCCACGCCGCCGGCTGGACCCACGGCGACCTCCAGCCCGACCACGTCGTCTTCGAGAACGGCGCTGTGCGGATCATCGACCTGGCTTGTGCTCAGGGCCCCGTCGCGGTTCCGTTCTACGCCCACCGCGGCGGCCTGGCCCACACCACCGCACCCGAGGTCGCTGCGCTGATCCTCGGTACCACTGACCACATCACCACCACCCCTGAGTCGGACGTGTGGTCGCTGACGGCCTCCATGTTCTGGGCGTGGACGCGAACCCCACCCACCGATTACCGCGACCCGTGGGGTCGCCGTCCCGATCTCCTGGCCGACACCGCAGCCGGCCGACGGCGCGATCTCACGCTCGAGCGGCCCTGGCCCTTTCCCGCCTTCGAGGGTGCCCTGCTTGCCGGTCTTGCCCGCGAGCCCGGGCAACGGCCCTCCGCGTGTGCTCTGGCCCAGTTGCTCCACGCCGCTACCACCGAGCTCGATGGGCCCCTGCGTTCGAGCCTGGACGCGTCATGAACACAGTGGAGGCTGCCCTCAACGAGGCGGTGGGGCGGCTTGGTCCGAGAGGGCCCACTCGTGCTCACCGATCGGATCGGGTCGCGGTGGCCCTGTCTTCATGGCTCGGCGGGGAATCGGTTGCGGGGGGGGGGGGGGGGGGGGGGTGGGGGGGGGGGGGGGGGGGGGGGCCCCCCCCCGGGGGGGGGGGGGGGGGGGGGGGGGGCGGCCCGGGCCCCCCCCCCCCCCCCACGCCGCGAAAAGCCTCATCCCTTGGAGCCGGCAGGGAGGGGGCCGGTTTCCCGCGCCGCTGATCCGGAAGGCGCCGGTCACCGGCCCTGCGGCTCTCAGGCGTCCTCGCGCCAGCCCTCGTAGCCGGCCGCGAGGGTGTCGAGGGCGTGGAGCAGTGCGGGCGTCCAGCCGTTCTCCGGGGCTTCGGCCACGATCAGCCACTGGGCGTCCTCGGCGTCGTCCTCGCCCGCGAGCGCGTCGCGGACGACTTCGAGCTCGCCGAGGTCGGGCTGGGTGGCGCCGAGCTCCTCGGCGGCCTCCTCGGCGGCGTCGCGGTCGGGCAGGACGAGCAGTTGCCGGGCGTACGGGTCTTCGACGTCCGGGAGGTCGGTGGTGCGGTTCTCGGTCACCCCGTCATTGTCCAGGTCGGGCCGCCCGCTCCGTCGGGCGGGAGCGCCGGTGGCCCGTCGGGAGTGTCCGCGGACCGTGGGATGCTGGTACGCGATGGCCAGGAAGAGTGCACCCGACGACCTGCTCGCCCCGCTGACCCTCGCGGTCGGCCAGGAGGAGCTGCTGCTGGACCGCGCGGTCGCCCAGGTGGTGGCGGCGGCGAAGGCGGCGGACCCGGACACCGACGTGCGGGACCTGCCGCCCGGTGGCCTGCAGCCGGGCAGTCTGGCTGAGCTGACCACGCCGTCGCTGTTCGCCGAGCGCAAGGTGATCGTGGTCCGGGCCGCGCAGGACCTCTCCGCCGACTCCGTGAAGGAGGTCAAGGCGTACATCGAGGCCCCGGCCGAAGAAGTGATCATGGTGCTGGTGCACGCCGGCGGCGCCAAGGGCAAGGGCCTGCTGGACGCCGGACGCAAGGCCGGCGGGCGCGAGGTGGCCTGCGCCAAGCTGGCCAAGGCGAGCGAGCGGCTGGCCTTCGTCAAGGGCGAGTTCCGCACCCTGGGCCGCTCGGCGACGCCGGAGGCCTGCCAGGCGCTGCTCGACGCGCTCGGCAGCGACCTGCGCGAGTTGGCGGCCGCCTGCCACCAGCTGACCTCGGACGTCGAGGGCACGATCGACGAGACGGTGGTGGCCCGCTACTACAGCGGCCGCGCCGAGGCGACCGGCTTCGAGGTGGCGGACCTGGCCGTCACCGGCCGGGCCGCGGAGGCGCTGGAGCGGCTGCGCTGGGCGCTGGCCGTCGGCCAGCCGCCGACCGGCATCACCTACGCGCTGGCCTCCGGCGTGCGCAGCATCGGTCGGCTGGCGAGCGCCGGGCGGAACATGCGCCCGGGCGACCTGGCGCGCGAGCTGGGCATGCCCCCGTGGAAGGTCGACCGGGTCCGCCAGCAGATGCGCGGCTGGACGGGTGACGGCGTGGCCACCGCGTTGACCGCGATCGCCCAGGCCGACGCCGCCGTCAAGGGCGGCTCGGACGACCCGGCCTTCGCCCTGGAGCGCGCGGTGGTCGCCGTCGCCCGGGCCTCCCGGGCGGGCTCCCGTCCCGCCTACTGACCGGCCCGCCTGCCGGCGCCGGGGGCGCCCGCCTACCGGCCTGCCCGTCTGCCGACGTCGGAGAGCGGCCGACGCCGGGAAGCGGCCGACGGTACGGCGCAGCGACGCCCGGGCCTACTTCTTCATGGCCCGCACGGCGTCCTGCCCGTCGGACTGGAGGGCGCTGCGCAGCTCCTCCCTGGACGGCGGCTTGCCCTTGCCCTCGGTGTAGCTGGCCGTGTAGTTGATGTAGTAGGTCATCCCGCCGTCGAGGATGTCCAGTTCGGCGTAGACGCTGTGGTACTGGCCCGAGCCGTCGTCCTTGTACAGGAAGTACGCCTCCTCGCCGATCCCCGCGATGTCGGTGACCTGGTAGCCGCGCGCCCGGTAGAGCTCCTTGTTGGCCGCCAGCTCGGGCGCCGGGTTGACCGCCTTGTGCAGGTCGGCGCGCATGTAGAGGTTGGCGTACTCGCTGTCGCTGCCGCCGGTGCGCTTGAGCGACATCGAGCAGTTCATGCTGTCCAGCGCCGGGTGCCGGTCGGTGTGATGGGTCGGCGCGGAGCTGTCCGAGACGGAGTACGTCTGGAGGAGCTTGGTGGGCTTCCCGGTGGTGCAGAAGTCGTCGGAGAGGTGGTAGCCGCGCAGGCCGCGCGGCGAGGAGTCGCTGCTGACCAGGCCGGGGATCGCCATCACGGCGGCGGCCCAGCCGGCCGAGACGATCACCGCGCCGACGAACGCCCAGACGGCGTTGCGCCGCAGGTTCCCGGTCCTCGCGGGGACGGCTCCCGGGGGCATGCCGGAGACGGGTGCCAGGCCGGGGGCGGTGGGCAGCCCCGGCGGCGGTCCGAAGCCGCCGGCTCCCGCCGGGCCCGGAGCCCCGAGAGCCCCCGGTACGGGCTGCGCGCCCCCGCCCGGCTGTTGCTGCGGCGGCGGGAAGCCGTACCCCGGTCCGTTCTGTGCCGGTGGCGGCGGCGGTGGCGTCGTCATGGAAGTCCCCCTGAACCTGGCGCCGGAGTGCTCCCCGCACCCCGGTCGAACCTGACCGACCCTAGCGGCCGGACCACGAAACGCGACAGGCGCCGCAGTGGCCTCCGGGGAGGAGGCCGACTGCGACGCCTGTCGCACTGCTTCGTTGCACCGCACCCGCGTGGCGAACGCAGGCCGCGTGCGGTGCGAGTCTTGCGCGCCTCGGGGTCCGGGTAGAGGGCCGGTCGACCCGAAGCGGTGGGGGGCACAGCCCCCTGGGGCGTCAGGCCTGGGCGGCCGCGTTGACGCGCTTGGTGATGGCCGACTTCTTGTTGGCGGCCTGGTTGGCGTGGATGACGCCCTTGCTCACGGCCTTGTCCAGCGCCTTGGAGGCGGCGCGGGCCAGCACGGTGGCCTTCTCGGTCTCGCCGGCGGCAGCGGCCTCACGGGCCTTGCGCAGAGCGGTCTTCAGCGAGGACTTGACGGCCTTGTTGCGCAGGCGCGCCTTCTCGTTGGTCTTGTTGCGCTTGATCTGGGACTTGATGTTCGCCACGAAGGAGCCTCAGTCTGTCTGAAAGGTTTGAACGGGGTCACACCCGGCGGCCTTCGGTCCTGCTGAGAGGGCATGCCGAGGCCAGGTGCAGCAGCCCACGCTACCAGGGGCCCGCTGCCCGCCCCAAACCGGCCGCCCGCGGAGGCCCTCTCCCGTCGCCCGACCGGGGCCGACCGGCACCCCTCCCGCGCCCGACCGGCAGCCCACCCCGTGCTCGTGGGAAGATGGGAGGAACTATTTCGATCGGACGAGACTGTCCGGTCCCCGGGAAAACCGGTCAGCGATGACCCGGACACCCCCGGCCCCGGACCAACGGAGAATCGGACCAAGGTGCCCGCGACCCCCAGCAATGTGCCAGAGCCCAGCCGTACCGACCCGGCGCTGATCCGCAACTTCTGCATCATCGCCCACATCGACCACGGCAAGTCGACGCTCGCAGACCGGATGCTGCAGATCACCGGCGTCGTCGACCCCCGGCAGATGCGTGCCCAGTACCTCGACCGCATGGACATCGAGCGTGAGCGCGGCATCACCATCAAGTCGCAGGCGGTCCGCCTCCCGTGGGCGCCGAAGACCGGGCCGAACGCCGGGGCGACGCACATCCTCAACATGATCGACACCCCCGGCCACGTGGACTTCACGTACGAGGTGTCCCGCTCCCTCGCCGCGTGCGAGGGCACCGTCCTGGTGGTCGACGCGGCCCAGGGCATCGAGGCGCAGACCCTCGCCAACCTGTACCTGGCGCTGGAGAACGACCTCACGATCATCCCGGTCCTCAACAAGATCGACCTGCCGGCCGCCCAGCCGGAGAAGTACGCCGCCGAGATCGCCCACATCATCGGCTGCGACCCCTCCGACGTGCTCCAGGTCAGCGCCAAGACCGGCCTGGGCGTCGAGGACCTGCTCGACCACATCGTCAACACCATCCCGGCCCCGGTCGGCGTCAAGGACGCCCCGGCCCGCGCGATGATCTTCGACTCGGTGTACGACTCCTACCGCGGCGTGGTCACCTACGTCCGTGTCGTGGACGGCCAGCTCACCAAGCGCGAGCGCATCTCGATGATGTCCACCGGCGCAACCCACGAGCTGCTGGAGATCGGTGTCATCTCGCCCGAGCCGAAGGTCGCCGACGGCCTCGGTGTCGGCGAGGTGGGCTACATCATCACCGGTGTGAAGGACGTCCGGCAGTCCAAGGTCGGTGACACGATCACCTCGATGCACAAGGGTGCCACCGAGCCGCTCGGCGGCTACAAGGACCCGCGCCCGATGGTGTTCTCCGGCCTCTACCCGCTGGACGGCTCGGACTACCCGCTGCTGCGTGACGCCCTGGACAAGCTGCGGCTCAACGACGCCGCCCTGGTGTACGAGCCGGAGACCTCGGTCGCGCTCGGCTTCGGCTACCGCTGTGGCTTCCTCGGCCTGCTGCACCTGGAGATCATCCGGGAGCGCCTGGAGCGCGAGTTCAACCTCGACCTGATCTCCACCGCCCCGAACGTGGTCTACCGGGTGATCATGGAGGACGGCACCGAGCACACCGTCACCAACCCGAGCGAGTTCCCGGTCGGCAAGATCGCCGAGGTGTACGAGCCGGTCGTGCGCGGCACCATCCTCGCGCCCAACGAGTTCGTCGGCGCGATCATGGAGCTCTGCCAGTCCCGCCGCGGCAACCTCCAGGGCATGGACTACCTGTCCGAGGACCGGGTCGAGCTGCGCTACACCCTGCCGCTCGCGGAGATCGTCTTCGACTTCTTCGACCAGCTGAAGTCCAAGACCCGCGGCTACGCCTCGCTGGACTACGAGCCCATCGGCGAGCAGACCGCCCAGCTGGTCAAGGTCGACATCCTGCTGCACGGCGACGCGGTGGACGCCTTCTCCGCGATCGTCCACAAGGACAAGGCCTACAACTACGGCGTGATGATGGCGGGCAAGCTCCAGAAGCTCATCCCCCGCCAGCAGTTCGAGGTGCCGATCCAGGCGGCCATCGGCTCCCGGGTGATCGCCCGCGAGACGGTCCGCGCGATCCGCAAGGACGTCCTCGCCAAGTGCTACGGCGGTGACATCTCCCGTAAGCGGAAGCTGCTGGAGAAGCAGAAGGAAGGCAAGAAGCGGATGAAGATGGTCGGCCGCGTGGAGGTCCCGCAGGAGGCCTTCATCGCCGCGCTGTCCACCGACGCCGAGCCGCCGAAGGAGAAGAAGTAACGGCGGCGGGCGGCGACGCGCGCCGGAAGGGCCCGGGCACCCGCCCGGGCCCTTCCGGCGTTTCCGCGGCCGCTCCGCCCGCGCCCGTCCGGCGGGCTACTTCAGGCTGTTGAGCACCACGGTGACGATCGCCGCCTTCGCCAGCCGCCCCGCGGTGCCGGTGAACACGGTGGGCCGCATCGAGTCGTCGGGGCGGACCACCTGGAGCAGCCCGTCCCGCCGGCCGAGGCTCACGCACTGCACCACGTACCGGAACGAGAACGGGTCCGCGGTGCGCCCCGCCAGCAGCTTGCCGAGGTACTGGCCCTGCGGCAGGGCGGTGGCGCAGCCCATCCGCAGGGTGCCGACGCCGGGGACGGTGACGGCGGCGGCGTCGCCGATCACGTGGACGTCCGGGTGGGAGACCGACCGCAGGTGGTCGTCCACCAGGGCCCGGCCGCGTTCGTCCACGGCCAGTCCGGCCTCGGCGGCCAGCGGGTGCGGCTCCAGCGAGGCCGCCCAGACGGTGAGGTCGGCGTCGACCGGGCCGGCGGTGGTGCGCAGCCCGTCCGGGGTGACCTCGGTGACGGTGGCGTTCTCGTGGACGGTCACGCCGAGCCGGGCGAGGACGCGCCGGACGTGGGCCCGGCCCTTGGCCGAGTAGACGCCGCCGACCAGGCCGGAGGCGACGATCCGCACCTGCAGGCCGGGGTGGGCCTCGGCGAGTTCGGTGGCCAGTTCGATGCCGGTGGCGCCGCCGCCGACCACGGCGAGGGTGCCGGGCCGGTCGGTCGCGCCGATCCGGCGGCGCAGTTCGTCGGCGCGCTCCGCCGGGTAGGCGAGCTGTTCGGCGCCGGGGACGCCGTGCCAGGCGGTGCGGCTGCCGAGGGCGTGGACCAGGGTGTCGTAGGCGAGGGTGCTGCCGTCGTCCAGCTGGACCTCGTGCGCGGCCAGGTCGAGTCCGACGGCCCGGGCCCGGCGGTGGGTGACCCGGCCGCCGCGGGTGAGTTCGCCGATGGTGGGCCAGTCGCGGCCGCGGCCGGCCGCGGTCTCGTGCTGCCGGATGCGGTGCAGGATCCGCTCCTCGGGGGCGACCAGGGTGACGGCGTGCTGCCGTGCGGCGCCCTTGGCCGCGGTGAGCCCGGCGTAGCCGGCGCCCAGTACGACGATCCGCTGCCCGGTGGTGGTGCTGCTCATCTCGTCCGCCTCCTCGCGAGGGCGCTCCGGTGGAGCGCTGTTCGGGAAGGGGACGACGCGGCCGGCCGGGGTGTGACCGTGACCCGTGTCACAGCTCCACGGCGGGGATGCGGGCGAGCTTCTCGGGGTTGACCACGACGTACGCCTCGGTGATCCGGCCGTCGGCCACGGTGAAGGCGAGGACGCCGCCGACCGCGCCGGTGGCCCGGTCGTACCAGACCAGTCCGGGCTCGCCGTTGACCACCGCGCCGGTGGTGTCCAGGTCGGGGGTGAGCCACTTGGCGACCAGGCCGGCCACCATCCGGGCCACCCGGTCGGCGCCGTGGACCGGGCGGACCCCGGCGCGGACGATGCCGCCGCCGTCGGAGTGCCAGACCACGTCGGGGTCGAGGATCTCCATCAGGGCGAGGATGTCGCCGCGCGTGCTGGCGGCGGCGAAGGCCTCGACGGCCTGGCGGTGCTCGGCCCGGTCGGCCCCGCCGGTGCGCCGGGGGCGCTCCTGCGTCCGGCCGCCGTCGCGGACCCGGCGGCGGGCCCGGGAGGCGAGCTGCCGGGCGGCGTCGGGGGTGCGTTCCAGGGAGGTGCCGATCTCCTCGAAGCCGACCGCGAAGACGTCGTGCAGCACGAAGGCGGCCCGTTCGGCGGGGGTGAGCTGCTCCAGTACGGCGAGCAGGGCGAGCGAGACGGACTCGCCGCGTTCGGCGAGCTCGGCGGGGGAGTCGGGGCCGTCGGCGTAGGTGACGGCCGGTTCGGGCAGCCACTCGCCGTAGTAGGCCTCGCGGCGGGCGCGGGCCGAGCCCAGCTGGTCGTAGCAGAGCCGGGTGACGACGGTGGTGAGGAAGGCGCGCGGGTCGGCGACGGCGGTGCGGTCGGCGGCCTGCCAGCGCAGCCAGGCGTCCTGGAGGACGTCCTCGGCGTCGGTGAACGAGCCGAGCAGCCGGTAGGCGACCGAGCCGAGGTAGCGGCGGTTCGCCTCGAAGGCGTCCGTGCCACCCGGGGCGTCCGGAGTGCCGGGGCCGCCCGGAGCGCCGGAGGAGTCCCGGCCGTCCGGGCCGTCCGGGGCCTGGTCGTCGATCACGGGCCCAAGGTAGCGCGCGGTGCCCGGGGCGTAAACGACCGGGGCGCGCAGGGCCGAAGCGCGACGGCCGAAGCTGGACGGGCCGAAGCGCGGCGGGCCGGGGCGGGAAGTCCCCGCCCCCGCGCGGGGGGGGGGGGGGCCCCCCCCCCGGGGCCCGGGGGGGGGGGGCGGCGGGGGGGGGGGGGGGGGGGGGCCCCCCCCCCCCCCCCCCCCCCGGCTGGTGGGACGTCAGTCCATCTCGACCACGGCCTCGGCGAACTGCGCCTGGTAGAGCCGGGCGTAGGCGCCGTCGGCGGCGATCAGCTCGTCGTGCGAGCCCTGCTCGACGATCGAGCCGTTCTCCATCACCAGGATCACGTCGGCGTCCCGGATGGTGGAGAGCCGGTGGGCGATCACGAAGCTGGTGCGGCCGGTGCGCAGCCGGGCCATGGCCCGCTGGATGAGCACCTCGGTGCGGGTGTCGACGGAGCTGGTCGCCTCGTCCAGGACCAGGATGGACGGCTCGGCGAGGAACGCCCGGGCGATGGTGATCAGCTGCTTCTCGCCGGCGCTGACGCCGGTGCCCTCGTCGTCGATGACGGTGTCGTAGCCGTCCGGCAGGGTGCGCACGAAGCGGTCGACGTGGGCGGCCCTGGCGGCCTCGATGACCTGCTCGCGGGTGGCCGACTCGGCGCCGTAGGCGATGTTGTCGGCGATGCTGCCGCCGAACAGCCAGGTGTCCTGGAGCACCATGCCGATGCCGGAGCGCAGTTCCTCGCGGGACATCGCGGCGATGTCCACGCCGTCGAGGGTGATCCGTCCGGAGCTGACCTCGTAGAACCGCATCAGCAGGTTGACCATGGTGGTCTTGCCGGCGCCGGTGGGGCCGACGATGGCGACGGTCTGGCCGGGTTCGACCTTGAGCGAGAGGTCCTCGATGAGCGGCTTCTCGGGGTCGTAGCGGAAGGACACGTCCTGGAAGACGACCCGGCCGTGCACCACGTCGGGCCGTTCGGGCATGGCCGGCTCGGGGCTCTGCTCGGGGGCGTCCAGGAGCTCGAAGACGCGCTCGGCGGAGGCGACGCCGGACTGCACCAGGTTGGCCATGCTGGCGACCTGGGTGAGCGGCTGGCTGAACTGCCGTGAGTACTGGATGAACGCCTGGACGTCGCCGATGGACAGCGCGCCGCTGGCCACCCGCAGGCCGCCGACGACGGCGACCAGCACGTACTGGAGGTTGCCGATCAGCATCATCGCGGGCTGGATGATGCCGGAGATGAACTGGGCCTTGTAGCTGGCCTGGTAGAGCGCCTCGTTGTGCGCGCGGAAGGTTTCTGCGGACTCCTGCTGGCGCCCGAACGCCTTGACCAGGGTGTGGCCGGTGTACATCTCCTCGATGTGGGCGTTGAGCTGGCCGGTGGACATCCACTGCTGGACGAACTGCGGCTGGGCCCGCTTGCCGACCTTGGTGGCGACGACCACCGAGACCGGCACCGAGACCAGCGCGATCACGGCGAGCAGCGGGGAGATCCAGAACATCATCGCGAGTACGCCGACCACGGTGAGCAGCGAGTTGACGACCTGTCCCAGCGTCTGCTGCATGGACTGGCCGATGTTGTCGATGTCGTTGGTGACCCGGCTGAGCACCTCGCCGCGCGGCTGCTTGTCGAAGTAGCTGAGCGGCAGTCGGGCGAGCTTGGCCTCGACGTCCTGGCGCAGCCGGTAGCCGGCGGCCTGGATGGCCCGGGTGGCGAGCCGGCCCTGGACGATGCCGAAGAGGGCGGAGACGACGTAGATGCCGAGCACCCAGAGCAGGACGGTGCCGATGGCGCCGAAGTCCATGCCCTGGCCGGGGGTGAAGTCGACGGCGGAGAGCAGGTCGGCGACGCCGCCGTCGCCGTGGGCGCGCAGCCCTTCGATGACCTGTTCCTTGGAGGCGCCGGCCGGGAAGCGGGCGCCGATGACGCCGGCGAAGATGAGGTCGGTGGCGTCGCCGAGGATCTTGGGGCCGATGACGGCGCAGCCGATGCCGAGCACGCCGAGGATCAGGACGCCGATCAGGGTGTTGCGTTCGGGGCGCAGCAGGCCGAGGACGCGCTTGCCGGAGCCCTTGAAGTCCATGGACTTCTCGGTGCCCTGGCCGCCCATGAAGCGGCCGGGGCCGGCCGGGCCGCGGCGGGCGGCGGCGGCCTGCGAGTCGCTGGGCAGGTCGGCGGGCTTCGGGGCGTCCTCGGTGAGGGCGGCCTTCTCGGGGGCGGCCGTGGCGGCGTCCGCGGGGTCGTCCGCGGGGGCGGTGGCTCTGGGGGCCGGGCCCTTGTTCAGTTCGGGCTTTCCGGGGCTGGTCACGCCGCCTCCTGCTCGGTGAGCTGGGAGAGCACGATCTCCCGGTACGTCGGGTTGTCGGCCATCAGTTCGTGGTGGGTTCCGGTGCCGACGACGGCGCCCTCGTCGAGGACGATGATCCGGTCGGCGTCGCGGATGGTGGACACGCGCTGGGCGACGATCAGGACGGTGGCGTCGGAGGTCTCGCGGGCGAGGGCCTTGCGGAGCTTGGCGTCGGTGGCGTAGTCCAGCGCGGAGAAGGAGTCGTCGAAGAGGTAGACGGAGGGCCGGCGGACGAGGGTCCGGGCGATGGCCAGGCGTTGGCGCTGGCCGCCGGAGACGTTGCCGCCGCCCTGGGCGATGGGGGCGTCCAGGCCTTCGGGGAGCTTCTCGACGAACTCCTTGGCCTGGGCGATCTCCAGGGCGTGCCAGAGTTCCTCGTCGGTGGCGTCGGGCCGGCCGTAGCGGAGGTTGCTGGCGACGGTGCCGGAGAAGAGGTAGGGCTTCTGCGGGACGATGCCGACGCTCTCGGCGATCGCGGCGGGGGCGAGTTCGCGGACGTCCACGCCGTCGATCAGGACCCGGCCGGAGGTGGTGTCGAAGAGCCGGGGGACGAGGCCGAGCAGGGTGGACTTGCCGCTGCCGGTGGAGCCGATGATGGCGGTGGTCTCGCCGGGGCGGGCGGTGAGGTCGATGCCGCGCAGCACCGAGGCCTCGGCGCCGGGGTAGCGGAAGTCGACGTCGCGCAGTTCCAGGTTGCCGCGGCGTGCCGCCTCGGTGACGGGGGCGGTGGGCGGGGCGACGCTGCTGTGGGTGCCGAGGACCTCTTCGATGCGCTCGGCGCAGACCTCGGCGCGCGGCACCATCATGAACATGAAGGTGGCCATCATGACGCTCATCAGGATCTGCATCAGGTAGGAGAGGAACGCGGTGAGCGCGCCGATCTCCATGGCGCCGCTGTCGATGCGGTGCGCGCCGAACCAGAGCACGGCGACGCTGGAGACGTTCACCACCAGCATGACGGCGGGGAACATGACGGACATCAGCCGGCCGACCTGGCGGGCGACGTCGGTGAGGTCCTCGTTGGCGCCGGCGAAGCGGGCCTGCTCCCGGTCGTCCTTGACGAAGGCGCGGATGACGCGGATGCCGGTGATCTGCTCGCGCAGCACCCGGTTCACGGTGTCGATCCGCTCCTGCATGCTGCGGAACCTGGGGCGCAGCGCGCGGACCAGGAGGAGCACGACGACGCCGAGCGCGGGGATGACGGCGAGCAGCAGGCCGGACAGCGGGACGTCCTGGTTGAGCGCCATGATGATGCCGCCGACGCACATGATCGGCGCGGCGACCATGAGCGTGAAGCTCATCAGGGCGAGCATCTGGACCTGCTGGACGTCGTTGGTGGTGCGGGTGATCAGCGAGGGCGCGCCGAACTGGCCGACCTCGCGGGCGGAGAAGCTCTGCACGCGGTCGAAGACGGCGGCGCGGACGTCGCGGCCGAACGCCATGGCGGTGCGGGCGCCGATGAAGACGGCGCCGATGGAGCACAGGGCCTGGACGACGGTGACGGCGATCATCACCCCGCCGACGCGCAGGATGTAGCCGGTGTCGCCCTTGACCACACCGTCGTCGATGATGTCGGCGTTGAGTGTCGGCAGGTAGAGCGCCGCGAGGGTGGACACCAGCTGGAGCAGCACCAGCAGGGTGATCGGTCGGGAGTACGGGCGCAGGTACGCCCTCAGCAGTCTGATCAGCACTAGCACACTCTTGTCGTCGCCGGTCGGGTTGGCCACCCCTAATTCTGGGTGGTCCATGGTGCCGCGCGGGCCATTCGGCGTGTGGGAACCGGAGGTTTGCCCGGCCTTTGCCCTGTGGCCGGGTGCGGCACGGGGGGTGCGGGGGCGTGCCGTCGGGTGCTGCCCTCTTACGGAATGACCGCTTTCCCCCTAGGCTGCTGATTGCCCCTTTGTTACTGACCGGTACCGCTCAGGTGAATTGGGGGCCCGGCGACCGCCCCCCATGGACGCCGCGACAATCCCTCACACGGCCACCCGCCACCGGAGGTCCTCGTTGAGTTCCGCGCAGTCCCTGATCGGCTCCGGCAGGCCCGACCTCGTCGCCGGGCGTCCCGCCTCCGTCGCCCACCTGTTCCTTGAGCGGGTCGCCCTGACCCCGAACGCCGAGGCCTACCGCTACCCCTCGCCCGTGGACGAGCAGGCCGCCGACGGCGCGCCCGGCGCCGAGCAGTGGCGCTCGCTCACCTGGGCCCAGACGGCGACCCGGGTGAAGGCGGTGGCCGCCGGCCTGATGGCGCTCGGCATCCGGCCCGAGGACCGGGTGGCGCTGGCCTCCTCGACGAGGCTCGAGTGGATCGTCGCCGATCTGGGCGCCATGTGCGCGGGCGCCGCGATCACCACCGTCTACCCGAGCACCAACGCGGACGAGACCGCGTTCATCCTCTCCGACTCCGGCTCCCGGGCGATGTTCGCCGAGAACGCGGCCCAGCTGGCCAAGGCCGTCGGGCAGATCGACCGGCTGCCCGAGCTGCGCACCGTGATCCTCTTCGACGCGCCCGCCGAGGCCCCCGAGACCGCCGGCCTCGACCTGATCACCCTCGCCGAGCTGGAGGAGCGCGGCACCCGGTACCTGGCCGAGCACCCGGGCGCGGTGGAGAAGGCCGTCGAAGGGCTCGACAAGGAGCAGCTGGCCACCCTGATCTACACCTCCGGCACCACCGGCCGCCCCAAGGGCGTGCGCCTGGTGCACGACTGCTGGGCGTACGAGGGCCGGGCGCAGGAGGCCAGCGGGCTGCTGGGCCCCGACGACGTCCAGTTCATGTGGCTGCCGCTGTCGCACGTGTTCGGCAAGACGTTGATCTCCGGGCAGATCGCCACCGGGCACGTGATGGCGGTGGACGGCCGGGTGGACCGGATCATCCACAACCTGCCGGCGATCCGGCCGACCATCATGGCCTCGGCGCCGCGCATCTTCGAGAAGGTCTACAACGGCATCGCGGGCAAGGCCCGGGCCGAGGGCGGCGCCAAGTACAAGATCTTCATGTGGGCGGCCAAGGTCGCCCGCGAGCACGCCCGGGTGGTGCAGGAGAACCGGGTCGCCACCGGGACCGACTCCGCCCCGCTGGGCCTGCGGGTGCAGCACGCGCTGGCCGACAAGCTGGTGTACGCGAAGATCCGGGCGGCCTTCGGCGGCCGGCTGCGCGGCGCGGTCTCCGGCAGCGCCGCGCTCGCCCCGGAGATCGGCTACTTCTTCCTCGGCGCCGGGGTGCCGATCCTGGAGGGCTACGGCCTGAGCGAGACCAGCGCCGGCTCCTGCGTCAACCGCGCGGAGGACGTGCGGATCGGCACGGTGGGCCGCCCGCTGCCCGGCACCGAGGTGCGGATCGCCGAGGACGGCGAGATCCTGCTGCGCGGCCCGGGCGTCATGCGCGGCTACCACAACCTGCCGGAGAAGACCGCCGAGGTGCTGGAGCCGGACGGCTGGTTCCACACCGAGGACATCGGCGAGCTCACCCCGGACGGCTTCCTGCGGATCACCGACCGCAAGAAGGACCTGTTCAAGACCTCCGGCGGCAAGTACGTGGCGCCCAGCGAGGTCGAGGGCAAGTTCAAGGCCGTCTGCCCGTTCGTCAGCAACATCCTGGTGATCGGCAACGGCCGCAACTACTGCACCGCGCTGATCGGCCTGGACGAGGCGGTCCTGCTGCCGTGGGCCGCCGAGCACGGCCTGGCCGGCAGGTCCTACGCCGAGCTGGCCGCCGAGCCGGCCGTGCACCAGCTGATCGAGGGCTTCGTCAAGCGGGTCAACGGCGACCTCCAGCGCTGGCAGACGATCAAGAAGTTCCACCTGCTGCCGCGCGACCTCGACATCGAGCACGGCGAGCTCACCCCGAGCCTGAAGATCAAGCGCCCGGTGGTCGAGCGGACCTACGCGGACGCGGTGACCGCGATGTACGCGGGCGCCAACGAGGCCTGAGCACCCCCGCTCCCGTACGGCCCGCCGGTTCGGTCGGGTCGTACGGGACAATGGGCTCATGCCCTCCGCACTCCCCGACGGCGAACCGGTGCCGTCCGACGGTTCCCTGCCCGCGCACGCCCTCGACGGGCTGGGCTCGCGCCCGTTCGGCTTCTACCTGCACGTGCCGTACTGCGCCAGCCGCTGCGGCTACTGCGACTTCAACACGTACACCGCCACCGAGCTGCGCTCCTCCGGGGCGGTCGCCTCGCAGGACACCTACGCGGACAACGTGGTCGCCGAGATCCGCCTGGCCCGGAAGGTGCTGGGGGACACGGACCTCCCGGTGCGGACGGTCTTCCTCGGCGGCGGCACCCCGACCCTGCTGCCCGCCCGCGACCTGGTGAAGATGCTCGCCGCGATCCGCGACGAGTTCGGCCTCGCCGAGGACGCCGAGATCACCACCGAGGCCAACCCGGAGTCGGTGGACCCGGCGTACCTGGCCGAACTGCGCGAGGGCGGCTACAACCGGCTCTCCTTCGGCATGCAGAGCGCCCGCCCGCACGTGCTGAAGCTGCTCGACCGCCACCACACCCCGGGCCGCCCCGAGGCGTGCGTGGCCGAGGCCCGCGCGGCCGGCTTCGAGCACGTCAACCTCGACCTGATCTACGGCACCCCGGGCGAGTCCGACGACGACTGGCGGGCCTCCCTGGACGCCGCCATCGGCGCCGGGCCCGACCACGTCTCCGCGTACTCGCTGATCGTCGAGGAGGGCACCCGGCTCGCCGCCCGGGTCAAGCGCGGCGAACTGCCGATGATCGACGACGACGTGCACGCCGACCGCTACCTGATCGCCGAGGAGGCGCTGAGCGCCGCCGGCTACTCCTGGTACGAGGTCTCCAACTGGGCCACCACCCCCGGGGGCCGCTGCCGCCACAACGAGCTCTACTGGACCGGCGCCGACTGGTGGGGCGCCGGCCCCGGCGCCCACAGCCACGTCGGCGGCGTCCGCTGGTGGAACGCCAAGCACCCCGCCGCCTACGCCCGGGCCCTCGCCGAGCAGCGCACCCCCGCCCAGGCCCGCGAGCTGCTGGCCGACGAGGACCGCCGCGTCGAGCGCGTCCTGCTCGAGCTGCGCCTCGTCGAGGGCGTCCCCCTCGACCTCCTCACCGCCACCGGCCGCGAGTGGGCCGCCCGCCACCTCGCCGACGGCCTCCTCGCCCCCGGCCCCTACGAGCGGGGCCGCGCCGCCCTCACCCTCCGGGGCCGCCTCCTGGCCGACGCGGTGGTACGTGACCTGGTGGACTGACCGAGGTCTATCGTGTTCGCGTGACTACTCCTGGCCCGGCAGGGCTGTGAAGTCGATCAACTCCTCGACCCGGCCCAGGAGTTCGGGCTCCAGGTCCTTGTAGCTGTTCACCTTCGACAGGATGTGCTTCCAGGCCGCCGGGGTGTCCACCGGCCAGCCGAGGCGGCGGCAGGTGCCCTCCTTCCAGTCCTCGCCCCTCGGGACGGCGGGCCAGGCGGGGATGCCGACGCTGGCGGGCTTCACGGCCTGCCAGATGTCGATGTAGGGGTGGCCGACGACCAGCACCGAGGCGCCGGTGACCTGGGCGGCGATGCGGTGCTCCTTGGTGCCGGGGAGCAGGTGGTCGACCAGGACGCCGAGGCGCCGTTCCGGGCCGGGGGCGAAGTCGGCGACGATCGCGGGCAGGTCGTCGATGCCGCGCAGGTACTCGACGACCACGCCCTCGATCCGCAGGTCGTCGCCCCAGACCCGCTCGACCAGCTCGGCGTCGTGCCGGCCCTCGACGTAGATCCGGGACTCGCGGGCGACCCGGGCGCGGGCGTTCGGGACGGCGATCGAGCCGGAGGCGGTACGGGCCGGGGTGCGGGGCGCCGCCGGGCCGGCCGGGCGGACCAGGGTGACGACCCGGCCCTCCAGCAGGAAGCCGCGCGGCACCAGCGGGAACACCCGGTGCTTGCCGAACCGGTCCTCCAGGGTGACGGTGAACCCCTCGGCGGTCTTCTCGCAGCGCACCACCGCCCCGCAGAAGCCGCTCGCCGCCTCCTCGACCACCAGGTCCCGCTCGGCGGGCACCTCCGGGGCGGGTTGTTGCTTCTTCCACGGCGGGGTCAGGTCGGGTCCGTACTGGCGGCTGCGCATGGTCGCGAGTCTACGGACGGACCGTCACAGGCCCGGCGCGCCCCAGACCGGGAACCAGCGGCTGAGATCCTTCTCCAGCCGCAGGTCGTTCCCCAGCATCGCGTTGACCTGCAGCTCCAGCGGGCTGTTGCGCCGCTCCCCGCCGCCGGGCATCGGGGCGAAGGGGTAGAACGTCCCCCGCTTGTACAGGTAGACCAGGGCCAGCGACTGCCCCTCGGGGTTGCGGAAGGCCACCAGCGAGCAGAGCAGCTGCGGCCCGAAGCCGTTCGCCTCCAGCTCGCTGTTGACCGCGTGCAGGTCGTTCACCAGCTCCGGCAGCTCCTCGGGCCGGTGCCGGGCGAGCAGCCAGGAGTAGCCGTAGCCGTCCTTGGAGGCCTCCACCGGGACGCCGCCGTGCTCGGTGTCGGCGTCCAGCAGCGCTCTGACCTGCTGCTCGACCTGGACGAAGGCCGCGCCCTCGACGGCGGCGAAGCAGACCGAGCCGAGCCCGGTGGGGGTGAACCCGGCCCCGGCCTCCAGGGTGAGCGCGGCGGACGGCACGCCGAACAGCTGGTCGAGGTCGGGCTTGACGGGCTTGGTGCGGCCGAACAGGGTGTCCAGGAATCCCACGGCGGTCCTTTCGGGACGGAACGGACTGGGACGGGTCGGGACGGAATCGGCTGGGGCGGGTCGGGGCGGGGCGGGTCGGGCTCAGTGCCCGAGCTGCCCGGAGATCCTCGCGAGCTGCTCCAGCCGCTTCTCCAGCGTCGGGTGGGTGGAGAACAGCTGCGAGGCGGTCTCCCGGGCGCTCAGCGCGGGGGCGAAGTAGAAGGCGTTGTACGGCTGCGCCTGGCGCAGGTCCTTGGTGGGGATGGCCGCGATCTGCCCGGTCACCTTGGTGAGCGCCGAGGCCAGGGCGCTGGGCCGGCCGGTGAGCTGGGCGGCGGCCCGGTCCGCGGCCAGTTCGCGGTAGCGGGACAGCAGCCGGGTGAGCAGGAAGCTGATCGCGTAGACGACGATCGACACCAGCGGGATGATCAGCGCCAGGATGGCCGCGTTCTGGTCGTTGTTGTTGCGCCCGCCGCCCATGAACCCGCCGTAGACGGCGATCCGGGTCATCGCCCCGGCGAGGACGCCGAGGAAGCCGGCGATCGTCATCACCGCGACGTCCCGGTGGGCGACGTGCGACAGCTCGTGGGCGAGGACGCCCTCCAGTTCCTCCGGCTCCAGCCGGCGCAGCAGCCCGGTGGTCACGCAGACCACCGCGTTCTGCGGGTTGCGGCCGGTGGCGAAGGCGTTCGGCATGTCGTTGTCGGCGACCGCCACCCGGGGTTTGGGCATGTCGGCGAGGGCGCAGAGCCGGTCGACGGTGCCGTGCAGCTGGGGGAACTGCTCCGGGGACACCTGGCGGGCGCCCATCGCCCGCTCGGTGATCTTGTCGCTGAACCAGAACTGGGCCACGAACAGCCCGCCGGAGATCAGGACGATCAGTGGCCAGGCGCCGCGCAGCAGCGCGATCAGCAGGCCGGTGAAACCGACGTACAGCAGCCCGATCACGAACATCGTCGCGACCATGCGGCCGGTCAGGCCGCGGTCGGGCGCGAAACGGGTGTGCTGGCCCGAGCTCGACATCGCTTGCTCCTCCGTTCGCCGTCGCTTTCGATGCTGCCACCCGGACGGCTTCCCGGCACCACTCCGGCGCCGGGAGGATCGAACCGGCGGGGCCCCGCGGGCCGTGTCCGGAACTGCGGGGAGGATCACCCCGGTCGGGCCGTTCCTGCCACAGGACCCGGGCCGTACACTGGCAGGTACGGTTCTGGCACTCGTACGTTCAGAGTGCCAAGGCCGAGGGCCCCTGGAACGGCCCGCAGCGAGGGACACGGTCGGACGACGTGCGAGGACGGAGGTGCGTGCCCCATGGCCGGTGAGGTCCGCCAGCTGGACGAACGCAAGCTCGCGGTGCTCCGCGCGATCGTGCAGGACTACGTGGGCACCGAGGAGCCGGTCGGCTCCAAGGCCCTGGTGGAGCGGCACAACCTCGGGGTCTCCCCGGCGACCGTCCGCAACGACATGGCGGCGCTGGAGGAGGACGGCTACATCCACCAGCCGCACACCAGCGCCGGCCGCATCCCCACCGACAAGGGGTACCGCCTCTTCGTCGACAAGCTCGCCGAGATCAAGCCGATGACCGCCCCCGAGCGCCGGGCCATCCGGCACTTCCTGGACGGCGCGGTGGACCTGGACGACGTGGTCGCCCGCACCGTGCGGCTGCTCGCCCAGCTCACCCGGCAGGTCGCGGTGGTGCAGTACCCGTCGCTGACGCGTTCCACCGTCCGGCACATCGAGCTGGTGGCGCTGGCCCCGGCCAAGGTGATGCTGGTGCTGATCACCAACACCGGCCGGGTCGAGCAGCGGATGGTCGACTGCCCGGGCCCGGTCGGCGAGACGGTGCTGGCGGACCTTCGGGCCCGGATCAACGCGAGAGCCGTCGCCCGGCGCCTCCCGGAGGTCCCGGAGCTGCTGGAGGAGCTGCCGGCGCAGTTCGAGCAGGCCGACCGGCCGACCGTCAGCACGGTCCTGGCGACGCTGTTCGAGACGCTCGCCGAGCAGAACGAGGAGCGGATCATGCTGGCCGGTACGGCCAACCTGACCCGCTTCGGGCACGACTTCCCGCTCACCATCCAGCCGGTGCTGGAGGCCCTGGAGGAGCAGGTCGTCCTGCTCCGTCTCCTGGGTGAGACCGCGGACGCCGGGATGACGGTCCGGATCGGGCGGGAGATCGCCTACGAGGGGCTGAATTCCACCTCGGTCGTTTCGGTCGGCTACGGTTCGGGCGACGAGAGCGTGGCGAAACTGGGTGTGATCGGTCCGACCCGGATGGACTACCCGGGCACAATGGGGGCGGTGCGAGCGGTGGCGCGGTACGTGGGCCAGATCCTGGCCGAGTCCTAGCAAGGGCCGCCGTCGGGCCTCCGACGGCGGCGTCCAGTCGCAGCACTACTACAGGCGGAACAAGCGGAGCATTTGGTGGCCACGGACTACTACGCGGTACTCGGCGTCCGACGGGATGCGGGGCAGGACGAGATCAAGAAGGCGTTCCGGCGCCTGGCACGCGAACTGCACCCGGACGTCAACCCGGACCCGAAGACGCAGGAGCGGTTCAAGGAGATCAACGCCGCCTACGAGGTGCTCTCCGACCCGCAGAAGCGTCAGGTCTACGACCTCGGCGGGGACCCGCTGTCCCCGGGCGGCGGCGGTGCGGGCGGCTTCGGGGCCGGCGCGGCGGGATTCGGTTTCTCCGACATCATGGACGCCTTCTTCGGCGCCGCGGCCGGCCAGCGCGGCCCGCGCTCGCGCACCCGCCGCGGCCAGGACGCCATGATCCGGCTGGAGATCACCCTGGAGGAGGCCGCCTTCGGCACCACCAAGGAGCTCCAGGTCGACACCGCCGTCACCTGCACCACCTGCAGTGGCGAGGGCGCGGCCCCCGGCACCTCGGCGCAGACCTGTGACATGTGCCGCGGCAAGGGCGAGGTCTCCCAGGTCACCCGGTCCTTCCTGGGCCAGGTCATGACCTCCCGCCCCTGCCCGCAGTGCCAGGGCTTCGGCACCGTCGTGCCGACCCCGTGCCCGGAGTGCGCCGGCGACGGCCGCGTGCGGGCCCGCCGCACCCTGACCGTCAAGATCCCGGCCGGTGTCGACAACGGCACCCGGATCCAGCTGGCCGGCGAGGGCGAGGTCGGCCCCGGCGGCGGCCCGGCCGGCGACCTGTACGTCGAGATCGCCGAGACCACCCACAACATCTTCCAGCGGCGCGGGGACGACCTGCACTGCACCGTCACCATCCCGATGACGGCGGCCGCGCTCGGCACCCAGGTGCCGCTGCAGACCCTGGACGGCCTGGAGGAGGTCGACATCCGGCCCGGCACCCAGTCCGGCCAGTCGATCCCGCTGCACGGCCGGGGCATCACCCACCTGCGCGGCGGCGGCCGGGGCGACCTGATAGTGCACGTCGAGGTGAAGACGCCCAGCAAGCTCGACGCCGAGCAGGAGGAGCTGCTGCGCCGCCTCGCGGTGCTGCGCGGCGAGGAGCGCCCGTCCGGCCAGTTCGCACCGGGCCAGCAGGGCCTCTTCTCCCGGCTGAAGGACGCCTTCAACGGCCGGTAGTCGTCCGTGGAGGGGTGTCGGGGGCCAGGGCCCCCGGCACCCCTTCCGTGTGTCCGTCCCCACTTCTGGAGGTTTTCCGTCATGACCGCGCCCGTCTTCTTCGTCGAGACCGAGCGGATCGCCGCCGCCGCGCCCGGGGCCGTGGTGCGCCTGGACGGCCCGGAGGGGCGGCACGCGGCCGCGGTCAAGCGGCTGGAGCCGGGCGAGGCGGTGACCCTGGCCGACGGGCTGGGGCTCGGCGTGGACGGCACGGTCGCCGCGGTGCTCGGCAAGGACGGGATCGACGTGACGGTCGCCGCCGTGCGCCGGGAGCCGGAGCCCGCGCCGCGGATCGTGGTCGTCCAGGCGCTGCCCAAGGGCGACCGCGGCGAGCTGGCCGTGGAGACGATGACCGAGGTCGGCGTGGACGTGGTGATCCCGTGGTCCGCCTCGCGCTGCATCACCCAGTGGAAGGGCGAGCGCGGCGCCAAGGCGCTCGCCAAGTGGCGGGCCACCGCCCGGGAGGCCGGCAAGCAGTCCCGCCGGCTGCGCTTCCCCGTGGTCCGGGACGTGATGACCACCCGGCAGCTGGCGCCGGTGCTGCTGGGGGCCGCGTTCGCCGCCGTGCTGCACGAGGAGGGCGCCGAGCCGCTGGCGCACGCCGGCCTGCCGGAGGCCGGGGACATCGTGCTGGTGGTCGGCCCGGAGGGCGGGGTCTCCCCGGAGGAGCTGGCCGCCTTCGCCGAGGCCGGCGCCAAGCCGTACCGGCTGGGCCCCTCGGTGCTGCGCACCTCCACCGCCGGGGTCGCCGCCGGCGCACTGCTGCTGGGGCGTACCGGCCGCTGGTCGTAGCGCGCCCCGGCGTCCTGGTCGCGGCCGTGTGACGGCCGTCCGCGGGCGGCGCCGGGAGTCTGCGGAAAACGGCGCCGACCGTACGCGCGGCTGCCTAGGCTGGCCGGGTGACGGACTCCCTGAGCACCTCCCCGAACAGCTCGGCGGGCGCCTACCTGCGCCATCCCCACCTGCACGGCGACCTGGTCGCCTTCGTCGCCGAGGACGACCTCTGGCTCGCCCCGCTGGACGGCGGCCGGGCCTGGCGGCTGACGGCGGACCACCTGCCGGTCCACCACCCGCGGTTCTCCCCGGACGGGCGTCACCTCGCCTTCACCACCACCCGGGACGGCGCCCCCGAGGTGCACGTGGTGCCCGTGGACGGCGGCCCGTCGCGCCGGCTCACCCACTGGGGCAGTCACCAGACCCGGGTGCTGGGATGGACGGCCGACGGCCGCCCGATCGCCGTCACCGCCGCCGGCGAGTCGAGCTTCCGCCGCACCTGGGCGCACGCCGTGCCGCTGGACGGCGGCGAGCCGCAGCGGCTGCCGTACGGGCCGGTCGGCGCCCTCGCCTTCGAGCCGGGCGGTGACCGGGTGCTGCTGAACAGCGTCAACGGCCGCGACCCGGCCTGGTGGAAGCGGTACCGGGGCGGGCGGGCCGGCAAGCTGTGGCTCGGCCGGGACGAGTTCGCCCGCGTCCACGCGGAGCTGGACGGGCAGCTGGACTCGCCGCTGTGGGTGGCCGGGCAGGACGGGCGGGACGGCAGGATCGCCTTCCTGTCCGACCACGAGGGCGTCGGCGAGCTGTGGTCCAGCCGCCCGGACGGCACCGACCTGCGCCGCCACACCACCGACCCGGACGGCTTCTACGCCCGGGGCGCCACCACCGACGGCACCCGGGTGGTCTTCCACCGGGCCGGCGACCTCTGGCTGCTGGACGACCTGGCGGGCGCCGAGCCGCGCCGGCTGGACGTCCGCCTCGCCGGTCCGCGGGCCGGGCGCCGCCCCCGCCCGGTGCCCGCCGCGCACTGGCTGGACTCCGTCGCCCCCGACCGCACCGGCCGGGGCAGCGCCGTGGTGGTGCGCGGCAGCGTGCACTGGCTGACCCACCGCGAGGGCCCGGCCCGGGTGCTGGACGAGACCCCCGGCGTGCGCGGGCGCCTGGCCCGGGTGGTGCCCGGCGAGGACGGCGCCCAGGGCGTGCTGTGGGTGACCGACGCCGAGGGCGGGGACGCCCTGGAGTTCGCCCCCGACCTGCACGGCGCCGAGCGCCGCCGGCTGGCCGCGGGGCGGCTCGGCCGGGTCAACTCGCTGACGGTCTCCCCGGACGGCAAGCGGGCCGCGCTCGGCGTGCACGACGGCCGGGTGCTGCTGGTCTCGCTGGCCGACGGCGCCGTGCACGAGCTGGACCGCAGCGCCGACGGCGAGCCCGGCGGGCCCGCCTTCAGCCCGGACTCGGCCTGGCTGGCCTGGTCGCGCCCGGTGCGCGGGATGGGACCGCACTCGCTGCGCCAGATCGTGCTGGCCGACCTGGCCACCCGGACCGTCGGCGAGGTCACCCAGCCGCGCTTCGTGGACACCTCGCCCTCCTTCACCGCGGACGGCCGCTACCTGGCCTTCCTGTCGGTGCGCAACTTCGACCCGGTCTACGACGCCCACGTCTTCGACCTGTCGTTCCCGAACGGCTGCCGCCCCTACCTCGTCACGCTGGCCGCCGACACCCCCTCCCCGTTCGGTCCGCGGCGGGCCGGGCGCCCGCTCGGCGGGGAGGAGGACGAGCCGAAGGCCGGGAAGGCGGACGGCGAGGCGGCGGCGGCCGGTGCCGCGCCGGTGACCAGGGTGGACCTGGACGGCATCGCCGACCGGATCGTCCCCTTCCCGGTCGAGGGCGGCCGCTTCGAGGAGCTGGCCGCCGCCAAGGACGGCGTGCTCTGGACCAGGGCCCCGCTGATGGGCGAACTCGGCGACGAGGCGGCCTCGTTGGACGCCGACCGGCCGCGCCCGGTGCTGGAGCGCTTCGACCTGAGGAAGCGCCGGGTCGAGCAGCTGGTGCACGGCGTGGACGACTTCGCGGTCAGCGCGGACGGCACCCGGGTGGCCGTGCTGGACGAGGGCGAACTGCGGGTCGTCCCGGCCGACCACAAGGGCGGCGACGACGAGGAGACCGCCGTCGACCTCGCCCGGCTGCGGGTGACCGTCGACCCGGCCGCCGAGTGGCGGCAGATGTACGCCGAGAACGGCCGGCTGATGCGGGACAACTTCTGGCGCCCCGACCTCTCCGGCGTCGACTGGGCCGGGGTGCTGGAGCGCTACCGGCCGCTGGTCGAGCGGATCGGCTCGCACGACGAACTGGTCGACCTGCTCTGGGAGGTGCACGGCGAACTCGGCACCTCGCACGCCTACGTGATGCCGTACGGCCGGTACACCGAGCCCGCCCGGCGCCAGGGCCTGCTCGGCGCCGACCTGGTCCGGGACGGCGAGCAGTGGCGGATCGCCCGGATCCTGCCCGGGGAGTCCTCCGACCCCAGGGCCCGCTCGCCGCTGGCCGCGCCCGGCGCCGCGATCCGCCCGGGCGACGCGGTGCTCGCCGTCAACGGCCGCCCGGTGGACCCGGTCACCGGGCCGGCGCCGCTGCTGGCCGGCACCGCCGGGCAGCCGGTCGAGCTGACCGTGGCCGGGAAGGACGGCACCGACCGGCGCCACCCGGTGGTCGTCCCGCTCGCCGACGAGGAGGCGCTGCGCTACCACGACTGGGTGGCCGGGCGGCGGGCCGCGGTGCGCGAGCTGTCCGGCGGGCGGCTGGGCTACCTGCACATCCCCGACATGCAGACGGCCGGCTGGGCCCAACTGCACCGCGACCTGCGCAGCGAGATGGCCAGGGAGGGCCTGGTCGTCGACGTCCGGGGGAACCGGGGCGGCCACACCTCGCAGCTGGTGATCGAGAAGCTGGCCCGCCGGATCATCGGCTGGGACGTCATCCGGGACACCGACCACCCGGTGCCCTACCCGGCGGACGCCCCGCGCGGCCCGGTGGTCGCGCTCGCCGACGAGTTCACCGGCTCGGACGGCGACGTGGTCAACGCCGCCGTCCAGGCGCTCGGGATCGGCCCGGTGGTCGGCACCCGCACCTGGGGCGGGGTGATCGGCATCGACAGCCGCTACCGGCTGGTCGACGGCACCCTGGTCACCCAGCCCAAGTACGCGCTCTGGATGGAGAACTACGGCTGGGGCCTGGAGAACCACGGCGTCGACCCGGACGTCGAGGTGCCGTTCGCCCCGCACCACTGGGCGGCCGGGGAGGACCCCCAGCTGGCCGAGGGCGTCCGGCTCGCGCTGGCGGGGCTCGCCGAGACCCCGGCCCGTACGGCGCCGCCGCTGCCCTGGGCGTAGCGGGGCGTTGTCGCGGGGCTTTGTAGCGGGAAGCCGGAGTGGGGGGGGGGGCGGGGCGGCGGCGCCCACCCCGGGGGGGGGGGGGGGGGGGGGGGGGGGGGGGGGTTGCGGGGGGCCGGGGGGGGGGGCCGGGCGCCCGCCCCCCCCCCCCACTCCGGTGTGCGGGGGCGTGGGTAGGATGCGGGGCTGCTTCTTGATCCACAGTTCACGGGGGAACACATGGCGCAGGGCTACCCGCCGCCGCAGTACGACCGGAATCCATACGCACAGCAGCCGCCGCAGCCGTACCCGCCGGCGCCGTCGTACCAGCAGCCGCAGCCGCAGCCCTACCAGCAGCCGTACCAACAGCCCTACCCGCAGCCTCACCAGCCGCAGCCCTACCAGCAGCCGTACCCGCCGCAGGCCTACGCGCAGCCGCCGGCCTACGCGCAGCCGCAGGGCCGGGCCCTGCCGCCCTGCCCCAAGGAGGCGGGCGGCGGCCGGCGGTTCCTGGCGATCGTGCTGGACTGGCTGTTCGCGATCGGCCTCGGCTTCGTCGCCGCCAACGCCGCGAGCCGCCCGAGGACCGAGTACGTGGCCGGGCACGCCGTGCAGAGCGGCGGACCGGTGGTGCCGTACTTCGTGGCGCTGCTGGCGGTCGGCCTCGGCGCGTCCTTCCTCAACCAGGTGGTGCTCGCCCGGCTGACCGGCTTCAGCGTGGGCAAGGGGATCACGGCGATGCGGGTGGTGCGCCGCAAGGGCGTGATGCGGCCGAATACCTGGCGGCTCACCAGGCGCTGGCTGCTCGGCTTCGTCATCCTCGCCGTCAACCTCCTCACCGAGGACTACGACAGCGACGAGGGCGACCTGGTCGGCGTGCGCTCGGTGCGCTGGAAGCACCTCCAGGAGTACCAGCAGGCCGTCGCCCGGCTCGGCTAGGCTGCGCCCGTACGGCCCCACCACACCCGACGTACCGATCCCGAGGAGAGCGCCATGGCCGGCGAGCCGCAGCCCGACTGCCTGTTCTGCAAGATCGCGGCGGGCGAGATCCCGGCGACCGTGGTGCGCAAGACCGAGCGCACCCTCGCCTTCCGCGACATCGCCCCCAAGGCGCCCGTGCACGTGCTGGTGATCCCGCACGTGCACTACCCGAACGCGGCCGCGCTGGCCGCCGCCGAGCCGGAGATCGCCGGCGAACTGCTCGCCGAGGCGGGCGCGGTGGCCCGGGACGAGGGCATCGAGGACTACCGGCTGATCTTCAACACCGGTGCGGGCGCCGGACAGACCGTCTTCCACGCGCACGTCCACGTCCTCGGCGGGATGTCGATGACCGAGCGCATGGTCTGACCCACCGTGTCCCAGCGCGAACTCGTCGTCCTCGGCACCGCCAGCCAGGTGCCCACCCGGCACCGCAACCACAACGGCTACCTGCTGCGTTGGGACGGCGAGGGCCTGCTGTTCGACCCCGGCGAGGGCACCCAGCGCCAGATGCTGCACGCCGGGGTCACGGCCACCCAGATCACCAGGATCGCGGTCACCCACTTCCACGGGGACCACTGCCTGGGCCTCGCCGGGGTGATCCAGCGGATCAACCTCGACCGGGTCCCGCACCCGGTCGACGTCTACTTCCCGGCCTCCGGCGAGGTCTACTTCGAGCGGCTGCGGCACTCCACCGCCTACCACGAGACGGCCGTGCTGCGGCCCCGGCCGATCGACGAGCCCGGACCGCTGCCCGCGCCCGGCGCCCGCTTCGCGCTGGACGCCGTCCGGCTGGACCACCCGGTGGAGTCCTACGGCTACCGGCTGTCCGAGCCGGACGGCCGCCGGCTGGTGCCGGAGCGGCTCGCCGCGGTCGGCGTGCGCGGCCCGGCGGTGGGCCGGCTCCAGCACGAGGGCGCGATCGAGGTGGACGGCCGCACCGTCACCCTGGCCGAGGTCAGCGAGCCGCGGCCGGGCCAGCGGTTCGCCTTCGTGATGGACACCCGGCTGTGCGAGGGCGTGCACACCCTCGCCGAGGGCGCCGACCTGCTGGTCGTCGAGGCGACCTTCACCGACGCCGACGCCCGCCTCGCCGATGAGCACGGCCACCTCACCGCCGGGCAGGCCGCCAAGGTCGCCGCCGAGGCCGGCGTGCGCACCCTGGTGCTGACCCACTTCTCCCAGCGCTACCCGGACCTCGGCCAGCACCTCGCCGACGCCCGCAAGCACTTCGACGGGGAACTGGTACTGGCCGCCGACCTCGACCGGGTGCCCGTTCCGGCCCGCCGCCCGTCGTGAACGGGACGGAACCGCGCGAACCCCGGAAAAGGGCTCGCATCGGCCTGCGATCTGCCGCAGCATCATCGGGTGCGGCCCCGCCGCCCGCCACGACGATCACGCTCGCGGCGTACCCTGGTGCCCCGGAGACACCGAGCGGCACCCGACACCACGGATGGGATGAGGCAGGCCCCAGCGCCGACCTATGAGTGACACATCGCAGACCCGTACGAACGGACAGTCGCGCCCCGAACCGGCCGACGACGGCCGCGTCAGCGCCCGGATCGTCATCCCCGAGAAGCACCCGATGGTCACCCTGCTCGGCACCGCGGACTCGCTGCTGCGCGTGATCGAGCGGGGCTTCCCCGCCGCCGACATCCATGTCCGCGGCAACGAGGTGACGGCCACCGGGGTGCGGGCCGAGGTCGCCCTCGTACAGCGGCTCTTCAACGAGATGATGCTGGTGCTGCGCACCGGCCAGCCCCTGACGGAGGACTCCGTGGAGCGCTCCATCGCCATGCTCCGCAGCCAGGAGCAGGACCCGGACAGCCCGGCGCCCTCCCAGGTGTTCACCGCGAACATCCTGTCCAACCGGGGCCGCACGATCCGCCCGAAGACCCTCAACCAGCAGCGCTACGTCGAGGCGATCGACAGGCACACGATCGTCTTCGGCCTCGGCCCGGCCGGTACCGGCAAGACCTACCTGGCGATGGCCAAGGCCGTCCAGGCCCTCCAGGCCAAGGAGGTCAACCGGATCATCCTGACCCGCCCGGCGGTCGAGGCGGGGGAGCGGCTGGGCTTCCTGCCCGGCACCCTCTACGAGAAGATCGACCCGTACCTGCGCCCGCTGTACGACGCGCTGCACGACATGATGGACCCGGACTCCATCCCGCGCCTGATGGCGGCCGGCACCATCGAGGTCGCGCCGCTCGCGTACATGCGCGGCCGCACCCTCAACGACGCCTTCATCATCCTCGACGAGGCCCAGAACACCTCGCCCGAGCAGATGAAGATGTTCCTCACCCGCCTCGGGTTCAACTCCCGGGTGGTGGTCACCGGCGACACCAGCCAGATCGACCTCCCGGGCGGCACCCGCAGCGGGCTGAAGGTCGTCCAGGAGATCCTGGCCGACGTGCCCGACATCCACTTCTCCGTCCTCACCAGCACCGACGTGGTCCGCCACAAGCTGGTCGGCCGGATCGTGGACGCCTACGAGCGCTGGGACGCCCGCCAGGAGGCCGAGGACGCCGCCCCGGCGGCCCGCAAGCCCGCCCAGCGGCGACCCGGCAAGGCCACCGCACCCCGCGCACCCCGCGCACCCCGACAGTCCCATCGCACCGAAAGCTGAGCACAGAGCCCGTCATGTCGATCGACATCGCCAACGAGTCCGGTTGGGAGGCCGACGAGGAAGCCATCCTCGACGTCGCCCGCTTCGCACTGGACAAGATGCGGATCCACCCGCAGTCCGAACTGTCCGTGATCCTGGTGGATGGAGCGGCGATGGAGGAGCTGCACATCCAGTGGATGGACCTGCCAGGGCCCACCGACGTGATGTCCTTCCCGATGGACGAGCTGCGTCCCGGCAAGGAGGGCGAGGAGCTGCCGCAGGGCCTGCTCGGTGACATCGTGCTCTGCCCCGAGGTCGCCGAGCAGCAGGGCAAGGCGGCTCCCTCCAAGCACTCGATGGACGAGGAGCTGCAGCTGCTCACCGTGCACGGCGTGCTGCACGTCCTCGGTTACGACCACGAGGAGCCGGAGGAAGAGGAGGAGATGTTCGCCCTCCAGAAGCGCATCCTGGACGACTGGCGGGCGGGCCGCGGCCTCGGCGGCATCTCCCCGGCTCCCACCACCCACTGAGCGCGGAGCCCGAACCCCTGTGAGTGGTGAGAGTACGAGCTTCATCCTCGGTGCCGTGCTGCTCGTCGTGCTCGGCTGGCTGGCCGCGTGCGCCGAGGCGGGCATCTCCCGGGTCTCCCGGTTCCGGGCGGAGGAGGCGGTGCGCAGCGGCCGGCGCGGTTCCGCGCGGCTGCTGACCGTCGCCTCCGACCCGATCCGCTACCTCAACCTGGCCACCCTGATCCGGGTGGCCAGCGAGATGGCGGCGGCGGTGCTGGTCACCGTGGTGTGCGTGCGCAACGTGACGCCCACCTGGCAGGCCGTGCTGCTGGCGTTCGGCGTGATGGTGCTGGTGTCGTTCGTCGCGGTGGGGGTCTCGCCGCGCACGATCGGGCGCCAGCACCCGGTCACCACCGCGACCGCGGCCTCCTTCGTGCTGCTGCCGCTGGCCGCGGTGCTGGGGCCGATCCCGCGGCTGCTGATCCTGCTCGGCAACGCGCTGACCCCCGGCAAGGGCTACCGGGAGGGTCCGTTCGCCTCCGAGGCGGAGCTGCGGGCCCTGGTGGACCTCGCCGAGAAGGACGACCTGATCGAGGACGAGGAGCGCCGGATGGTGCACTCGGTCTTCGAGCTGGGCGACACCATCGTGCGCGAGGTGATGGTGCCGCGCACCGACCTGGTGATGATCGAGCGGCACAAGACCGTCCGGCAGGCGCTCACCCTGGCGCTGCGCTCGGGCTTTTCGCGCATCCCGGTGGTCGGTGACAACGAGGACGACGTGGTCGGCATCGTCTACCTCAAGGACCTGGTGCGGCGCACCCACATCAACCGGGAGGCGGAGTCCGAGGAGGTCGGCGCGGTGATGCGCCCGGCCGTCTTCGTCCCGGACTCCAAGGCGGCCGGCGACCTGCTGCGCGAGATGCAGCAGCGCCGCTCGCACGTGGCGATCGTGATCGACGAGTACGGCGGCACGGCCGGGCTGGTCACCATCGAGGACATCCTGGAGGAGATCGTCGGCGAGATCACCGACGAGTACGACCGGGAGATCGCCCCGGTGGAGGACCTCGGCGACGGCTCGTACCGGATCACCGCCCGGCTGCTGGTCGAGGACCTGGGCGAGCTGTTCGGCATCGAGCTGGAGGACGAGGACGTCGAGACCGTCGGCGGCCTGCTGGCCAAGCACCTGGGCCGGGTGCCGATCCCCGGCTCCTCCTGCGAGATCCCGCTGCCCGAGCCGGTCGACGGCGGCCTGACCGGCATCCTGCTGACCGCCGAGTCCTCGGCGGGCCGCCGCAACCGGATCGGCTCCATGGTCGCCGCCCCCGTCCGCCACACCGAGGACCCCGAGGAGCCCTCGGGCGAGTAGCGGCCGGGCGGGCGCCGAGCGACCATGGAGGGCATGACGCACAAACTTCGCGCGGAGTACGGCCCGCAGGGGGCGGCCGGCGGAGTCAAGTCCTGGCACGTGGTGCGGGACGAGGACCTGTCGGTGGCGCTCTGCGGCCGGACCATGCCGGACGACGCCGAGACGCGGCCCGAGGAGGAGTGGGGCACCGGGCTGCGCTGCTGCCAGCAGTGCGGCTCGCTCTACATGCACGAGACGCCGCACATGGAGAAGCTCCATCCCTACAGCTAGACCATGGCCGAGCTCTGGAGGTCGCCATGAAGCTGCAAGACACGCTGAAGCCCGTCGACCGCCGGCTCGCCATGGTGTGGCGGATCGGGGCGGGGGGCGGGGGGATCTTCCTGATCGTGTTCGGGAGCCTGGGGCTGGCCGACCATCCCGGCTTCCTGGCCACCCACGGCGACCGGATCGCCGGGCTGTCGACCAACGGGGCGCTGAGCATCCTGTCCATCGTGGCGGGCGCGGTCCTGCTGGTGGGGGCGGTGATCGGCGGGAACTTCGCGTCCAACCTCAACATGGCGGTGGGCGTGCTGTTCGTCCTGTCCGGCTTCTACGGTCTGACGGTGCTGGAGCGGCCGGAAGCGAACATCCTCAACTTCCGGTTGTCGAACGTGCTGTTCGCGTTCATCTTCGGGATCGTCCTGACGACCTTCGGGATGTACGGCCGGGTGAGCAGCCACCTGCCGCACGACAACCCGTACTGGCGCAAGCGCACCGAGCACGAGGAGGACCTGCCGTCCGGTGCGGCGAAGACCTTCGTCAAGGTCCTCCATCCGAACCCGGGGCGGACCCACCCGGTCGGCCACTGACCGGCGCCGGGTGCCTATGCTCGGCGGCATGAGTGACATCGTCGAACTCGACCCCGAAGACAAGAAGATCATCACCCTGGCCCGCTCAGCCCGCGCCCGCAACGGCGTCGCCGAGGGGGCCGCGGTGCGTGACGAGACCGGGCGCACCTACGTGGCCGGGACGGTCGCGCTGGAGTCGCTGCGGCTGAGCGCCCTCCAGACGGCGGTGGCGATGGCGGTGGCCAGCGGCGCCAGGTCGCTGGAGGCGGCGGCCGTGGTGAGCGAGGCGGAGCAGCCGGCTGAGGCGGACCTGGCGGCCGTGCGGGACCTGGGCGGGGCCGGGACGCCGGTGCTGCTGGCCGGGCCGGACGGGGCGCTGCGGGTGGCCGCCGAGGCCCGCTGAGGGACCGTACGGGCCTGTGCGCGGGGCCTGCGCGCGGGCCCGTGCCGGGTCTCTTCCGGGCTGTCGGGGGTCCGTGGTGCGGGCCTTCGGCGGCCCGCCGAAGGGCATGGTCTCGGCCCAGACCTGGCAGATAATCTCACCGGGGGAGTGGACTCGGTGAGGGGACTGGGGCATGGGGGCGGTGGCGTTCTTCGCCGGGCTGCTGCTGTTCGTGATGGGGCTCGGCAAGTGGCAGGAGACCGGCTCGGACCTCTGGCTGTTCGGCTCGCTCGGTTTCCTGCTGGTGCTGGTGGTGGTCTCGCTGGTCCCCACCGACGGCAAGGGCGGCAAGGGCGGCAACAAGAGCGCCAAGAAGGGCTGAAAGCGCCCCCGGACGCCCCCGGGGGCGGGCCCGGACCGCGGGGCTCCGGTGATCAGGGAGAATGGAGCCCATGAATGCCCCTTCCTCCTCGTACCGCTCCGGGTTCGCGTGCTTCGTCGGCCGGCCCAACGCGGGCAAGTCGACCCTGACCAACGCCCTGGTGGGGACGAAGGTCGCGATCACCTCCGACCGCCCGCAGACCACCCGGCACACCGTTCGCGGCATCGTGCACCGCCCCGACGCCCAGCTCGTGCTGGTCGACACCCCCGGTCTGCACAAGCCGCGCACCCTGCTCGGCGAACGCCTCAACGACCTGGTCCGCACCACCTGGGCCGAGGTCGACGTGATCGGCTTCTGCCTGCCCGCCGACCAGAAGATCGGCCCCGGCGACAAGTTCATCGCCAAGGAGATCGCCGGGATCAAGAAGACCCCGAAGGTCGCCATCGTCACCAAGACCGACCTGGTCGACTCCAAGCGCCTGGCCGAGCAGCTGATCGCCATCCAGCAGCTCGGCGTCGAGCTGGGCTTCGAGTGGGCCGAGATCATCCCGGTCTCGGCGGTGGGCGACAAGCAGGTGGAGCTGGTCGCCGACCTGCTCACCAAGCTGCTGCCGGAGGGCGACCAGCTCTACCCGGACGGCGACCTCACCGACGAGCCCGAGCAGATCATGGTCGCCGAGCTGATCCGCGAGGCCGCGCTGGAGGGCGTGCGCGACGAGCTGCCGCACTCGCTGGCCGTGGTGGTCGAGGAGATGCTCCCGCGCGAGGGCCGCCCGGCGGACCGCCCGCTGCTGGACATCCACGCCAACGTCTACATCGAGCGGCAGAGCCAGAAGGCCATCGTGATCGGCGCCAAGGGCTCGCGGCTCAAGCACGTCGGCACCACCGCCCGCAAGCACATCGAGGCGCTGCTCGGCACGCCGGTCTACCTGGACCTGCACGTCAAGGTCGCCAAGGACTGGCAGCGCGACCCCAAGCAGCTGCGCAAGCTGGGATTCTGAACCGGCGCTCCCGACAGGGGAGTTCGAGCCGCCGGAAGGCCCGGGGCCCGTTCGGACGCGAATGCGTCCGGGCGGGCCCTCGCCGACTCCGGGGGCCCGGCCCCCGGTGCTACGCGCCCTCGCGCAGCACCAGGGAGACCAGCTCGCGCTGGGAGTCGGTGAGCTTCGGGTCGGCGCAGTACACCGACCGGCCGTCGACGGTGATCTCGTAGTGGAAACCGTCCGGCACCCCGTACGAGGGCGCGCGCAGCCCGCCCGCGACGGCCTCGCGGGCGAGTGCGTGCACGTGCGGGGCGTCCGTGCGGTCGGCGGTGTCGATCTCCGCCTGGCGGACGATCCCGGCGAAACCGCCGGTCCGGGTCACCTGGATGCGCATGGTGTCCATGGTGCTACCCGGGGAGGGGGTTTGCCGGGCTTTTCCCGGACCGTGACCTTAAGCCCGCCTCAACCCGGTCTCAACCGTCCTCCGGACGCGCTCCGGTGGCCCCGGCCGGCGCTCACCCCGGGCTGATCCCGACCTGCGCCCAGGAGGCCGTGACGGTGTCCACGACCGACCGGTCGTCCGGGTAGCGGGCCTTGGCGACGGCCACGGTGGCCCGGGCGAAGGCGGTGAAGTCGGCGTCGGCGGGCAGCGTGCGCCCGGTCAGGGCGTCGTACCAGATCCGCCCCGCGCGCTCCCAGGCCGAGCCGCCGAGCGCGGTGGCCAGCAGGTAGAACGCGTGGTTGGGGATGCCGGAGTTGACGTGCACCCCGCCGTAGTCCTGGGAGGTGTGCACGTAGTCCCGCATGTGCGCGGGCTGCGGGTCCTTGCCGAGCCGCGGGTCGTCGTAGGCGGTGCCGGGCGCCTTCATCGAGCGCAGCGCCACGCCCTGGACGCCCGGGGCGAGCAGCCCGGCGCCGATCAGCCAGTCCGCGTCGGCGGCGTCCTGGTGCAGCGCGTACTGCTTGACCAGCGAGCCGAAGACGTCGGAGACCGACTCGTTGAGCGCGCCGGGCTGGTCCTGGTACTCCAGCCCGGCGGTGAACTGGGTGACGCCGTGGGTGAGTTCGTGGCCGATGACGTCGATGCAGGCGGTGAAGTCGCCGAACACCACGTTGTCGCCGTCGCCGAACACCATCTGGTTGCCGTTCCAGAAGGCGTTGTCGTAGTTGCGGCCGTAGTGGACGGTGGCGTCCAGCCGCAGGTTCCGGTCGTCGATCGAGTGCCGGCCGAAGACGTCGGCGTAGAGCGCGAAGGTGGCGCCGAGGCCGTCGTAGGCGTGGTTGACGGAGCTGTCGGAGGACGCGGCCCGGCCCTCGGTGCGCACGCTGCGCCCGGGCAGCCGCTGGCCGTGGCCGGCGTCGTACACCACCCGGTCCAGGCCGGGGACGGAGACGGCGACGGACGGGGGCGGGTCGAGGCGGGCCGCGCGGTGCGCCGCGTCGAGGGCCAGGGAGTGGACGGCGGGCTCGTGACCGGCCTCGGCGAGGTGGTCCAGGACGTACGGCGGGACGATCGTGCAGATCGGTACTGCTGCAGTCATGTGACCCAGGGTGGGGCCTTCATGACCGGTTGTCACCACCTCGGGCGTGATCAGCCGTGTCTCAAGGAGTGGAACGGAAGCCCGGATCACTTCGGGGGCGCGCGGCGCTGGGTTACGCTGGGGCCATCATGCGCAACGGGCTGCTTCTTCTTAGCTGCCGCGTCGAGGGCCTGTAGTCCACCGGGCCGGCACCCTCGCCGCGGGGAACGAGCTGCGCGCAATCGGCGATCCAACGGTGTATCGCGAGCGACAGCCGAGGCCGGCCAGTCGGTACCGACCACGTGTCGACCACCCCGACCCGCCCGCATCACGCATCACAGGAAGCCGAGTCACCTCCATGACCGAGCAGAACTCCGCCGCGTCCGTTCCCGCCGGCCGTCCCTTCGTCGACCGCCCCACCCCGATCACCGCCGCCTCGGTGCGCCAGCGGCCCTCGGGCATGCGGCACGGGCGCTACCTGCCGTTCGGCACCGTCGACCTGCCGGACCGCACCTGGCCGAACACGGTGATCACCAAGGCGCCGCGCTGGCTGTCCACCGACCTGCGGGACGGCAACCAGGCGCTGATCGACCCGATGTCGCCGGCCCGCAAGCGGATGATGTTCGACCTGCTGGTGAAGATGGGCTACAAGGAGATCGAGGTCGGCTTCCCCTCCTCCGGTGCCACCGACCACGCCTTCGTACGGTCGCTGATCGAGGAGGGGGCGATCCCCGAGGACGTCACCATCTCGGTGCTGACGCAGGCCCGCGAGGAACTGATCGAGAAGACCGTGGAGTCGCTGGTCGGCGCCCCGCGCGCGACCGTCCACCTGTACAACGCGACCGCGCCGCTGTTCCGCCGGGTGGTGTTCCGCAACGACAGGGCGGCCACCAAGGCGATCGCCACCGACGGCACCCGACTGGTGATGGAGTACGCGGAGAAGCTGCTGGGCGACGACACCGTCTTCGGCTACCAGTACTCGCCGGAGATCTTCGTCGACACCGAGCTGGACTTCGCGCTGGAGGTCTGCGAGGCGGTCATGGACGTCTGGCAGCCGGGCGAGGGCCGCGAGATCATCCTGAACCTGCCCGCCACCGTCGAGCGGGCCACCCCGAACGTCCAGGCCGACCAGTTCGAGTGGATGTCGCGCCACCTGTCGCGCCGCGAGCACGTCTGCCTGTCGGTGCACCCGCACAACGACCGCGGCACCGCCGTCGCCTCCGCCGAGCTGTCCTACATGGCGGGCGCCGACCGCATCGAGGGCTGCCTGTTCGGGCAGGGCGAGCGGACCGGCAACGTCGACCTGGTGACTCTGGGGATGAACCTGTTCTCGCAGGGCATCGACCCGCAGATCGACTTCTCCGACATCGACGAGGTGCGCCGCACCGCCGAGTACTGCAACCAGATGGAGGTGCACCCGCGCCACCCGTACGCCGGCGACCTGGTGTACACCTCCTTCTCCGGCTCGCACCAGGACGCCATCAAGAAGGGCTTCGATGTCCTGGAGGCGGACGCCGCGGCCGCGGGCGTGCCGGTGGAGGAGCACACCTGGGGCGTGCCGTACCTGCCGATCGACCCGAAGGACGTCGGCCGCACCTACGAGGCGGTCATCCGGGTCAACAGCCAGTCCGGCAAGGGCGGCGTGGCGTACGTGCTGAAGAACGACCACAAGCTGGACCTGCCGCGCCGGATGCAGATCGAGTTCTCCCGGATCATCCAGGCCAAGACCGACGCCGAGGGCGGCGAGGTCAGCCCGGCCGAGATCTGGCGGGTCTTCGAGGACGAGTACCTGCCGACCACCGACAACCCGTGGGGCCGGATCTCGCTGTCCGGCTCGCGCACCCTGACCACCGAGGACGGCCGGGACGCGCTGACCGCCGAGGCCCTGGTGGACGGCGCCCCGGTGACCCTGACCGGGACCGGCAACGGCCCGGTCTCGGCCTTCGCCGACGCGCTGGCCCGGATCGGCGTGGACGTGCGCGTCCTGGACTACGCCGAGCACGCGCTGAGCGAGGGCGGCGACGCCCAGGCCGCCGCGTACGTGGAGTGCGCGGTGGACGGCAGGGTGATGTGGGGCGTGGGCATCGACGGCAACACCGTGCTGGCCTCGCTGAAGGCCATGATCAGCGCCGTCAACCGCTCGCAGCGCGGCTAATTCGAACGGGTGGTATGCGAAGGGCCGTCCTGCGGGGCGGCCCTTCGTCGCCCCCACCTGGCACTGTGGCCTGCGCCACATTTTTTCGAATCGGAAGCCGTTCGAGGTACTGACACGTGCCGGTAACCGTGGCAACATCGATCCACCGGAAAGCCGGGTCGGTGGGACGGCCTCGGTGTCCGGTCGCGTGACCTGCCCATTGTCGAGCAGGCCGCCTGCCATGTCTGGGGAGTGGCGCCGTGACCAGGTTGTGGGGTGTTCGCCCGCGGTGGCGGACTGACGTTCTCGGTGACTTCTTCTGCCCGGGCTGCGGCGGGGACCGCAACTACCGCCGGCAGCACGGCCGGCGGTGGCTGCGGTTGCTGGGGACCCCGGTGGTCCCGCTCGGCCCGGTCATCGGCAGTGTGCAGTGCACCGGCTGCCACGGCCGGTACGGCGTCGAGAGCCTGGAGCAGCCCACCAGCGTGCGCCTCGGCGCGATGCTGCGGGACGCCCAGTACACCATCGCGCTGGCCCTGCTCGCGGCCGGCGGCACCGCCCACCGGGCGGCCCGCGAGGCGGCCTGCACGGCGGTGCGCGAGGCCGGGTTCGAGGACTGCGGCGAGGCCCAGGTGCTGGCCGCGCTCGCCGCGCTCTCCGGGCTCGGCGGCGAACTCCACGACGCCCGCGGGATGTCCGGCGGCCTGGCCGTCGAACTGCACGCGGTGCTCGAACCGCTCACCCCGCACCTGGCCCACCACGGCCGCGAGCGGCTGCTGCTGCAGGGCGCGGCGATCGCGCTGGCGGACGGGCGCTACCTGCCGCAGGAGCGCGACGCGCTGGCCGCGGTCGGGGGCTGCCTGGACCTGCCGAAGGCCCGGGTCGGGGCGCTGCTGGAGGCGGCGGCCAGGGCGCCGTACAAGTAGCACCGTTAGCACCGTCCGACGAGCACACCGCTCGTGGCACTGTCCGTCGAGTAGACCCGTCCGTCGAACACACCGTCCGTCGAGTACGCCGGCCGTCGATCACCGCGCCCCGCGGTCCGCGACTCCGGAATCCGTAGACCACCTCCGAATCCCCCACAACGGGCCCCGGACTCCCCACCCCGGGCCCGCCGTGACCCGCACCGCAGGCCTCCCCCACGGCCGTCGGTGCGGGCAACACGGCTGTCCGGCGCGGGGCGGGGGTGGGGGACAATGGTCCCCATGAGTCTTTTCCGGGACGACGGCGTCGTGCTGCGGGCGCAGAAGCTCGGCGAGGCCGATCGGATCATCACCCTGCTGACCCGCCAGCACGGCAAGGTGCGGGCGGTCGCTCGCGGGGTGCGGAAGACGAAGTCCAAGTTCGGCGCCCGCCTGGAGCCGTTCTCGCACGTGGACGTGCAGTTCTTCAGCCGGGGGAGTGAGCTGGTCGGCCGCGGATTGCCGCTCTGCACCCAGGTGGAGACCATCGCCCCGTACGGGGGCTCGATCGTCACCGACTACGGCCGCTACACGGCCGGCACCGCGATGCTGGAGACCGCCGAGCGGTTCGCCGAGAACGAGGGCGAGCCGGCCGTCCAGCAGTACCTGCTGCTGGTCGGCGGACTGCGCACGCTGGCGGCCGGGCTGCACGAGTCGCACCTGGTGCTGGACGCCTTCCTGCTGCGCTCGCTCGCGGTGAACGGGTACGGCGCGAGCTTCACCGACTGCGCCAAGTGCGGCCTGGAGGGGCCGAACCGTTTCTTCTCCCTTCCCGCGGGCGGGGTGCTCTGCGGCGACTGCCGAGTGCCCGGATGTGCCGTACCCTCCCCTGAGACACTGGTACTGCTCGGGGCGCTGCTGTCAGGGGACTGGCAGACGGCCGACGCCTGCGAGCCGCGGTACTGGCGGGAGGGCAGCGGCCTGGTCGCGGCCTATCTGCAGTGGCACCTGGAGCGGGGCATCCGCTCGATGAGATACGTGGAGAAGTGAGCACATGGCAGCGCGACGGCTCTTCGGCGGCGGCAAGCAGCGGGCGTACGTCCCCCCGACCCCGCACCCCAGCGGCGCACAGCCCCCGAAGCTCCCCGGCGAGCTGATCCCCCAGCACGTCGCGATCGTCATGGACGGCAACGGCCGCTGGGCCAAGGAGCGCGGACTGCCGCGCACCGAGGGCCACAAGGTCGGCGAGTCCGTGGTGCTGGACGTCCTCAAGGGCGCCATCGAGCTCGGGGTCAAGAACATCTCGCTGTACGCGTTCTCCACCGAGAACTGGAAGCGCTCGCCCGACGAGGTGAAGTTCCTGATGAACTTCAACCGGGACGTCATCGCCCGCCGCCGCGACGAGATGGACGCCATGGGCGTGCGGATCCGCTGGGCGGGCCGGATGCCCAAGCTGTGGAAGAGCGTCGTCCAGGAGCTGCAGGTCGCCGAGGAGCAGACCAAGGGCAACGACGCCGTCACGCTCTACATGTGCGTCAACTACGGCGGCCGGGCCGAACTCGCCGACGCGGCGCAGGCGATCGCCATGGACGTCGCGGCCGGGAAGCTCGACCCGAAGAAGGTCAACGAGAAGACCCTGGCCAAGTACATGTACCACCCGGACATGCCGGACGTGGACCTGTTCCTGCGCCCCAGCGGCGAGCAGCGCACCTCCAACTTCCTGCTCTGGCAGTCGGCTTACGCCGAGTTCGTGTTCCAGGACGTGCTCTGGCCGGACTTCGACCGCCGCGACCTGTGGCGCGCCTGCGAGCAGTACGCGATGCGTGACCGGCGCTTCGGCGGGGCGATCCCCAACGAGGTCGGCGCGCCGCTGCCGTCCCAGCGCTGAGGAGTCCCTCGGCGCTGAGCGGTCCCTCGCTCCCGCGCCACCCGGACGACGGAGAGGACCCACCGGAATCATCCCGGTGGGTCCTCTCCGTCGTGTACGGGCCGTCGCGTACGGGGCGTCGTGTACGGGGCTCAGATCCGCTTGGCGCACTCCGCGCAGGTCCCGAAGATCTCCAGGGTGTGCGCGATGTCGCTGAAGCCGTGCTCGGCGGCGACCGAGTTGGCCCAGCGCTCCACCGCGGGGCCCTCCACCTCGACGGTCGCGCCGCAGTGCCGGCAGACCAGGTGGTGGTGGTGCCCGCTGCTGCACCGGCGGTAGACCGCCTCGCCGTCGGCGGTGCGCAGCACGTCCACCTCACCGGCGTCCGCGAGTGACTGGAGCGTGCGGTAGACCGTGGTCAGACCGACGGAGTCGCCGCGGTGCTTGAGCAGGTCGTGGAGCTCCTGGGCACTGCGGAAGTCCGCGATCTCGTCCAGGGCCGCCGAGACGGCGGCACGCTGCCGGGTCGATCGGGCGCGCGGCGACGGGCCTGCGGTGGTCACCGTGGGTCCTCCTGGGGTCGTGGGCGTCTCGCACATCATTGTGCCAGCCCCGCCCGTCCCTCAGTGGTGCTCATGCCGGAGGGCCCGGAGGTGGCCTGTCCCGGCAGTTCGACGTCGCAGACCTTCGGTCCCTGCTCGCCCGCGCCGCGGTGGCGCCGCCGGGCCAGTGGGGCGGCGAGCAGGCTGAACACCGCGAAGACCGCGATGGCGAGCAGCACGATGGCCGGGCCGGAGGGCACGTCGAGGTGGTAGGAGCCGGTGACGCCGGCCAGCGAGACGACCACGCCGAGCGCGATCGAGGCGGCCTGGGTGGCGGCGAAGGAGCGGGTGAGCTGCTGGGCGGCCACCACGGGGACCACCATCAGCGCGCTGACCAGCAGCAGCCCGACCACCCGCATGGCGACCGTGACGGTGACCGCGGCCATCACCGCGAGCAGCAGGTTGAGGGTGCGCACCGGCACCCCGGTGACCCGGGCGAAGTCCTCGTCCTGGCAGATCGCGAAGAGCTGGCGGCGCAGGCCGACGGTGACCGCGATGACCACCGCGCCGAGCACCGCGATGGTGGCCAGGTCGGCGGGGGCGACGGTGAGGATCGAGCCCCACAGGTAGCTCTCCAGCGAGCCGGCCCCGGCCTGGGCGGACATCGAGACCAGCAGTTTGCCGCAGGCCATGCCGCCGTAGAAGAGCATCGCGAGGGCGATGTCGCCGCGCTGGTTGCCGCGCGAGCGGACCAGCTCCATGGTGACGGCGCCGAGCACGCAGACCAGCACGGCCATCCAGACCGGGCTGGTCTGGAAGACGAAACCGAGGCCGACGCCGGTCATCGCGACGTGGCCCATGCCGTCGCCCATCAGCGCCTGGCGGCGCTGCACCAGGTAGATGCCGACGGCCGGGGCGGTGATCCCGACCAGGACGGCGGCGAGCAGGGCGCGCTGCATGAAGTCGTAGGAGAACATCTCGATCATGCGAGCAGCCTCGGCGGGGTCAGGTCGGCGTGCGGGTGGACGTGGTCGTGGCCGGGCAGCGCGTGCAGGCCGGTGTTGGGCACCGGCGGGCCGTCGTGGGCGACGCAGCCGTCCCGCAGTACCACGGCGCGGTCGATCAGCGGCTCCAGCGGCCCGAGTTCGTGCAGCACGAGGAGGACGGAGGCGCCGCGGCCGACCTCGGCGCGCAGGGTGTCGGCGAGCACCTGCTGGCTGGCGGCGTCCACGCCGGCCATCGGCTCGTCCATGATCAGCAGGTCGGGGGAGCCGACCAGGGCGCGGGCGATCAGCACCCGCTGCTGCTGGCCGCCGGAGAGGTCGGCCACGCCGTCCGAGGCCCGCTCCAGCATGCCGACGGCGGCCAGCGCGCGGTCGACCGCCTCGCGGTCCCGGCGGCGGAAGGGCAGCAGCCGGTGCTGCGGCAGCCGTCCGGTGGAGACCACCTCGCGGACGGTGGCGGGGACGCCGGAGGCGGCGGTGGTGCGCTGCGGGACGTACCCGATCCGGTGCCAGGCGCGGAAGGAGCCGAACGGCGTGCCGAACAGCTCCAGGGTGCCCTGCTCCAGCGGGACGGAGCCGATCACGGCCTTGACGGTGGTGGACTTGCCGGAGCCGTTGGCGCCCAGCAGGGCGACGACCTCGCCGGGGCGGACGGTGAGATCGACGCCGCGCAGCACCGGCCGGCCGCCGCGCGAGGCGACGGCGTCACGGAGGCGGACGGCCGGGGGTATCGGGTCGGTCATGGTGCTGGTCCCGTCAGCTGGTGGCGGCAGGGGTGGCGGCGTCCGTCGCGGGGGCGGTTCCGGCGGGGGTGGCCGGGGCGCCGAGGGCGGCCTGGAGGTTGGCCAGGTTCTGCTTCATCACCGTCAGGTAGTCGTCCTTGGCGGGGTCCTTGACGCCCTCCAGCGGGTCCAGGACGGCGGTCTTGAGGCCGAGGTCCTTGGCGACGGTGTCGGCGAGCTTGGGGCTGACGAGGGTCTCGAAGAAGACGGTGGTGACGCCGTTGTCCTTGGCGGCCTTCTGCACCGCGGCGAGGCGGGCCGGGGTGGGCTCGGACTCCGGGTCGACGCCGTTGATGGCGACCTGGGTGAGGCCGTAGTGGTCGGCGAGGTAGCCGAAGGCGGCGTGGCTGGTGACGAAGGTCCTGGTCGTGGCGTCCTTCAGCCCGGCCCGGAACTCCTGGTCGAGCGCGGTGAGCTTGGTGACCAGCTCGTCGGTGTTCTTCCGGTAGTCCTCGGCGTGCGCCGGGTCGGCCTTGGCGAACTCGTCGCCGACGCTCTTGGCGATCGCCGCGTAGCGGGTCGGGTCGAGCCAGATGTGCGGGTCGCCGGCCGGGCCCTCGTGCCCGTGGCCGTCGCCCCCGTGGGCCTCGCTCCCGTGGGCCTCGTCCTCGGTGCCCTCGTCGAGGTGGTGGTCGACCAGCGGGCTGGCGGCGGTGGCGTCGATCTTGTGCTTGCTGGACGACTGCGCGACGGCCTGGTCGACGGTGGGCTGCAGGCCCTTGAGGTAGATGATCGCGTCGGCCTTCTGGACCGTGCCGACCTGCTTGGCGGTGAGCTCCAGGTCGTGCGGCTCGACGCCGGCGGCGGTCAGATCGGTGACCGCGACGTGCTCCTTGCCGATCTGCTGGGCCAGGAACTCCATCGGGTAGAAGGACGCGACGACCTTCAGCCGACCGGCGCCGCTGTCGGCACTGCTGCTGCCTCCGCAGGCCGTGAGGGCGAGGGAGGCGGCCAGGGCGGTGGCGCCGAAGGCCATGGAGCGACGGGTCCGGCGAGTCAGTCCGAGTCGAGGCAGTCTGATCATCATGACAATCATTCTCATCTCACATGGAAATGATTGTCAAATCACTCGGGCGGGTGAACGGAGGGTGGCCGAGGGCGTCGGCGGCCGGACGATACCGATTTGAATCACGTACCCGTATGGCCGGTAACCTGAGGTATTCGGGTACGCGCAACCAGCCGTGCCCTGACCGTGCCGTACGTACTGAAGAGAGCACTGTGGCCGCCGACAAGATCGACACGATCGTCAGCCTGAGCAAGCGCCGTGGCTTCGTCTACCCCTGCAGCGAGATCTACGGTGGCACGCGCGCCGCCTGGGACTACGGGCCGCTGGGTGTCGAGCTCAAGGAGAACATCAAGCGCCAGTGGTGGCGCACGATGGTCCAGGCCCGTGAGGACGTCGTCGGACTCGACTCGTCGGTGATCCTCGCGCGCGAGGTGTGGGAGGCCTCCGGCCACGTCGCCACCTTCAACGACCCGCTGACCGAGTGCCTCTCCTGCCACAAGCGCCACCGGGCCGACCACCTGGAGGAGAAGTACGAGGCCAAGCACGGCTTCCCGCCGCCGAACGGCCTCAAGGACGTCAACTGCCCCGACTGCGGCACCAAGGGCCAGTTCACCGAGCCCAAGGACTTCTCGGGCATGCTGAAGACCCACCTCGGTGTCACCGAGGAGGCGAGCGGCCTGGCGTTCCTGCGCCCGGAGACCGCCCAGGGCATCTTCACCAACTTCAGCGCCGTCCAGACCACTTCGCGCAAGAAGCCGCCGTTCGGCATCGCCCAGACCGGCAAGAGCTTCCGCAACGAGATCACGCCCGGCAACTTCATCTTCCGGACCCGCGAGTTCGAGCAGATGGAGATGGAGTTCTTCGTCAAGCCGGGCGAGGACGAGCAGTGGCACGAGTACTGGCTCCAGCAGCGCTGGGACTGGTACGTCGACCTCGGCATGCGCACCGAGAACATGCGCTTCTTCGAGCACCCGAAGGAGAAGCTCTCCCACTACGCCAAGCGCACGGTGGACATCGAGTACCGCTTCAACTTCGGCGGCAGCGAGTTCTCCGAGCTGGAGGGCGTCGCCAACCGCACCGACTACGACCTGCGGGTGCACAGCGAGGCCTCCGGCAAGGACCTCCGGTACTTCGACCAGGAGTCCGGCGAGCGCTACTTCCCGTACGTCATCGAGCCGGCGGCCGGCCTCAACCGCGCCATGCTGGCCTTCCTGATCGACGCCTACTTCGAGGACGAGGCGCCGAACGCCAAGGGCGTCATGGAGAAGCGCGTCGGCATGCGGCTGGACCCGCGCCTGGCCCCGGTCAAGGTCGCCGTCCTGCCGCTGTCGCGCAACGCCGATCTCTCCCCGAAGGCCCGCGGCCTGGCCGCCGACCTGCGCACCGCGTGGAACGTCGAGTTCGACGACGCCGGCGCCATCGGCAAGCGCTACCGCCGCCAGGACGAGATCGGCACGCCGTTCTGCGTCACGGTCGACTTCGACACCCTCGAGGACAACGCGGTGACCGTCCGCGACCGCGACACCATGTCGCAGGAGCGCGTCTCGCTGGACCAGGTCAAGGCGTACCTCGGCGCGCGGCTGATCGGCTGCTAGCGGGGGCCTGATCGGCTCGGGAGCCCTCGTCCGCCCTGATGGGGCGGTCGGGGGCTCCTTGCTGTCCGGGGGCGGGGCGGTCGGGGTCGGGGCGGCGGCGGGCCGCTAGCGCCGTCCCCAGCGGGAGCGTGGAGCCGTGGGCGGGCGGGTCGGCAGGCCGGCGGTGCGCAGGGCGGCGAGGGTGGTGCGGTGGCGGGCCTCGTCGGCGAGCAGTGCGGCCAGCAGCTGCGCGTACAGCTCGGAGGTGCCGGCGCCGTTCAGGGCGGTGGCCAGCCGGACCACCTCGACGGGCGGGCGCAGCACGGCCAGTTCGTTCAGCAGCAGGGTGGCGAGCGCGGGCGGCAGCCCGGCCGCGAGGTCGGCGAGGTCGGCGGTGGAGCGACCGGCGGCCTGGCGCAGCAGGGTCCGGACGTCGGCGGCCCGACCGTGCTGCTGGAGGCAGGCGGCCAGGGAGGTCAGCTCGGTCATCGGCGCCGACCCCCACTCCCAGAGCAGCGTCGCGCTGTCGGCGGCCAGTCCGGCCCGGTCCAGCGCGGAGAGCAGACCGGGGACGGAGGCGGCCGGGTAGCTCCAGAAGGCGTGGAACACCTCCGCCGCCTCCTCGGCCAGGCCCAGTTCGCGCAGCTCGGCGAGCACGGCGACGGAGTGGTCCGGAGCCGACCGGGAGATGCTGCGGGCGAGGTGGAGCGAGCTGCCGTTCGGGCCGTACCGGGTCAGCATGCCGACCAGCAGCGAGGCGTCGGCGGGGGCGAGGTGGGCGGCGGCCGTGTCGATCACCTCGGCGACCTCGGTGAGGGAGCCGGCCCGGTGGAGGGTGATGATGCGCTCGGTGAGGGCGCCGAGGTCGGGGCGGGCGGGGGGTGGCGGGGCCTGCTGTTGTGAGGGTTGCTGTGAGGGCTGCTGTCGTTGCTGTTGCTGTTGCTGTTGCTGTTGCGGGAAGTGGGGGTGCTGGGGCTGCTGTGGTGGCGGAGGCTGCTGCCGGTGTCTGATCCGGCTCTCCAACGCCTCCAGCTGGTCGCTGAGTTGGAGGCAGCGGGCGCCCAGCCCCTCGCGGAGGGTGCGGGCCTGGGCGAGCTGGCGCAGCAGCTCCCCGTCCGGCCGCTGTCGACCGGGGGTTGCGCGGATCGCCTCGTTGAGGCGCCGTTCCCGCTGGCTCGCGTAGCGGCTCGCACGGAGTAACTCGTCCAGTTCTGCGCGGAGTTCGGCGGCTTGCTGCTCGCCTTCCGGCTGCTGGCCTGCGGGTTGTGCCGTCGGCCGCATGCGCATGATCGCCCCAACCTGTCCATTCGGACCCTGACTGTGTGACATCCTCGCGTCAGTATGTGGCGTAGGAGTTAAGAGCGCACGACCAGTCGTGTCCGAGTGGTGTCAAGGAGCGCGCAGACGGCGGTCGTTGTGAGAAGTGCGCCGGTCGCGCTCCGTAGCAGGGTCGCCTCGTAGTACGAGCCGGGAGCGAGCGCCGCGACGGCATATCCGACCGCCCCGCCTGCGAGGGCGGGCAGCAGGAGGAGCAGCGCGTCCCGGTGGGCCGCCGCAGCCCCGATCACCAGGATCCCGGCCAGGGCGGCGAGTTCGGGCGTCCCGAAGGACTCCGCGTAGCGGATCGCCAGGGCGGGGGCGAGGAACAGTGCGAGCGCCCGGCCGATCGTCTCGGCGAGTGCGGTGGTGTACGGGCCCGGCTGCCGGTGCGGGAGGCGGGGTCGGGTCGGGGCGGTGCGGGTGGCGACGAGCACCGCCAACGCGGCTGCGGCGGAAGGGAGATGGTCGCCGAGCCGGGCGAGGTTGTAGAGCAGTGCGGTGTCGTACAGCCCCAGCATCAACTGGCCGTACGCCCACAGGTCGAGGGCGAAGCGGAACAGGCTCCGGGCGGGTTCGGCGCCGGGTTCGGGTTCGGGTTCGGGTTCGGGTTCGGGTTCGGGCTCGCGGCGGGCCAGCCAGACGATCAGCGGGGGCGTGAGGCAGGCGGCGAGCGTGCGCAGCACGAGGTCGTCCACCGTGTACGGGTTGCGCAGGTCCCACTCCACCGCGCAGAACGCCACCGTGTACGAGGCGGCGGCGAGCGGGATCAGGGGTGAGCGGGCCAGCCGGACGTACAGCGCGCGGTCCAGCCGTCGGATGACGGCGACGAACGCCAGCAGCACCAGCGGCAGTTCGAGGAGCGCCGGAACCCGGAGCACGGACGGGGCCAGCAGCTCCGGGGCCGGGAAGTGGGCGGCGAGGGGGTCCAGGCGGGGCACGTCGAACCACCCGGGCGGCAGGTGGCGGGCGATGAAGGAGACGTCCCCGTGGTGCACCCGGTTCACGTAGACGGCGACGAGCACCTGGTTGAGGTAGATCAGTGCGACGACCACCGCCAGCACCGGCTCCGGCCCGGGCCGGCGCGTGCCGACGTGCCGCCGCTCCGGGCCCCTGCGTCGCAGAACTCCCGGCGCCAGGAACAGGGCGGCCGCGGCCGAGACCACCACCGTCCCATCCAGCAGTGGAGCGATCGTGCTCACGCGCCCAGCCGCGTCCGTGCCTCCATCAGCGCGAAGCCGAGCAGGTTCAACCCGCGCCACTCGGCGGGCTGCTGGGCCCGGATGTCGTCGGCGGCCAGCCCGATGCCCCAGATCCGGTCCAGCGGGCTGGCCTCGACCAGCACCCGGTCGCCCGTGCCCAGCAGGTAGCCGCGCAGCGCCTCGTCCTGCCCGAACTTCGCGACGTTGCCCGCCACCACCAGCTCGAAGCGGCCGGCCGTCCAGGTCTCGTTGTCGAAGTCCCTGACCAGCCGCCCCAGCTTCTTCGCCTCGCCGGGTGTCCGGGCCTCCAGCACCCGCTGAGCGATCTCCTCGTCGCCGAACATCCGGGCCTTGCCGGCCATCATCCAGTGCTCGGCGGAGGCGTAGCCGACCCCGTCGACGGTGAACTCGCCGGGCCACCACTGGCTCAGGCACTCCTGGCGCGTCCCGCCGCCCTTGCGCTCGGTGTGCCCCCAGAACATCACCCACTTCGGCCGCACCCCGTCGGCCATCAGCGCGACCAACTCCTCGCGGCTGCGGACGGCGGCCAGGTCCCCCACGTGCATCTCGCTCATATCGTCAGTCTGACATGAAGGGTGATTCGCCGCGAACCGTTTCGCGGTGAATCACTCCTCGGAGTGGAGGTCCGGATTCCGGGAACTCCGCAGGGGTGTCGGCCGGCGAGGCCGGAAGGGCCGGGCTTCGGCTGACGGGGAGTCAGTCCAGGCCCGGCACCCCGGAAGGTCCCTTCCGTCAGGCCTTGGCGGCCAGCTCCAGGAAGCGCAGTCCGACCTCCCGCACCTGCGCCGCCGTCCATGCCAGCGCCGGCTCGCCGAGGCTGATCTCGGCCATGGCGAGGCCGGGCGCGGCGTCCTCCCAGTGCGAGGTGAACCAGAGGCCCTCCTCCTCCGCGAGCGCCAGGTGGGCGGCGTTCAGGGCCTCGGCCGGGCCCGGCAGCCAGAGCTGGAACTCGTGGGTGGGCGGGACCTCCGGGTGGAGCCGGGCGCCCGGCAGTGCGGCCAGGGCCGGTACGAGGGTGGCCGCGTGGCGGGTGTAGTCGGCCAGGCGGGGCAGCACCGTGTCCAGGCCGTGGAGGGCGGCGAGAGCGGCGGGCCACTGCTGGGAGAGCTGGCCGCCGTAGCGGTGGCGCCAGGTGCGGGCGTGGGCGGTGAGGGCGGAGTCACCGGCCAGGGCGGCTCCGCTGATTCCGCCGAGGTCCTTGTAGTACGAGACGTAGACGCTGTCGGCGAGGGCGGCGATCTCGTCGAGCCGCCTGTCGAAGTGGACCGTGGTGTTCCAGAGGCGTGCGCCGTCGAAGTGCACCCGGGCGCCGGCCTCGCGGGCGGCGGCGACCATGGCGGTCAACTCGTCCCAGCTGGGGAGGAGGTAACCGGGGTCGCGCAGCGGGAGTTCGACCGTCAGGGTGCCGAACGGCTCGCCCAACGCGGTGAGTTCCTCGGGCGTCGGCTGGCGTTGCGCGGTCGTGGGCCAGAGGCCGCGCAGGCCGGTGAGCTGGGTGTGGGCGTGGCGCTCGTGCCGCTCGATGTGGCTGAGCGGGTGCAGGGCGACGGCCGTGTTGCCGGTGCGCTCGGCGTGGTGGCGGAGGGCGACCTGCTGGGCCATCGTCCCGGTGGGGAAGAAGACCGCGTCCTCCTTGCCGAGCAGGGCGGCGGTCCGTTCCTCCAGCTGTCGCACCGGGCCGCCGATGCCGTAGAAGTCGGGGCCGGCGTCCAGGCCGTCTATGGCGGAGAGTTGGGCGAGGCGCTCGCGGATGCTGAGGACGCGGTCGGCGGAGAGGAAGCGCTTGCAGGTCATGCGGGCTGCGCGCCACCGCTGGAACTCGCTCTGGTCATCGGTCATCCGGCGATTGTCGGACTCCTCGCGTGTTCGGACCAACTGCTTTTCCCGGCAAGGGCGGAGAGGCGTTCCGGAGCGGGCGACGGCACCGCCCGGGCGGGCGGTGCCGTCGGTGGGGAACCGGCGCGGTGGTGTCAGACGGCGGTCCAGATCTGGTTGCTCTGGCCGGTGCACTGCCACAGCTCCAGCTGCGTGCCGTCGGGGGCGGGCACCGCTCCGCCGGTGACGTCCAGGCACAGGCCCGACTGGCCGCCGACGAAGGAGCCGTCGGGCCGGGGCTGCCACTGCTGGTTGGTCCCGCCGTTGCAGGTGTACAGGATGACGGGCGTGCCGGGGGTGGTCTTGCGGCCGGAGGCGTCCACGCACTTGCCGTACACCCGGAGGGTGCCGTCGGCCTGGGCGGCGACCGCTTCGCCCGCGGAGCCGTCGCAGTCCCGGACCTCCAAGCGGGCGAGGTTGGCCGAGGAGGGGGCGTTCATGCAGCGGCCGCTGGCCTTCGAGACCAGGCCGTGGCCGGCCGGGCCGCCGCCCAGGGCGCCGGGGGAGAACCAGGCGTTGCCGCCGCCCAGCGCCCAGACCGAGACCTCGGTGATGCCGAGGTCGGTCGCGACCTTCAGCTTGGAGTCCAGGGCGGTCTGGTCGACGTAGTCGTAGAAGCGGCCGCCCGAGCTCCACCGGATCTCGCCCGAGGCGGGGTCACGGCGCTGGGCGATGACCGCCGGGTCCTCGGAGTAGCCCGGGGCCTTCTTCATGTCGGCGACGGTCTGGTTGCCCTTGACGGTGCGGCACTGGTCGCTCGCGGTGTAGGCCTCGGACGGCAGCCCGGCGACGAAGCGGGAGCGCTGGTCGGCCGGGATCTGGGCCAGGGCGCCGGAGAAGAGGTCCCGCGCCCAGTCGTACGGCGCGAACGGCAGGCAGGTGGCGCCGGCCGGGGACTGGTACTGGTAGTCGTACGCCATCATGACCACCTGGTCGGCGCCGGCCGTCAGGGCCCGCCCGTAGTCGAACCGGGTGGTGGTGTCCGGCGGGCCCTCGACCTGCAGCTTGAGGCCGCGGCCGTGCAACCCGTCGGACAGGGCGGTGATGAAGCCGAAGAAGTTCTCGGCGTCCTGCGCGCTCCAGTCCCAGTAGTTCTCGAAGTCGATGTCGACGCCGGCGAAGCCGATCTTCCGGGTGAAGTCGGTGAGGGTCTGCACGGCCGCGGCCGTCTTCGCCGGGTCGCCCGTCAGCTTGCGTTCGGCGGCGAGGTCGGCCAGCGAGACCGTCATGTACTGCTGCGCCGAGTGGGCCTTGACGTCCGCCACGTTCGCCGGGCTGTAGCCGTTGCAGGCGTAGTCCGGGTCGGAGGCCGACAGCAGCACCGCGCCGCCGTTGCCGTCGATGGTGTAGTACTCGGGCTGCAGCACGCCGTTCGCGAGCCGGCCGTCGGCGTACTCGGCGGGCGCGCTGCAGGTCGGCGAACCGGCCGGACCGGGGTAGATCCACTGCTGGGCCTTCACCCGCGGCGCCTGGGCGGCGGCCGGCACGGCGGCGTCGGCCGGTCCGGCGGCGCTGGCGGAGACGGCGAGGACGGACCCGGCCACCAGGGCGACCGCGGTCGCCGCGACCGGGACCCTGCGGCGGGCGACCGCCGCCAACACCCCGGGGCCTCCGTGCCTCGCGTGGCCGGCGCGCTTGCTCATCAAATCGACTCCGTTCCGAGGGACCGCGGCTGCCCGCCGACGCGGTGCCGCACCCGGAACACGGCCGACGGGCCCGGAGGGTTCAGCCTCGGGGCTCAGGGCGTGTGGGCTCGGCGCATTCGGGGCTCAGGGTGTTCGGGGCTCAGGGTGTTCGACCGGTCGCGGAGCCGGAGCGTCCGGGTGCTCCTCGGCGGGCCAGCGGCCCTCGACGTACAGCCGGACGAGCGCGGCGTGGGAGAGGGGGCTGGAGGGGTCGGCGACGTCGCCCGTTGGTGGTGAAGTCGAGGAGCACGACCTCGTCCATCCCCCGGAGCCGCTCGACCAGGTCGGCGGCGCGGTGTTCGAGGACCCACCGGTAGGCGGGCAGGTAGATGCGGCGGCGGGCCGTCTCGTACGACAGGAGCCGGTCGCCGTGCGGGCCGGTTCGGTGGCCCTCGACGGGGCCGAACCGGCGCACTGTCCGCTTGAGGCCCTTCATCGAGGTGATGCGCAGCTTCGCGGGGTCGACGTCGGCGTCCCGGAAGACCTTGAGGGCCTGCCAGATCCCCTCCACCGACTCGCTGGTCAGGCCGTCGCCGTACGGGACGGGGATGCCGCCGTGCGGGAAGAACGGGCTCAGCCGGACCCACGGGTCCGGTGCCTTGGAGGTGACGTCGACGATCTCCGCACCGGGGAACGCGGCGTTCAGTGCGGCCGCCGTACGGCGGCGGCCGGCGATGTGGATCGGCATCCGTGGAGCTGGACCCGTCGGCGGCCTGGGCGGCCGGGCAGATGGTCTCCACCAACTCGGACCTCAACCGGTTCTTCACCGAACTGCTCGTCCCGGACCGCCTGCTGCCCGCGGCCCAGCTCGCCCAGGTGCGCACCACGGTGCCGATCGGAGGTGGGGTCGGCGCCGGACTGGGCGTTTTCAGCCGGCCGCTCTCCTGCGGCGGGGTCTACCGGGGGCCCGGCGGCGACATCCCGGGCAACGAGACCCGTGGTGGCGCCACCGACGAGGGGCGCGCCGTGAACGTCGCGGTGACCACCGTCCCGACCGACCGCGCCGTCACCCGGAACCTGGAGGACGTCGTCGACGCCGCCCTGTGCCGCTGACGCGGGGCCGTGCCGCGGGAGGTCAGGAGCGGTGGCGGTTCCCCTCGTCGCCGATCACACCGTTGCCGTGGTGGACGGACATGCTGGAGTACGTCGCCCGCATGCGCGCGGCGTGGGCGGTCCGCTGCTGTTCGATCAGCAGGCCCTCCGCGTCGTCGAACCGGCGCCGCCGCGAACGTTCCCGGAGCACCAGGAAGGCCGTGACACCGATGACGGTGCCGACGAGTGCGAGCAGGAACACCGTGACGAGACCCATGACGTCACCCTTCCCCCGGTTCGAGTGCGTCCGACTTTTATCTCACGGGAATCGGGCGGACGCACCCGAATCATCGGAACGAGTCGGACAGTCCTTCAGCGGGCCGACGACGTCGCGGACGAGCGCGTCCCGGGCGAGGGAGCCGCCCGCGCGCCGCGTCGTGGGCACGGGTTGGCGCCCCGGGCATGACTTTCGACAGATCCGCCGCGACGGCGGCGCTCATAGGGTCGTGGGCATGCGGATGAGTGGGGTGGCGCTGCCCGTGGTGGCGTCGGTGTGTATCGGGCTCGGTGTCACCAGCCTCTGGTGGGCGCTGCCCGCGATCGGGTTCTCCTTCCTGGCCGGGCTGCGGATGGAGCGGGTACGGCCGGCGGCGGTGGTGTTCGCCGTCCTGGTGGCGGCCGGGGTGCTGATGGTCGGGTCGGTGCCCTCCTGGATCGTTCTGGGCCTGCGGTTCGTCGCGCTCGCCGTGAGCACCGGGATGGGGCCGTGGTTGCTGGGCCGGTTCTGGCGGCAGTCGCAGGAACTGGTGCGCGCCGGCTGGGAGCGGGCCGAGCGGCTGGAGCGCGAGCAGCAACTCGTCGCGGAGCAGGCCCGCCTGCGTGAACGTGCCCGCATCGCCCAGGACATGCACGACGCCCTCGGGCACGACCTCAGCCTGATCGCTCTGCGCGCCGGGGCCCTCAAGCTCGCTCCCGGCCTGGCCCAGCCCCACCGGGAGGCCGTCCAGGAGATCCGGGCGGGCGCGGCCGCCGCCGTCGACCGGCTCGGCGAGGTGATCGGCATCCTGCGCGCCGGGGACGAGAACGGTGAGGGCACCTCCGTGGCCCACGGGCCCGCCGACTCGGACATCCCGCAGCTCGTTGCCGAGGCGGCCGCCGCCGGCCTGGACGTCCGCTCGGAGATCACCGGGGAGCCGGACGGGCTCCCGCGCGCCACCGAGCACGCCGCTTTCCGGGTGGTGCAGGAGGCGCTGACCAACGCCGCCAAGCACGCACCGCGGGCGGCCGTCACCGTGGAGGTGGCCTACGCGGCGGACGGCGCCCGTCTCCGGGTGGCCAACGGGCCTGTGCCCGTGTCCGCCGGCGCCCGTGCCGGCGCGGCGTCGTCGGCCCCCGGGTCAACCCCTCGCAGCGCAACGCCCACCGCGACGTTCGTCGAGACGTTCGCCGGTACCTCCACCTCCACCGCAGCGCAGACCGCGGTGCCCGCCGTGCCGTCCACCGGCGGCCGCGGCCTGGTCGGTCTGACCGAGCGCGTCCGGCTCGCGGGCGGCACCTTCGCCCACCGGGCCCGCCCGGACGGCGGGTTCGAGGTTGTGGCCGACCTGCCGCGCCGTGCCGCGGGGCCCGTCCCGCCGGTGCCCGCGGCCCCGCCGTCGCCGGTGCGCGAGCTGCGGCAGGCTCGGCGCAGGGTGGGGCGAACACTGGCCGCCGTGGTGCTCGTCCCGCTGGTGACGGCCGTGCTGCTGACCGTGGCCCTGCGAGTATGGACGCTCTACGTGGTCAGCCTGTCGGTGCTGGACCCGGAGGTCTACGCCTCCCTCCAGGTGGGGCAGGAGCAGGCCTCGGTCGAGCGCCTGCTGCCGGGCCACCGGCTGCCGTACCGCCCGCCGGTCGGGTCGTCGACACCGGCGCCGCCGTCGGGGGAGGGGGTCTCGTGCACCTACTACGCCATCACCGCCCAACTGTTCGTGGATCGGGCCGGCGACGCCTACCGGCTCTGCTTCCGGGACTCCCGGCTCGTCTCCCTCGACGTGCTCGTCTCCTGACCTCCCGTCGTACCTCCCTTCCCGCACCACCTCCGTCCCGAGCGACCGACAGGAGCCGCCGATGACCACCGCACCGATCCGGGTGCTGCTCGCCGACGACGAGCCCATGATCCGTGCCGGACTGCGCGCCGTGCTCGCCACCGACCCGGGCATCGAGATCGTCGCCGAGACCGGGGACGGCCGGGAGGCCGTCGAGCTCGTCCGGCGCCACCGGCCGGACGTCGCCGTGCTGGACATCCGGATGCCCGGGACGGACGGCATCACGGCCGCCGCCGAGATCCGCCGCAACGGTCTGGCGACCGGAGTGCTCATGCTGACCACCTTCGGTGAGGACGACTACATCCTGCGCGCGCTCGGCGGCGGCGCGAACGGCTTCCTGATCAAGTCCGGAGAGCCCGAGGAACTGCTCGCCGGGGTGCACGCGGTGGCGGGCGGTGCGGCCTACCTCTCACCCAAGGTGGCCGCCCGGGTGGTCGCCCACCTGGCCGCCACCGGAGCCGGCGGCCCCGCCGACCGGCGCGCCGGCGCCCGGGAACAGGTGGCCGCCCTGACCACCCGGGAACGGGACGTACTGACGCTGATCGCCGCCGGGCTGTCCAACGGTCAGATCGCCCGCCGACTGGGGGTGGTGGAGGGCACCGTGAAGGCCCATGTGAGCTCCATCCTGGCGCGGCTGGGCGTGGCCAACCGGGCGGCCGCCGCCGTCCTCGCGCACGAGGCCGGGCTGACCCTCGGCGCCACCTGCGCGGGCGGCCCGCGGGACTGAGACCGTCATGCCCGAGCCCGAGTTCGCGCCCGGGGCCGACGGTATCGCCGGCGCCGACAGCAGCCGCCCGAGGACGGGCACCCCGGTCAGCGCCGTCACCACGGTGGTGGCCGCAGGCCGCAGGGCGAGGACGACCGCCGCCGTGACCGTGCCGCCGAGCGCGGCACCGGCGAGCACGTCGTGCGGATAGTGCACCCTGGCCGCCACCCGCAGCGCGGCCGTGGCACCGCCGACGGGTATGGCCGACAGCGCCCAGCGCGGGCGCAGCAGCACCAGCCCCGTCGCCAGCGCGACCGCCAGGGTGGCGTGGTTGCTGGGGAACGACCAGTCACCCGGCGGCGGACACTCGGCCGCCGCCGGGCCCGGCAGCCCGGCCGGAGCCCGGCAGGGCCGCTCCTCGTCGAGGACCACCTTCAGCACCTCGCTCGCCCCGTAGGCCAGCACCGTGCCCAGCCCGACCAGTGCCACCCCCGCGACCGCCCCGGCGGCCCGCCGGGCCCGGGCCGTCCACCAGCAGAACGCCAGCAGCAGCCCCAGCACCAGCAACCCCACCTCGGTGGCCGGCTCCAGCAGCGAGGCCACCGCACGCGGGGCATCGGCGACGGCCTCCGCCACCCGCCGGTAGCCGGCCGCCGACCACCCGGCCGACACCCGCACCGGCCCCGCCCCACCACCCCGCTCCGGCGCCAGCCACGCCACCACCCCGGCCCCCGCGCAGAGCAGGGCCGCGGCCAGGACGGGCCTGCCCGCCCCCGCGGTCCGGATCCTTCGGCCGGTCGTGGGCTTCCTGGATTTCCTGTCCGTGTACGTCATGGTCCGGACGGTAGAAGCCGAGGAGCCCTTTCCACCCGACCCGAAAGTCAGGCAACGACCATGACGATGGTCAGGGTTGACACCGCTGATCGAGCCGGGCGGAGGGGCCGGGCGGGCGAACAGCAGCTGCCGGGACGAGCAGTGCGACCCTGCCGGGGCCGTCGAAGCGGGCGAGGAAGCGGGCGGGGAAGGGTGGCGGATCGCGGAGGGAGGGGGACCCGGCGGCAGGGTGGCCGTGGTGGTGACACCCAGGCAGCTGCTTCGAGTTGGCGATGGATGACCGGAGCCGGACGCGGAGCAGACGGTCGGGCGGGTCGGTTGACCCGCGGTCCTGACCGTCGACCACGAGGATCGGGCCCGGCAGCTGCCCGGCACCGTGCCCGAGCGATAGCGACAGGCTCGCCGTCGGCAGCCGGGGCTCGCCCGGCTCCGACCAGGCCGGCTCGTCACCCGGCCGGTCGGGGCCCGAGTGTCCGCCTACCGGGAGCCGGCTGCCCTACCGGGCACGACCACGGGCAGGTCCCGTTCCTCCGCCGCGTCGGCCAGGCGCTTGTCGTACGTGACGAAGGCGGTGAGCGCGTGCTCCAAGTGCTCGGCGCTGACGAGATGAATCGCGTCGAGTGTGCGGAGGTGCTGGGTGGGGAACCGGCACGCTGCCCTGAGGACGGGATCGGAGAGCCGGACGCGGAGCAGCCGGTCGAGCAGGTCGGTCGACTTGTCCAGTAACTCCGGTGGTGCGCCGATCCGGATCAGGGCGCGTGGCACCTCAACCTGGGTCAGTGCGCTGGTCGCATGTCCCTCGGCGCCGTGCGAGGAGAGAAACGTGCGTAGAGCGGTGGATTCCTTCTCGGGGACCAGGAGCTTGAGGATCGCGCAGGAGTCGAGGTAGATCAACGGTCCTCCTCCTCACGCATGGCGAGCAGGGCCTCGGAGGCCGACCCGAGCCCGGTGTCTGGCTCGGGGAGAGGCCAGTCGGCCAGGCCGCGCGCGGTGGCGGCGTTCTCCGGGTCGATGGTGCCGTCGCGAACGAGGTCCTCCAGCACCCGCTGCTCGGGATCGGGCGGTGCGAGGACGGCGATCAGCCGCCCGTTGCGGGTGATCTCGACGCGCTCGCCGGCCGCGACCCGGTCGATCAACTCGCTGGCGTGCTGCTGGAGCTGGCGGATGGGGACTCTGGCTGTCATGCGACTCACGGTACGGCGGGCCGTGCGTCGGTCACGAGGAACGTGCGTCGATTTCACACGGAAGAGTGCTCATGCCGCGCCGGGAAGGCGTGGCGCCGTCCGCCGAGGGTGACGGCCAGTGCGGCGGCCAGCAGGACGAGGGCGGACCAGGGCAGGGCCGTCGGGCCGGCGTGGTCGAGGAGGAGGCCGCCGGCCAGGCCGCCGACCGCGATGCCGAGGTTCCAGCAGGTGACGAGCAGCGACTGGGCGATGTCCCCGGCCGGCCCGGCCGCGTCGGCGACGGCGGTCTGGAGGAGGGTGGCGGCGCCGCCGAAGCCGAGGCCCCAGAGCGCGGCGGCCGCGTAGACGGGCCAGCCGGCCGAGCCGAGCAGGGCGGCGGCGAGGAGCAGCGCGGCGACGGCGAGGAGGACGGAGGCGGCGATGGTCAGCGGGCGCAGGTAGCGGTCGATCAGGGCGCCGGTGCCGAGGATGCTCGCCAGCGAGGACAGCCCGATGACGAGCAGGACGGTGTCCGTCCGGCCGTCGAGCCCCAGCGGTGCGAGCAGCGCGGCGACGTACGTGTAGAGGATGTTGTGGGCGAGCACGAAGGTCGCCGTGACGGCCAGCACGGCGGCGACGCCCGGCGTCCGCAGCACCCGTCGGACCGGAGTCCGGGCCCGGTCGGTCCGGTCGGCCCGGCCGGGCGGTTCCGGCAGTACGAACAGCATCCAGCCGGTCAGCGCCAGGGCGATCGCGCTCATCAGCCCGAAGGTGGCCCGCCAGCCCACCAGGCTTGCCAGCACGGTGCCGGCGGGCACGCCCACCGACAGGGCGACCGTCGAGCCGGTCATGGCGACGGCCATCGCCCGCCCGCGCTGCTCCGGGGCGACGATGCCCCGGGCGTACCCGGCCAGCAACGCCCAGAGCAGCCCGGCGACCAGGCCGGCCGCGAACCGGGCGGCCATGGTGAGCGGATAGCTCGGCGAGACGGCGGTGACGGCGTTGGCCGCGGCGAAGCCTCCGACGGCGACCAGCAGCAGGGGCTTGCGCGGCAGGCGGCCGGTGACGGCGGTCAGCGGGACGGCGGCCGCGATGGAGCCGACCGCGTAGAGCGTGACGGACTGCCCCGCGGCGGACTGGCCGACGCCGAGGTCGGCACTCATCGCGGGCAGCACCCCGGCGGGCAGGGCCTCGGTCATGATCGTGACGAATCCGCCGGCGCTCATGGCCAGCAGCGCGGGCCAGGGCAGCCTCGGTGCCGCGGCCACCGGCCGCGCGGGGGCGTGGAGTTCAGGAGTGGGCATGGGCCCGATCGTTTATCGTTGACATCCGTGTCAAGGTCCAGCCGGGAGGGTGCCGGCCCGGGGTGAGGATGGTCACACATGCGCATCGGTGAACTCGCCCGGCGGGCGGAGACCACTCCGCGCCTGCTGCGCTACTACGAGCAGCAGGGGCTGATCACGCCGCGCCGCGAGGCGAACGGCTACCGCGCTTACGACGAGTACCTCGTGGACCGGGTGCTGCAGATCCGCGGGCTGTTGGACGCGGGGCTGCCGACCCGGATCATCAAGCAGATCCTGCCCTGCCTGGACACCCCGCGGACGATCCACTTCGCCGACGCCACGGCGGAGATGCTCACCACCCTGGAGACCGAGACGGACCGGATGACCCGCCGGATCCTGTGCCTGACGCGCAACCGGGACGCCATCCGGGAGTACCTGGACGTGGTCAAGAGCCTCTCCTGAACCCTCCTGAACCGGCCGTCGGAACCGCCGTTTGACCTTGCCACCGGTGTCAGCGTTGGACGCTGTCCTCATGACCGACACGAACGACATGAACGACACCAACGACACCAACGACACGAACCACGCGACTGACGCGACCGGCACGACCGGCTCCGCGATCCGCCACACCGCCTTCGGTGACGGCACCCCGATCGTCCTGATCCACGGCTACACCGTCGACCACCGCGTCCTGCTCCCGCTCGAACCCGCCTTCGCCGACCGGCCCGGCTGGCGTCGCCTCTACCTCGACCTCCCCGGCCACGGCAGCAGCCCCCGGCTGCCGGGCCCGGCCTCGGCGAGCGCCCTGGCCGAGGCCGTCTCCGGGTGGATCGAGGAGCAGGTCGGCCGCCGCCCCTTCGCCGTGGTCGGCCAGTCCTTCGGCGGCCAGCTGGCCCGGGCGGTGACCGCGCGGTTCGGCGAGCAGGTGCTGGGCTCGGCGCTGTTGGTGCCGGTGGTGCGCTGGGGCGCCGACCGGTCGCTGCCCGAGGAGTCCGTGGTCGAACGCGACGAGGACCTCCTCGCCCGCCTCCCGGCCGCCGGCCGCGAGCTGTTCCGGTACGTCATGGCCCGCCACACCGAGGCGAGTTGGGAGCTCTTCGAGCGCTACGTCCGGCCCGGCTGGGAGACGCACGACCGGGCGGCCGCCGCCGAACTCGAAGCCGACTTCCTGCTGCCGCACTGGCCCGAGCACCGGGCCCCGCAGCACCGCGGCCACCACCTGCTGGTCACCACCCGGCAGGACGCCCTGGTCGGCTGGCGCGACCAGCTCGCCCTGCTCGACCACTACCCCCGGATGGCCGCCGCCGTCCTCGACGGCGTCGGCCACAACCCCCAGGTCGAGGCCGCCGGAGCCGTCCGCACCCTGTTCGGCCACTGGCTCGACCGGCTCGGCCCCCACCGAAGCCCGCGCCACTGAGACCCGCGCCGCCGGGAAAGCAGCCGGGAAAGCCACCGGGAACGGCCACCGGGCAGCCGAGGGAACGCCGACGGCCCCGCGACCGGTCGTCCCGGTCACGAGGCCGTTCGCCGAGCCGTCGCCGATGCCGCCCCCGCCCCCGCCGCAGCCCGGAGCCCGCAGCCCGGACCCCGGACGCCCGGGGTCACCCGATGGAGCGGGGAAGCCGGGTGGTCAGGTACAGGACGGTGAAGGAGCCGAGGAGCTGGATGCCCAGGCACAGCGCGAGGGCCCGGTCCATGCCCAGGACGGGGGAGAGCGAGAGGTAGAGGGTGCCGAGGGTGGCGACGCCCAGGGCGAGGCTGGACTGCTGGCCGGTGGCGAGGACACCGCTGCCGACGCCGGCCCGGGCGGCCGGCACCTTGGCGAGGACGACCCGGAACAGCGGGGTGCCGATCAGGCCCTGCCCGATGCCGGCGAGGGCGACGCCCGGGGCCATCCGGAGCGGGGAGAAGTGCGCCCAGTCGGTCAGGACGGTCAGGGCGAGGGTGCCGAGGCCGGTGGCCTGGACGACGGCGCCCGCGCTGAGCACCCGGCTGCCCCAGCGGCCGATCAGCCGCGGGCCGGCGAGTGAGGCGGAGAAGTAGCCGACCGCCATCGGGACGAGCGCCCAGCCGGCCGCGACCGGTCCGAGCCGGAGGCCCTGCTGGAGGGCGACCGCGATGACGAACATGAAGCCGCCGAAGCCCGCGAAGTAGGGCAGCGCGATGCCGAGGCCGCGCCGCATCTCCGGGATGCGCAGCAGGGACGGCGGCACCAGCGGGGTGTCCCCGCGCCGCTCGGCGCGGCGCTCGACGACGCCGAAGGCGACGGCGAGGACGGGGAACAGCGCCAGCAGCACCCAGGACCAGAGCGGCCAGCCGGCGGCCCGGCCCTCCATCAGCGGGATGAGCAGGGAGAGCAGGGTGGCGGTGAGCAGGACGGTGCCGGGGACGTCGACCCGGGCGGCCGTGGCGGCCCTGTTCTCCGGGACGTAGCGGACCGCGAGCACCACGGCGAGCAGCGCGAACGGCACGTTCAACAGGAACACCGAGCGCCAGCCGGTGCCGAACAGGTCGGCGGCGACCAGCATCCCGCCGAGCACCTGCCCGATCACCACCGAGATCCCGCCGACGGCGCCGTAGACGCTGAGCGCGCGGCCGCGCCGGGCGCCCTCGGTGGCGGCGGTGATGGTGCCGAGCACCTGCGGGATCAGCAGCGCGGCCGAGGCGCCCTGGGCGGCCCGGGCGGCGACCAGGGACCACGCGCCGGGGGCGAGGCCGCAGGCCAGCGAGGTGAGGGCGAAGGCGATGGCGCCGACGACGAAGAGCCGGCGGCGGCCGTAGTTGTCGCCGAGGCGCCCGCCGAGGACGAGCAGCACGGCGAAGGCGATGCCGTAGCCGGCGGCGACCAGTTCGAGGACGGCGGGCCCGGCGGCCAGGTCGTGGTCGATGGTGGGCAGGGCGACGTTGACGATGAAGAAGTCGAGCATCGGTAGGAAGGCGCCGAGCAGCACGGTGACCAGCCCCGCGGTGCCGAGGGTGGCGGCGGGTCCGGCGGGTCCGGTGGAACCGGGCGAGGTGGTACGGGCGGCCGCGGTGCCCGGGGTGGTGGCGGTGCGGGCCGATGCGGGGGCGACGGCGAGTTGTTGGGTCACGGGTCATACGATCCGTCGCTCCGTACCCTGGTACCAGAGTGTGGTTATCCAGGTATAAGAAGTACCTGGCAACAGGCTGACGGCTGGCGCATGCTGGGGAGCATGAGTCTCGCCACGCCTCCCGCGCAAGCCCGCACCGGTCCGGCCGGCCCCGCGCGAGCCCGCACCGGTTCGACCGGTTCGACCGGTTCAGCCGGTCCGGCCGGTCCGGGCCCGGCCGGACCCGACGACGCCCGCCGCCACGAGCTGGCCGGGTTCCTGCGCAGCCGCCGCGAGCGCCTGGCGCCCGAGCAGGTGGGCCTGCCGATGACCGGCCGCCGCCGGACGCCGGGGCTGCGCCGGGAGGAGGTCGCGCAGCTCGCCGCGGTCGGGGTGACCTGGTACACGTGGCTGGAACAGGGACGGGACATCCAGGTGTCCACCCAGGTGCTGGACTCGGTGGCCCGGGCGCTGCTGCTGGATCCGAGCGAGCGCGCCCACCTGTTCACCCTGGCCGGCGCGGAGGACCCGGCGCCGGTGCGGGACTGCCCCTCGGTGACCCCGGGCGTACGGCTGCTGCTGGAGCAGCTGGCGCCGTTCCCCGCCATGGTGGTCAACTCCCGCTACGACGTGCTGGCGTACAACGCCCAGTACACCGCGATCGTCGGCGATCTCGACGAACTGGCCCCCGCGGACCGGAACCTGATGTGGATGGCGTTCACGCCCTCGCAGTTCCGCGAGGTGCTGGTGGACTACCGCACCGAGCGCCTCGGCATCGTGGCCCGGTTCCGCTCGGCGATGGCCGACCACGGCTCGGAGCCGGCCTGGAAGGCGCTGCTGGCCCGGATGCTCAAGGCCTCGCCGGAGTTCGCGGAGCTCTGGCAGCGGCACGACGTGATGCGGCCGGGCAACGGGATCAAGCGCTTCCAGGTGCCGGGCGTCGGCCTGTTGCGCTGTGAGTACACCAACTTCTGGCTCAGCCCGCAGCTGGGGACACGGATGATCACGTACACCCCGCTGGACGACGAGACCCGCGCGCTGATGGACCTGCTGCCCACCCGCGCCTGACCGGCCCACCCGTGCCTGGCCGGCCCACCCGCGCCTAGGCCCGCAGCGCCGCGTCCCGCCCGAGCCACAGGCACACCGCGGCCAGCGGCAGTTCGATGCACGTGGCCATGGCCAGCGCGGCGAGCACCGCGTGGCCCGGCCCGGCGCAGGCGATGTCGGCCAGCGCGTCCCCGGTGAGCAGCAGGGCCACCGCCGCGCCCGCCCAGAGCGCGGCGGGGCTGCGCCGGCGCAGCAGCGCGTCCAGCGAGAGCAGGGCGGCGAACTCGGTGAGGTCGAGCACGACCCACGGGGTCTCGTGGCAGACGGCGAGGACCGCCAGCCAGGGCAGCAGTGCGACGGCCGCCAGGACCGGAAGCCGGGCGAAGCGCGCGGGCAGGACGTACGAGGAGGCGGGGCGGGCGGCGAGGACGGCGGTGGTCACGCGGCACCCCGGCCCCGGCCCAGGCCCCGCACCCGCTCCAGCGGCAGCCGCTCGGCCGTCCCGCCCGCCGGGTGTTCGACCCGTACCGCGTCGAACGGCCCCTCGGCCCAGGCGATCCAGAACCGCCCGGCCACCGTGACCACCTCGGCCGTCGACCGCACCCTGCGGAACGGTCGCCGCCCGGTGAACTCCACCGCGGGCGCCGCACCGTCGGCGGCCAGCCGGCCCCAGGCCAGCACGTGCCGGCTCCGCCCGGCGGACGGGCAGTGCCGGGCACCGCGCAGCAGCTGCGGGGTGAGCCGGGCGGCGACCAGGACGTCGGTCAACTCCCCGTGCTGGTACAGCTCCAGCGCGGCCCGGCCGCGTCCTGACCGCACGCTGCGGACCGACCACGGCCCGGCCCCGGCCGGCAGCGTGCCATCCGCCGCCGACATCGACTCCCCTTCCGGCAGCACCCCCTCGGGCAGCACCCCCTCGGGCAGCGCCGCCTCCGGCAGCGCCCCGTCCGCCGCCGGTGCTCCGGAAGCGCCCCCGGGGCCGGGCCGCCCGTGCGGCGGAGTGGCGGAGTGCGATGCAGTGCTCGTCATGCCCTCAAGCCTTCCGCCGGGACCCCCGTCCTGTCGGTAGTGCCCCACACCGAATCGGGGGTGTACCTAGCTACACCCTCACCCGGAACCCCCCTTCATGGTGGCCCGTGATCACGGAGCCCTACGCTGTCCGGCATGCCCTCCACCACGTTGCGCCGAGCGCTCGTCAGGAGCCTCCGGCGCCCACCGTGGTCGCCCGAGGCCTGGCGGGACGTCCGCTTCATCGCCGCCGGAATACCCATGGCGTTGCCGGTCTGGCTGGCCGTCACCGAGTCGAGCCTGCTCTTCCTGCTGCTCGCCGCCGTCCTGCTCTGCTCCCGCCCGCTGACCGCCCTCCAGCGCGGCCGGCTGCGCGCCCTGCGGGGGGTGGAGGTGCCGCCGCTGCGCCCGCCGACGGGGCGTCAGGTCTGGCTGCTGGGGATGACCTGGCGCCAGGCCCTGCACCACCTGGTGGCCGGGCCGCTGCTCGCGGCGGGCGCGCTGGCGGTGCTGTACGCCTGGGCGGCCGCCGTGGTGCTGGCCACCGTGTACGGCTGGATCTGGTTGCTGCCGGCCGGCACCGCGCTGCGCGCCGGCCTGGCCGGGGAGGACGTCCTGCTCACCCTCGGCGGGGTGGTGCTGCTGGCGGTGCTGCCCCCGGTGGGGACGCGACTGGCCTGGCTGGAGGTGTGGGTGGCCCGGCGGCTGCTCGGCCCGGACCGGGCGGAGGCGCTGGAGCGGCGGGTCGAGGAGATCGCCGAAAGCCGGGCCGGGCTGGTCGACGCGGTGGACGCCGAGCGCCGCCGGATCGAGCGCGACCTGCACGACGGCGCCCAGCAGCGGCTCACCTCCCTCGCGATGAACCTGGGCCTGGCCCGGCGCACCCTCAAGGACGTGCCGCCCGAGCTGATGCAGGTGATCGTCGACGCGCACGAGGAGGCCCAGGCGGCCATCGACGAGCTGCGCGACCTGGTCCGCGGCCTGCACCCCGCCGTCCTGGAGGACCGCGGCCTGGACGCGGCGCTGTCCGGCGTCGCCGCCCGCGCCCCGCTGCCGGTGCGCCTGGACGTCGACCTCTCCGAGCAGGTCGCCCCCACCGTCGAGGCGGTCGCCTACTTCACCGTCTCCGAGGCGCTCACCAACGTGGCCAAGCACGCCAGGGCGAACCGCGTCGACCTCTCGGTGCGGACGGCCGACGGCCGGCTGCGCCTGGTCATCAGCGACGACGGCGTGGGCGGCGCGGACGCCTCGCGCGGCACCGGGCTCACCGGTCTGCGCAAGCGCGCCGCCTCGGTCGACGGCACGCTGTCCGTTCTCAGCCCCCTCGGGGGCCCCACCACCATCACCGTGGAGTTGCCGTGCGCGCTGTGATCGCCGAGGACTCGGTCCTGCTGAGGGTCGGCCTGGTCAAGGTCCTGGAGGCGGTGGGCTTCGAGGTCGTGGCCGCCGTCGGGGACGCCGTGGAACTGCTGGCCGCCGTCGAGGAGCACCGCCCGAAGGTGGTGGTGGCCGACGTCCGGATGCCTCCGGGGTTCCACGACGAGGGGGTGAAGGCGGCGATGGTGATCCGCCGACAGTGGCCGGACACCGCCGTCCTGCTGCTCTCCCAGTTCGTGGAGGAGCGCTACGCCGCGGACCTGCTGGCGACCAACACCAGCGGCGTCGGCTACCTGCTCAAGCAGCGGGTGGCCAATGTGGACGACTTCGTGGACGCGCTCCAGCGCGTCGCCGAGGGCGGCACCGCGCTGGACCCGGAGGTGGTCGCCCAGCTGTTGGTGCGCCGCCACCGGGACCCGTTGGAGAAGCTGACCCCGCGCGAGCGCGACGTGCTCGCCCTGATGGCGGAGGGCCGTTCCAACGCGGCCATCGCGGCCTCGCTGGTGGTCAGTGACAGCGCGGTGGCCAAGCACATCAACTCGATCTTCACCAAGCTCGAACTCCCCCCGGCCGACGACAGCCACCGCCGGGTGATGGCGGTGCTGCGCTTCCTGGAGGTCGGGTAGCGGTGAAGGGGACGAGGGCCTGGCGGGCCGCCGGGACGGTCGTGGTCGTCCTGGTCATGATCGGCGCCGGACTGCAGACCTGGTCGATGGCGGTGCAGCAGCGCACCAGCACCAGCCGGCCGTACGACATGGCGATCCACCGGCTCCAGCTGGAGACCGGCAACGCGGCGGTCCGGGTGCGGGCCGGGCGGGAGGGTCACGTGGTGGTCCGGCAGAGCCTGGACTGGCTGGTGCGCAAGCCGGTGGTGTCCACCGTCTTCGACGACGGCGTGCTCACGGTCGGGCTGCGCTGCCGGCAGGTCCTGCCGTTCGCGGACTTCGGCTGCGGCGCCGAGATCGAGCTGGAGGTGCCGGCCGCGACCGAGGTGATCGGCTCGGTGGGCTCCGGCACCGTCCAGGTGGAGGGCCTGAGCGGGGACGTGCGGATGGAGCTGACCTCCGGCCAGCTGCTGCTCTCCGACACCTCCGGGAACGTGTCCGTGCACGCCACCTCCGGTCTGGTGCAGGGCGCCAACCTGAGTATCCGGCGGGTGACGGCGCGGGTCACCACGGGCTCGGTGCAGCTGGGCTTCGCGAAGGCCCCCCAGGAGGTGGACACCACGGCCACCTCCGGCTCGGTGGAGCTGGCCCTGCCGAAGGACAGCCGGTACTCCGTCTCCAGCGAGATCGGCAGCGGCAACGGCCGGATCGACCCGGCGCTGGCGGACCCCGCCGGCCCGAACCGGGTGCACGCCGCGGTCACCTCCGGGTCGATCACCATCGTCCCGGCGCCGTCGCGGTCGGAAGACCCGGGGCGGCCGGAGCCGACGGAACCGGCCGGGGCCTCCCCGGCGCGGCCCACCACCGCGCCCGAGCCCACCTCGGCGCCGGCGGCCGCCACGGCGCCGGCGGCCCCGTAGCGGGGCGCCCCGGAGCGGGCGGGGGCCGCTCACCCGGGTGGGGGACAATGGAGAGTCCCGTCCCCATCACCCGAGGTCAGCCGCGCATGACAGTCACGCCCGCACCCACCGCGCCCGACACCGAGTTCGCGCCGCTCGACATCGGCCCGATCCGGGTGTGGCCGCCCGTCGTGCTGGCGCCGATGGCCGGCATCACCAACGCGCCGTTCCGCACCCTGTGCCGGGAGCAGAGCGGCGGCCGGGGCCTGTACGTCTCGGAGATGATCACCACCCGGGCGCTGGTCGAGCGCAACGCCAAGACCATGCAGCTGATCAAGTTCGACCCGAGCGAGAAGCCCCGCTCGATCCAGCTGTACGGGGTGGACCCGGTGACCGTCGGCAAGGCCGCCCGGATGATCTCCGAGGAGGGCCTGGCCGACCACATCGACCTCAACTTCGGCTGCCCCGTCCCCAAGGTCACCCGCAAGGGCGGCGGCTCGGCGCTGCCGTACAAGCGCAACCTGCTGCGCGAGATCCTGCGCGAGGCCGTGGCCAACGCGGGCGACCTGCCGGTGACCATGAAGATGCGCAAGGGCATCGACGACGACCACCTCACCTACCTGGACGCCGGCCGGATCGGCGCCGAGGAGGGCGTGGCCGCGATCGCCCTGCACGGGCGCACCGCCGCCCAGCACTACGGCGGGACGGCCGACTGGTCGGCGATCGCCCGGCTGCGGGAGTCCGTCCCGGCGCACATCCCGGTGCTGGGCAACGGGGACATCTGGTCGGCCGACGACGCCCTGCGGATGATGCGCGAGACGGGCTGCGACGGCGTGGTGGTGGGCCGCGGCTGCCTGGGGCGGCCGTGGCTGTTCAAGGACCTGGTCGCGATCTTCGAGGGCGACGTGGACTACGCCCGCCCCGACTTCGGCTACGTGGCCGCGGCGATGGTGCGGCACGCGCAGCTGCTCGGCGAGTGGCTGGGCGACGAGGCGCGCGGCGTGATCGACTTCCGCAAGCACGTCGCCTGGTACACCAAGGGCTTCTCGGTCGGCTCCGAGCTGCGGGTGCGGCTCGCCGGCTCCTCCTCGCTGGCCGAACTGGCCGAAACCCTCTCCCAGGTGGAGCAGTCCCAGGGCTGGCCGGAGGGTGCGGACGGCCCGCGCGGGCGGACCAGCGGCAACAACCGGGTGGTCCTGCCCGAGGGCTGGTTGGACGATCCGTACGACTGCGCCCGACCGGGCGTCGACGCCGAATCGGACACATCCGGCGGGTGATCTGTACGGACCGGCGAAATCAGCCCCTCGGGGCCGATGGCCATCAGGTCCCAGCCCTCTTGTCCATCCTGGACAAGAGGGCTCCTTTTCGGCGTCCAGACATCACGGAGAGAGCACGTTTCTGGACGCAGTGCGACGATCGGCGCAGGGGTTCTACGTTCGACCCGTGAGATGCGCTGGTGACGCTTGCCACATACGGTGGGGACTGACGGCCGGTCAGTGGACGAAGTGGACAGGTCGGCTGTGAATCGCTTCCCGAAGTCGGTCGGCCGGTGATCCGCCGATCCGGGTGCAGGAAATCAAGCCGGGGCAACGCGATGGCTCCGCGGTCGCTACGGTGCGTCCGGATCGTGCGATCTCGGAGCCTGCTTGTCTTCAAGAATTGAACACTGGCTCGCGTCAGGCGGACGATTTCACCAACAGAGGTGAACGCCTTTATGTGCATTCGATCTAGCGGGTTACCGCTCGGTACCAGCCTCGTGTGGCCTATTCAGGGCAGAGAAGTGCCTTCGAAATGGGTATGTTCTCCGGCGTCAGGGCAACCGCGTACGAGGAGACCGACCCGTGCCGTCCCAGCAGAAGTTTGTTTACTCCTTCACCGAAGGAAACAAGGACCTCAAGGATCTTCTTGGCGGCAAGGGCGCGAACCTGGCCGAGATGACCAACCTGGGCCTCCCCGTCCCTCCGGGGTTCACCATCACCACCGAGGCCTGCAAGGTCTTCCTGGAGACCGGCAGTGAGCCGTCCTCGCTGCACGAGGAGATCAGCGCCCACCTGGACGCCCTCGAGCAGGAGATGGGCAAGAAGCTCGGCCAGGCCGACAACCCCCTCCTCGTCTCGGTGCGCTCCGGTGCGAAGTTCTCCATGCCCGGCATGATGGACACCGTCCTCAACATCGGCCTCTCCGACGTCTCGGTGGCCGGCCTCGTCGCCCAGTCCGGCAACGAGCGCTTCGCCTGGGACTCCTACCGCCGCCTGGTCCAGATGTTCGGCAAGACCGTGCTGGGCGTCGACGGCGAGCTCTTCGAGGAGGCCCTGGACGAGGCCAAGCACGCCAAGGGCACCGTCAACGACCTCGACCTGGACGCCGCCGACCTCAAGGCGCTCGTCGAGGTGTTCAAGGGCATCGTCGAGCGCGAGACCGGCCGGGCCTTCCCGCAGGACCCGCGCGAGCAGATGGACCTCGCGATCCACGCCGTCTTCCACTCCTGGAACGGCGACCGCGCCCGGCTGTACCGCCGCCAGGAGCGCATCCCGAACGACCTGGGCACCGCGGTCAACGTCTGCACCATGGTCTTCGGCAACCTCGGCGAGGACTCCGGCACCGGCGTCGCCTTCACCCGCGACCCCTCCACCGGCACCCAGGGCGTCTACGGCGACTACCTGTCCAACGCCCAGGGCGAGGACGTCGTCGCCGGCATCCGCAACACCCTGCCGCTGGCCGAGCTGGAGAAGCTCGACAAGAAGTCGTACGACGAGCTGATGGCGATCATGCAGAAGCTCGAGAACCACTACCGCGACCTCTGCGACATCGAGTTCACCATCGAGCGCGGCAAGCTCTGGATGCTCCAGACCCGCGTCGGCAAGCGCACCGCCGCGGCCGCCTTCCGGATCGCCGTCCAGCTGGTCGACCAGGGCCTGATCGACCTGGACGAGGCCCTGATGCGGGTCACCGGCGGCCAGCTCTCGCAGCTGATGTTCCCCCGCTTCGCCCCCAACACCGAGTCGCAGCAGATCGCCTGGGGCCTGGCCGCCTCGCCGGGCGCCGCGATCGGCAGGGTCGTCTTCGACTCGTACACCGCCGTCAAGTGGTCCCGCTCCGGCGAGAAGGTCATCCTGGTCCGCCGCGAGACCAACCCGGACGACCTGGACGGCATGATCGCCGCCGAGGGCATCCTGACCTCGCGCGGCGGCAAGACCTCGCACGCGGCCGTGGTCGCCCGCGGCATGGGCAAGACCTGTGTCTGCGGCGCCGAGGAGCTGGAGGTCGACACCAAGGCCCGCCGCTTCACCACCGCCGACGGCCAGGTGATCCACGAGGGCGACGTCGTCTCGATCGACGGCGCCACCGGCAAGGTCTACCTCGGTGAGGTGCCCGTCCTGCCGTCCCCCGTGGTCGAGTACTTCGAGGGCACCCTGCACGCCGGCGCCGACGTCCAGGGCGGACTGGTCCAGGCCGTGCACCGGCTGATGTCGCACGCCGACGGCCGCCGCCGCCTGGCCGTGCGCGCCAACGCCGACAACGCCGAGGACGGCTCGCGCGCCCGCCGCTACGGCGCCCAGGGCATCGGCCTGTGCCGCACCGAGCACATGTTCCTCGGCGAGGAGCGCCGCAAGGAGGTCGAGCACCTGATCCTGGCGGACAACGACAAGGACCGCGAGCTCGCCCTCTCCACCCTGCTGCCGCTGCAGAAGGGCGACTTCCTGGAGCTCTTCCAGGCGATGGACGGCCTGCCGGTCACCGTCCGCCTGCTCGACCCGCCGCTGCACGAGTTCCTGCCGGACATCACCGAACTGTCGGTGCGCGTCGCCCTCGCCGAGGCCCGCAAGGACCCGAACGAGAACGACCTGCGCCTGCTCCAGGCGGTGCACAAGCTGCACGAGCAGAACCCGATGCTCGGCCTGCGCGGCGTCCGCCTCGGCCTGGTCATCCCCGGCCTGTTCGGCATGCAGGTCCGGGCCATCGCCGAGGCCGCCGCCGAGCGCAAGCTGGCCGGCGGGGACCCGCGTCCCGAGGTGATGATCCCGCTGGTCGGCACCGTCCAGGAGCTGGAGCTGGTCCGCGACGAGTGCGAGCGGGTGCTCGCCGAGGTCGCCCGGACCACCGGCGTCCACCTGGACATCAAGCTCGGCACCATGATCGAGCTGCCGCGCGCCGCGGTGACCGCCGGGCAGATCGCCGAGGCCGCCGAGTTCTTCTCCTTCGGCACCAACGACCTGACCCAGACGGTCTGGGGCTTCTCCCGGGACGACGTGGAGGCCTCGTTCTTCACCGCCTACCTGGAGAAGGGCATCTTCGGGGTCTCCCCGTTCGAGACCATCGACCGCGACGGCGTCGGCTCGCTGGTCAAGCACGCCGTCGAGGCCGGCCGGGCCACCCGCCCCGACCTCAAGCTCGGCGTCTGCGGCGAGCACGGCGGCGACCCGGACTCGGTCCACTTCTTCCACGAGGTGGGGCTGGACTACGTCTCCTGCTCCCCCTTCCGGATCCCGGTGGCGCGCCTGGAGGCCGGCCGCGCCGCCATCGAGTCGGCGGGCAGCGACTCGCGCTGAGGAGGGTAGGCATCCCCTCCGCACGCGCGGGTACGACTGACCGCTCCCCCTCCCGTCGGGAGGGTGTACACCGGAGCTCGGCGCAGGAGAACCGGCGTACGTGACACGGCCGGGCGGGAACGGACAACGGCGTCCGTTCCCGCCCGGCCGTACGTCTTCCCCGCTCGGCCGTACTTCCGCGCACGGGCCGGGGCGCGGACCGGCCCCGGGCACGGCACGGCCGACGCACCGGCCGGTGTGGCGGCGGCCACGTGTGTAGCTGTGCCGGCGCGGCCCGGCCGCCTGCCAAGCTGGAGCGCATGACCAACCGCAGAAACCCGCTCGTCGTCGTGGCTGTGCTGATCCTGGCGGTCCTGGCCGGGGTCGGGTACCTCCTCACCGACAAGGGGAGCGGCCACCCCAAGGCCGCCGCGAACTCCACCGCGGCCGCCACCGCCGGTCCTTCGACGTCCGGGTCCTCGGCGCCCAAGCCCTCGGCCCCCAAGCCGACCCCGCCCCCCGGGGGCGCCGCGGCCCCCGCCCCGGCCGGCACCTGGGTGCCCACCGACTCGGCCCTGGCCGACGTCTGCCGCAGCAAGCTCCCCAGCCAGGCCGTGGACACCCTCACCCTGATCGCCAAGGGCGGGCCCTACCCGTACAACCGGGACGGCATCGTCTTCGAGAACCGGGAGAGCCGCCTCCCCAAGAAGGCCGGCGGCTACTACCACGAGTACACCGTGGTCACCCCGGGTTCCGACGACCGCGGCACCCGCCGCGTGGTGACCGGCGACGCCGGCGAGCAGTACTGGTCCGCCGACCACTACGCCACCTTCCTGGAGATCGACTCCCGCTGCTGAGCACGGCCGCGTAGGGCCCCACCGCGCCCGCCGCCGCTCACCGCGCCCGCCGCCGCTCACCGCGCCCGCCGCCAGGTGATCCGGGGGTGCGGCGGGTGCGGGCCGGTGGTGACCAGGGCGGTCAGCTCGTGGAGCACCGGGGACGGGTCGCGGCGGAGCTGGGCCGGGGTGGTGCGGACCACAGGGAGACCGGCCGCGGCGAGGCGGTTGGCGCGGGCCAGGCCCCGTTCGTGCTCGGCCGGGCGCAGGTGCCAGGCGCGGGAGTCGATCTCCAGGGCCACGCAGGCGTGCGGCCAGTAGGCGTCCGGGACGGCGAGGAAGCGGCCGTCCAGGAACAGCACCGGGTTCCACAACGGCTCCGGGAGACCCGCGTGCGCCAGCACCTCGCGGGCCTCGCCCTCCACCACCGACCGCACCCCGACCGTCAGGTCCTCCACCACCTGGGCCACCTGGGGCAGCCCGAGCGCGCCCGGGCGGGACAGCAACTGGTCGAGCAGTTCGCCGAGTTCGCAGTGCCGGCGCTGGACCGCCTCCGCGCACAGCGCCCGGAACCGGCGCTGCCCGGTCTCCTTCGGCGCGAGGTCCGCCAGCGCCCGGGCGACCGTGGTGCTCCACAGCCCGTCGTTCCGCTCGAAGCCGCCCGGCATGGCCCCGGAGGCCCGGTGGATCCGGACGAACTCCCTGTCCCCGACCCGCCGTTGAGTCGGGATCAGGATGTCGACGGAGTTCAGGTCGGCCGGGTGCCCGGCGCTCGGCAGCCCGGCCTCGGCCAGCACCGCGAAGCCGGTCAGCAGCACCTCGCCGGTCCGCGGCTCGCGCCCCTTCGGCGTCGCGTATGCCAGTGCCGCCCGCATCTTCTGATGGAACGTCAGTCGTCCGCTCTGGAGGCAGATCACCCGGGGCAGCACCTGTTGCCAGGGCCCGCCCGGCCGCAGCCGGTGGGCGATGGTGCCGGAGGGCACCCCGAGCCGGCGCAGCTGTGCCCGGGTGGCGATGTGCTGCTGGTCGGCGCCCAGTAGGGCGACCGGGTCGATGGGGTGTGCGCGGGTCATGTCCCGGTGCCTGCCCGCCCGGATCGGAGGTATGCGAAACATCCCCCGTCGGTGGGGGTGGCGGTCACGGGTGTTGACGGACCGGCAGCTCAGCCGCTGAGCTGGAGTCCATATGACCATTCCATCCACGCACGCCGGCCCCGCGCTGGACGCGCTCCTCGGCCTCGCCGTCGGCGACGCCCTCGGCGCCCAGTTCTTCGTCCCGGAGACCGCCCGGGCCCACCTCGCCGACCGCACCGAACCCCCCGGCCCCTGGCCCTGGACCGACGACACCGAGATGGCCTGCTCGGTCCACGCCGCCCACACCGAGCGCGGCGCGATCGACACCTTCGACCTCACCCACGCCTTCGCCCTGCGCCACGACTTCGACCGCGGCTACGGCCCTGCCGCCAACCGCCTGCTGCGGCTGATCCGCGAGGGCGGCGACGCCGAACGGCTGGCCGCCGCACTCTTCGACGGCCAGGGCTCCTACGGCAACGGCGCCGCGATGCGGGTCGCCCCGCTCGGCGCCGCGTACGCCGAGGACCCGAAGGCCGTGGTGGGCCCCGCCGCCCGCACCGCCCTGATCACCCACACCCACCCGCAGGCCGTGGACGGCGCGATCGCGGTCGCGGTGGCGGCCGCGTACGCCGCGCGGACCCGCACCCGGCCGATGACGCCGGACCGCTTCCTGGAGGCGGTGGCCGCCCTCACCCCGAACGGCGCTGTCAAGGACGGCCTCCGGGAGGCCCGCGGACTGCTCGCCGGGGCGGACTTCCGGCTCGCCGCACGGATGCTCGGCAACGGCAGCCGCACGTCCGCGGCCGACACCGTCCCGTACGCGCTGTGGTGCGCGGCCCGGAACCCGGCCGACTACCGCGCCGCCGTCCGGGACGCGATCGCGGCTGGCGGCGACATGGACACCGTCGCCGCGATCACCGGCGGGGTGGTCGCCGCGCACACCGGCACCGCGGGCATCCCGCGCGGCTGGCTGGACGCCTGCGAACCGCTGCCGGACTGGGCGTTCCCCGAGCCGGGCAGCGTCCGGGCGGCCGGTGAACCGCACCTGACGCCGATCAGCCTTCCCCGCCCGCACCCGGTGCCCGACCTGCTCTGGTCGGACGCCGACTGGGAGCGGATCAGGCGCGGCCTGCGGGCCCGGGACGCGGACGAGCGCTGGGTCGCGTTCACCTCCGAGGGCGTCCTGCACCTGCACCGCAGCGTGGGCGGCGCGGAGATCTACCGGGTCCGGGTGGCCCGGGTGCGGGGCGGCTGGCGGCCGACCGAGGTGCTGGTGGAGGCCGACCCCGGCCGCCACCGCGGCTGGGACGACCACACCGTCCTGCCGGTCGTCCTGGGCCTGGCGCGGTCCGGCTACGGGCTGCCCGGCCTCAGGCCGTGATCATCAGCTGCCCGGTGCCGCTGCCGCCCTGTCTAAGGCACTCCTGGTTGATCGCCGGATCCGGGGCGCTCGGCGAGGTGGCGGCGGCGATCCGCAGCTCGATGATGTCCCGCACGGCCGGCCACTCGTCGTCGAGGATCGAGTAGAACGCGGTGGAGCGCACCACGCCGTCCAGCCCGCGCGAGTGCGCCCGGCGGACGCCCTCGGAGGTCGCGCCGAGCCGCTCGATGGCGGTGCGCGAGCGCAGGTTGCGGGCGTCCGCGCGCAGCGAGATCCGCTGCACGCCCCAGGTCTCGAAGGCGTGGCGCAGCATCAGCAGCTTGGCCTCGGTGTTGATGCCGGTGCCCTGGGCGCGCGGCGAGAGCCAGGTGTTGCCGATCTCGGCCGCGTCCGGGACGGCCGTGTCCGGGTCTCCGAACGGGACCCCGGGCGTGGGCGGCCACACCAGCGGGCCCCGCCAGTAGTCGAGTTCCAGGAACCGGGTGGAGCCGACGACCCGGCCGTCGGCGACGCTCACCGTCGCGAACGGCAGCGACCGGCCCGCGGCCTGGTCGGCGAGCGCCCGCGCGACGTAGTCGCGGGCGGCTTCCAGACCGTGCGGGACGGGGGTGAAGGCGTAGGTCGTACGGTCCTCGGCGCCGGCCTCGGCGATGGCCTCGGCATGGTGCGCGGCAAGGGGCTCCAGCCGCACGGTGCGGCCGGTGAGGATGACAGGTACGGGCACGGAACCTTGGTCCTTCATCGGTCGGAGGGTGCCTCCCGTACCGGGGTGCGGCGCGGGGTGCTCTGGGCTGGGTACGCCTGGGCCCGGGTCCGCCGGCCGGGTGCCCGCGCACGCCGGAGGTCCGGTCGAACGGGGTGGGGGCGGCGGCCCGGAACGGGCGGCGCGGGTGCCGGAACGGGCACGGGTCCTCGGACCGGTCCGGCGGGAAGAGCGAGGGGACAGTGTGCGTCCGCGAAATGGCCGAGAAGGGTACGAGAGCGCGAAGGGAAGCAGGCGGCCAGGTGAAGGCAAGATGCGTCGTGGGTGGCTGGCCGAGCACCGGACCGGGACGTGGCCGACGGCGTTACGGACGACGTGACGACGACGCGACGATGCGAGGCAGCGAGAGGACGATACCCGCCAGAAGGCGGTGCGTCACTTCGCGGCACGCGAATGGCCGCGCGGGCCGTTTCCGGACCCCGCGGACGGGCCCGTTCCGGGGGCGTGACCAGGGGCTCTTCCCCCGGGTGCGATCATGGTCCGGAACGGTCGCCGGAGGCGTTCGGACGAGCCCTCCGAAGGGCCGTCGGACGGGCTCCGGAGCGGTCCTGCGGCCGGATCGTCCACCGGCCCTGGCCAGGAACCGGGGCGGGGCCGGGCCGGGTCCCGGACCGGGCGGAAACAGGACGGACCGGGGGCGGAACCGGTCCGGTGGCCGGGGACGGGAATTCCGGCGGCGCCCGGCACGCTGAAAAGACGAGAAGCCGGTCGACCGGGACGAGCAGAGAACGGGGTTGGGTGCGCGGTGCGGGACTTCCAGGCGCTGTACGAGCTGGACCAGCAGGGCGTGGCCGCCGTCGCCGCGGCCAACGAGCAGTTGCGCGACACCGGTGCCGGTCTCGTGCTGCTCCAGCACTTCGAGGGCTTCATGGACGCCGGGGAGGCCGGCGGCCAGGTGGTGGCCCACCTGCTGGAGACGGGCTCGCCGCTGGTGGTGGCCCGCTTCGACCACGACCGTCTGGTGGACTACCGGGCCCGGCGCCCCGCGATGGTCTTCGACCAGGACAGCTGGACGTCCTACGACCCGCCGGAGATCCTGCTCCAGCTCGTCCACGACGCCGCCGGCGCGCCGTTCCTGCTGCTCACCGGCCCCGAGCCGGACGTCGAGTGGGAGCGCTTCGCGCGCGCCGTCCGCGAGCTGGTGGAGCGGTTCGAGGTCCGGCTCTCGATCGACTTCCACGGCATCCCGATGGGCGTGCCGCACACCCGCCCGGTCGGCATGACGCCGCACGGCAACCGGCTGGACCTCGCCCCGGGCTACCCGCAGTGGTTCGAGCAGGCACAGGTCCCGGGCAGCGCCCAGGCGCTGGTGGAGTACCGGCTGGCCGAGGCCGGGCACGACGTCCTCGGCTTCGCCGTGCACGTCCCGCACTACGTGGCCCGCTCCGCCTACCCGGCGGCGGCCGTGCAGATCCTGGAGGCGGCGCAGTCCGCCACCGGTCTGGTGCTGCCCGGCACCCAGCTGCGCGAGCGGGTCGCCGAGGTCTACGCCGACATCGAGGAGCAGCTGTCCCAGGGCGACAGCGAGCTGCGCTCGGCGATCCGCGGCATGGAGGGCCAGTACGACGCGGTGGCGGGCGCGGAGGGCCGGGAGAGCCTGCTGGCCGAGCCGGTGGACCTGCCCTCGGCGGACGAACTGGGGCGGCGCTTCGAACAGTTCCTGGCCGAGCACGAGCGCGGCGCGGAGTAGCGCGGCAGCCGTACCGGCCCCCGCGCGGCCACGACCGCGCGGGGGGCCGGAGCAGGACGGGCCCGGGGGGTCGGGTTCCGGCCGGTTCGGGCCCGCCGGGAGACGAATCGCCCGGGGCGGGAGTCATCGGCCGGGATCGTTCGTTGGCCCCTGGTGTGCCCGGGGGACGGGCCGCCGTGAGGAGCCGACCGTGACCCGCATCCCCGGGGGGAGACCATGCCGAGGACCGCACGCCCGACCATCGCCCTGACCGTCGGACTGACCGCAGCGCTGCTGGCCGGCTGCACCGACGACGCCGGCTCGGACAGCCGGAACAACGGCGCCGCGGGCGCGACGCCCGCCCGCGCGCAGGCCGGCGCGCCCTCGTCGCCGACCGCCGCCCCGCCGCCCACCGGCCCGTACGTCGCGCTCGGCGACTCGTACACCGCCGGGATGAAGATCCCGCCGCAGGTCGGCGAGCCGGGCGGCTGCTCCCGCTCCGGGGCCAACTACCCGTCCCTGGTGGCGAAGGCGCTCTCGCTCGGCGCCGGGCAGTTCAGGGACGTCAGCTGCAGCGGCGCCCGCACCGGGGACCTGACCGGCCCGCAGAAGGTCGCCGACGGCACCAACCCGGCCCAGCTGGACGCGCTGACCGCGGACACCCGGCTGGTCACCCTGGGGATCGGCGGCAACGACGCGGGCTTCATGGAGGTCGTGACGGAGTGCGCCAAGGACAACCTGGTGGACATCCTCAAGGGCGTGATCACCGACAGCGCGGAGCGGATCAGCGACTCGCCCTGCCGGGACCACTACGCGGCCGGCAACGGCACCGACGAGGTCCAGCGCAAGGTGGACGCGGCCGGTGACCGGCTCGGCCAGGTGCTCCAGGACGTCAGGAAGCGCTCACCGAAGGCCAAGGTCTACGTGATCGGGTACCCGGGACTGTTCCCGGCCGACCCGGCGAGCTGCCTGCCGGTGCTCGGCAACGCCGTGCCCGCCGCCGACCTCGGCTTCCTGGTGGAGAAGCAGCAGCAGCTCAACGGCATGCTCAGGAAGCGCGCCGAGGCGGCCGGCGCGGTCTTCGTGGACCTCGCCGGGCCCTCGTCCGGGCACGACATGTGCGCGGGGGAGGACCAGCGCTGGGTGGAGCCGCCGCTCCCGGCCCGGGGGCTGGCGCCGATCCACCCCAACGCCAAGGGCCAGGAGGCGGTGTCCGGGGTCGTCCTGAAGGCGATCAGGGGCTGAGGACGCCGACGGCTGCCGCGGCCCCGGCACGACCGGGGCCGCGGCGAGGGCCCGCAGTGCCCGTAAGGGGTGCGTCGGCGAGGGTTCACGCTCCCGTCCGCGCTCCTTCGTGCGCGGCACACCCGGCGTGTCGGGGGCCGGGCGTACCGTGAGAGCCATATGGACGACACCACGCACCGCCTCGCCGCCCCGATCCCGTACGACCGCTCCGCCGAGGCCCGCTGGGTCCCCGAACCCGACAAGCGCCCGGGCCGCACGGCCTTCCAGCGCGACCGCGCCCGGGTGTTGCACTCGGCCGCGCTGCGCCGGCTGGCCGGCACCACCCAGGTGGTCGCCCCGATGCAGAGCGACTTCCCGCGCACCCGGCTCACCCACTCCCTCGAATGCGCCCAGGTCGGGCGGGAGTTGGGTGCCGCCCTGGGCTGCGACCCGGACCTCGTGGAGGCGGCCTGCCTGGCCCACGACATCGGCCACCCGCCGTTCGGCCACACCGGCGAGGAGGCCCTCGACCAGGCCGCCGAGGCCTGCGGCGGCTTCGAGGGCAACGCCCAGTCGCTGCGCATCCTGACCAGGCTCGAACCCAAGCGCTTCGCGCCCCGGGAGGAGCAGCCCGCCGCCCGGCTCGCCCCCTGGCCGGGCCGCAGCGTCGGCCTCAACCTGACCCGGGCCGCCCTCGACGCCGCCACCAAGTACCCGTGGACCAAGGGCGCCCACCCCACCGACCCGGCCTCGCCCAAGTACGGCGTCTACGCCGACGACCTGCCGGTCTTCCGCTGGCTGCGGGCCGGCGCCCCGGTCGGCCGCAAGTGCTTCGAGGCCACCGTGATGGACTGGTCCGACGACGTGGCCTACTCCACCCACGACGTCGAGGACGGCCTCCAGGCCGGCCACATCGACCCGGCCGCCCTGCGCGCCCCGAGCGAGCGCGCCGAGCTCTTCAAGGTCGCCGAGCGCTACGCCGGGGACGCCGAGCCGGAGGAGCTGACCGCCGCCCTGGACCGGCTGCTCGCCCAGGAGTGGTGGCCCAGCTCCTACGACGGCACCGCCCGCGCCCGGGCCGGGCTCAAGGACCTCACCAGCCAGCTGATCGGCCGCTTCTGCCTGGCCGCCGAGCAGGCCACCCGCGCCCGCTACGGCCCCGGCCGGCTCACCCGCCACGGCGCCGAGCTGGTGGTGCCGAGGGACGTCCGGCTGGAGTGCGCGGTGCTCAAGGCGGTGGCCGTCCGCTACGTGATGCAGCGCGACGAGCAGGCCCAGCTGCGGGCCCGCCAGCGGATCGTGATCGCCGAGCTGGCGTACGTCCTCACCCAGCGCGCCCCCGAGGGGCTGGACCCGGTGTTCGCCGCCATGTACCGCGAGGCCGAGGACGACCGCGCCGCCCTGCGCACGGTCATCGACCAGATCGCCACCCTGACCGACGCCTCGGCCCTGGCCCTGCACGCCAGGCTCGTCGGCGCCGCCTGGGCGTAGCCGCCCCGCCCCGGCCGGCGCAGCCGGGAGGCGCCCCCGGCCCCACCGGGCCGTGCCCCGGCGCCCCCGGCCCAACCGGGCCGTTCCCCCCGGCGCAGCCGGAAAACCCGGCCGCCCCAGTGGACCCGCTCGCCCTCTCTCCTCCCTCCCCCCGCCGGGAGGCGCCCCGGCCCCACCGGGCCGTCCCCCGGCGCAGCCGGAAAGCCCGGCCGCCCCAGTAGACTTCCGGGGTGGCCGGGCGGATCAGGGACGAAGACGTACAGACGGTGCGCAGCGCACTGCCGATCGACGCGGTGGTCGGCGACTACGTACAGCTGACCAACGGTGGCGGCGGCGAGTACAAGGGCGTCTGCCCCTTCCACGACGAGAAGTCCGCCTCCTTCTACGTGAACCCCGCCAAGGGCGTCTTCCACTGCTTCGGCTGCCAGGAGAACGGCGACACCATCGCCTTCCTGATGAAGATCGAGCACTTCACCTTCGCCGAGGCCGTCGAGCGGATGGCCGCCCAGGCCGGCATCACCCTGCGCTACGAGGAGGGCGGCTACAGCCCGCGCCACCAGCAGGGCGAGCGGACCCGGCTGGTCGAGGCGCACAAGGTGGCCGCCGCCTACTACCGGGAGCAGCTGGCCTCGCCGGAGGCGGAGATCGGCCGCCGCTTCCTGGCCGAGCGGGGCTTCGACGAGGAGGCCGCGACGGTCTTCGGCGTCGGCTACGCCCCCGCGGGGTGGGAGCACCTGGTCCGCTACCTGCGCGGCAAGGGCTTCACCGACAAGGAGATCCTGCTGGGCGGCCTCGCCTCGCAGGGCCAGCGCGGCGGCCTGATCGACCGCTTCCGGGGCCGGCTGGTCTGGCCGATCCGGGACATCGCGGGCGAGGTGGTCGGCTTCGGCGCCCGCCGCCTGCGCGAGGACGACAACGGTCCCAAGTACCTCAACACCCCCGAGACGCCGATCTACAAGAAGTCCCACGTGCTGTACGGCATCGACCTGGCGAAGAAGGAGATCGCCAAGTCGGGCCGCGCGGTGGTGGTCGAGGGCTACACCGACGTGATGGCCTGCCATCTGGCCGGGGTCACCTCGGCGGTGGCCACCTGCGGTACCGCCTTCGCCGAGGACCACATCAAGATCATCCGCCGGCTGCTGATGGACACCTCGCAGTACCGGGGCGAGACCGTCTTCACCTTCGACGGCGACGCGGCCGGCCAGAAGGCCGCCCTGCGTGCCTTCGAGGACGACCAGAAGTTCGCCGCCAAGACCTCCATCGCGGTCAGCCCGGGCGGCATGGACCCGTGCGAGCTGCGCCTGGCCCAAGGCGACGAGGCGGTCAAGCACCTGATCGACAACCCGGTCCCGCTGTTCGAGTTCGCGCTGACCTCGGTGGTGGCCCGGCATCGGGTGGACACCCCGGAGGGGCGTTCGGCGGCGCTGGAGGAGGCGGCCCCGATCGTCGCCAAGATCAAGGACCGCTCGATCCAGCACGAGTACGCCGTCCGGCTGGCCGGCATGCTCGGCATCCTGGACGAGCAGTTCGTCGTCCGCCGGATCTCCCAGCTGGCCCGCTGGGACCGCGAGCGCCAGCAGAACCCGCGCGGCGCGGCCGCCCAGCGCCGCCCCGAGCCGGTCCAGCCGCAGCGCCCCGCGCAGCCCGTCTTCCGGCTCAACCCGCGCGACCCGGCCCAGTTCGTCGAGCGGGAACTGCTCAAGCTGGCGCTCCAGCACCCGGACCTGGTCAGCCCGGCCTTCGACCACTACGGCGACGACGAGTTCCCGACCCCGCCGTACACCGCCGTCCGGCAGGCCGTCGCCAAGGCCGGCGGCGCCGCGTACGGGGCGACCCTGCCCGACTTCACCAGCGCGGTGCGCGAGGCGTCCCCGGACGACCGGGTGCGCTCGCTGGTCACCGAGCTGACGGTCGAGCCGGTGCGCTCGCGCCGCAAGGCGGACGCGATCTACGCGGGGGAGTTCCTGGTCAAGCTGCGCCTGCTGGCGGTGGACCGGCGGATCACCGAGGTCCGCGGCTACCTCCAGCGGCTCGGCCCCCGGGCCGAGGCCGAGCAGCTGCACGCGGTGCAGACCGAGCTGTGGCAGCTCCAGCAGTACGGGCAGCAGCTGCGCAGCCGGGGTGCGGCGGCGCTGTAGCGCCTTCCGCGGACCACCACGGGACCCGCACGCAGAAAGTCGGCGCACGAGTCTCGGCCACGGAGTGTGGCGTACCGCACACTGGAGGGCGTCCCACCTCCGTACAGCGCGGGTCCGCCAGAGTCGCGCCCGCCCCGAGGGGATGCCCGTGGAGCAAGGCGTCGTCGCAGCGACCACCACCAGTACGAGAGCGAACCAGGCCGGGCGGCAGGGGGCCGGGGAGCAGGAGACCCACCACAGCCGGGCCGGGGCGGCACCCCCGGACGGTGCCCGGGTCCCCGCCCAGGGCCTGCCGGAAGGCCACCCGGACGGCCCGGACCCCGGGCCGGGGTCCGAACCCGGGGCCGAGCCGGGCTTCGACGCGCGGGCCGGGGCCGAGGACCGGGACGAGCGCCGCGGGCCCGTCGACGACACCGGGCCGGCCGCCGACCTGCTGCGCCAGTACCTGCGCGAGATCGGCCGGATCCGGCTGCTCACCGCCGAGGAGGAGGTCGAGCTGGCCCGCCGGGTGGAGGCCGGCGTCTTCGCCGAGGAGCGGCTGGACGGCGACCCGCCGCCGCCCGACCCGCTGGCCGGCGAGCTGGACGCCCTGGTGGTGCGGGGCCGGATCGCCAAGCGCCGGCTGATCGAGGCGAACCTGCGGCTGGTGGTCTCCGTCGCCAAGCGCTACGTCGGCCGCGGGCTGACCCTGCTGGACCTCGTCCAGGAGGGCAACCTGGGCCTGATCCGGGCGGTCGAGAAGTTCGACTACACCCGCGGTTTCAAGTTCTCCACGTACGCGACCTGGTGGATCCGGCAGGCGATGAGCCGGGCGCTGGCCGACCAGGCCCGGACGATCCGGGTGCCGGTGCACGTGGTCGAGCTGATCAACCGGGTGGTCCGGGCGAAGCGCGCCCTGCTCCAGGAGCGCGGCCTGGAACCGACGGCGGCCGAGATCGCCGCCACCCTGGAGCTGACCGAGGAGCGGGTGCGCGAGCTGCTCCGGCTGGCCCAGGAGCCGATCTCGCTGCACACCCCGGTCGGCGAGGAGGACGACGTCGCGTTCGGGGACCTGATCGAGGACGCCGACGCCGCCTCGCCCGCCGAGTCCGCGACCTTCCTGCTGCTGCGCCAGCACCTGGAGGCCGTCCTGGCCACCCTGGGGGAGCGGGAGCGCCAGGTCGTCCAGCTCCGCTACGGGCTGGACGACGGCCGCCCGCGCACGCTGGAGGAGATCGGCGCGGTGTTCGGCGTGACGCGGGAGCGGATCCGCCAGATCGAGTCGAAGACCCTGGTCAAGCTCCGCGACCACGCCTACGCCGAGCAGCTGCGCGGCTACCTCGACTAGGAGGCGGGCTGGGACGGGCCCGCCGACTGGGACGGGCCCGCCGGCTCGGCGGGAGTCACCGGTTCGATGGGCGCCGCCGGTTCAGTGGGCGCCGGGGCGGCCGGCGTGGCCGGGGCCGGGGTCGTGGGGGCTCCCGCGCCGGCGCCCGGCGGGGGAGAGGCCGCTCCGATCGGGATCGGGGTGGAGGCCACCACCGCGGCCAGGTCGGCGACCACCGCGGTGCAGTCGTGCCCGGCCGGCTGGTACCCGCAGACCTGGAAGGTGACGGCCGGGTCCGCCGCGTTCAGCATCGGCGAGTAGTTGTCGTAGCCCCAGTGGATGAGCGCCGTCTCGCTGTCGCCGTTGCCGTCGGTGATCGTGGCGTAGTCCTTCGGCTGGCCCTCGGTGATGGCCGCCCAGGCGGCCCGGCATGTCTGGCTGTACCGGAGGTAGACGACCACCTTGCCGATCACCTGGGTCTGCAGGGTCCGGGCGTCCTTGCCGCAGCCGGTGGTCTTCGGGTCCTTGTGGGCGCAGCCGACGCCCTGGCAGGCCGGATCGCTCTTGGCGGTGGCAGCGGCGGCGGTGGGCGACACGGCCGGCTCGGCGGCCGCCGAGGCCTGCTCGTCGTGCCGGTTGAACCGCAGGCCCACCAGCACCAGCAGCAGCGCCAGCACGGCCGCGCCGGCGAGCAGCGCCGCCGGGCGCCGCCACCAGGCGAGGGGGGCGGGTCCCGGCTCCTGCCCGGACACCGCTGCCTCGTCGGCGGGTTCCTCCGCGGGGGCTTCCCCGGCGCCCGGGGGCTCCTCGGCGACGGCCGGCCGCTCCAGGCCGCCGCCCTCGCTCCCGCCTTCGGCCCTGCCCGCGTCCGCGTCCGCGTCCGCGCCCGTGGCCACTGCCGGGGCCACCGTCGACGGCTCCGCCACCGCACGGCGCCACAGCGCCCGCAGCGCGGCCCCGTCGCAGTCGACCGTCCCGACCAGCGCCTCCAGCGCCTGCTCGGTGACGATCCGTTTGCCGTTGAGCCAGCGCTCCCAGGAGGCCCGGCTGTAGTGCGTTCGGGTGGCCAGCTCGGACAGCGAAAGCCCGGCGGCGTCCTTGATCGTCCGGAGCTCCTCCGCCAGGCGTCGGGCGGGCTCGGTCAGCTCCTCGGGCAGCTGCTTCCAGGCGGAACCCACTGCGGCGCTCCAAACTCGAGAAACGGGGGGCGGGGAACGGGTGAGCGACGGGGTCCGGGCCCGGGCCGTCCGGCGTCCGCGCTTCTCAAACCTGACCGTCCTGCCGTCCCAAACCCCAGGTCACGGCGCTGAGACGGACGGAAGTGTCTCACAACCCCCGGAGGCGCTCGAACATTCACGTGATCGTCGTGCAGAGTTCTCTGGCCGATGCGGTTCGCCCGTCGGCGAACGGTTCGGACACCGATCGACGACACGTCGTCGGTCCGCATCCGGTCCCGGTCCCCCACCGGGCCGGGGGCGCCCCGGGGGGGGGGGGGCCCCCCGCCCCCCCCGGGGCGGCCGGGGGGGGGGGGGGGCGAGGGCCCCCCCCCCCCGGAACACAACCCCGGGCGGGGGGCCCGGGTG